>NZ_JBHTJS010000055.1:0-22535 GCF_042676125.1 Oceanisphaera ostreae
AAGCTGAGGGCCATGCGCGAGCGAGTGAAGCGCTATATTTTGCCTGAAAAAAGAAAACGGCCCAAGAGCAGGACCGTTCGGATATCAAAAACTCGGTACACCATTCGCTCTAAACACGCTTAACTGAATGGTGTTAACCATTAAAGGGCCCTTTCAGATCTGATCTTTATTTTTCCGTGTATTCCGTGGCAAAGCAGATTTTAGGCTCCATAAAAAAGCACCGAAGCTGTCGGCTTCGGTGCTTAGTTTGTCCTCTTTACGCTTCAGCCTTTATTCTTCACGCTGGGTGCTTAACTTTTTATTTCTTAGCAGCCGTCAGCACGTCTTGCATCTGCTTGATACGTAGTTGCTTGAGCTTATGGTCGGCGGTAATTTTTTCGAGGGTTGCCGCTTTTAGCGCTTTATCGGTGATTTTCTCGGCTTTGTGCTCAGCCATCAGCTTGTGCAGTAACCGACCTTGCTCAGCCGAGGCGAGTCGCGCCTGAGAGCTGGCGATAAACTGTGCCTTAAGCTCTGGTGTCTCCAGTTTGCCTAGCCGTTTCTCGAGGTGCTGTTCAAAACGAGCGGGATCCATCATCTTGGCGCCCATCATGTCTTTGTGGCGCTGACCATGATGACGCTGCTTGTTCATGTCTTGGTGCGCGCCCTCGCAACCCTCTTTCATTTTCATGCTCTGCTTGTGATGTGCCTCTGACTTTTCCGAGTGATGGTCGGCTGCACTAACTAAAGCAGGAGCAGTCAACAGACTAGTCGCGAGTAACAGGGCGCTATATTTCATTTTCATCATAATGACCTCAACAATAAATGGGTGGGTTCGTTAGCTATTAAAACAGCTTGTTGTCAGCAAACTGTGTCAGGCAACGTCTTTTTTGTCACAAAGTGTGACGCTTAAGCCCCTTGCCATACTTTGACATCATTTCTGTTGTTCAGCCGCTTATACTAGGGTCTGTTGACCTTTCGCGGTTAAGTTTTGTTCGAGTTAAACGCGTTTAGCCGAATCCCGCTGGGCTGCGTTTGTGGGGACTTTCTACTGCGTTACCGCTCGTATTTATGGAAAGTGTGGAGAATGACGACATGGCATACGCGATGCCTTATATAAAGCCCCCACAAACTGCTGCAAAAATCATCTCGAAAGGTCAACTGACCCTAGGACCAGTAACAATAAGAGGGCCGTGCAATATGATGTACCAAGGCAAGCAATTGCTGGTGGTGGATGACCATCGCGAAATACGAGATTTACTAAAACGGTTTTTAGAACAACATGGCTATCAAGTGCAAGGAGTGGCTGACGGCAACGCCATGCGCCAATATTTAACTCATCAGCAACCGGACCTTATTATTCTGGATTTAATGCTGCCTGGTGACGATGGCCTTACCTTATGCCGTGAGTTACGCGGCCAAGGTAACGACGTGCCCATTATTATGCTTACTGCCGTTGGCGAAGAAACCGATCGTATTATTGGCCTAGAAATGGGCGCCGATGACTATTTGCCAAAACCCTTTAACCCTCGGGAGCTGTTAGCTCGCATTAAGGCGGTATTGCGCCGCCAGTCACTTGGTACCGCGCCGGCTGCCATCGAGGCCGTTAAACTGCTCCACTTTGATCGGTGGACGCTAGACTTAGCACGCCGTGAATTATGTGACGATCAAGGATTAACGGTTAGCTTAAGTACCGCTGAATTTGATTTATTACGGGTATTTACTCAACAACCTCATCATGTGCTTAGCCGAGATCAACTATTAGACTTAGCACGCGGTCGTGAGGCGCAAGCCTTTGACCGAGCCATCGATACCCTCGTCAGCCGGCTTAGGCGCAAACTAGAAAGAGACTCCAAACACCCCCAGCTAATTAAAACTATTTGGGGAGGCGGTTACCTGTTAGCAGCCGATGTTCGCCATGGGAATTAAGCAGTTACGCTATTGGCTAGGTAGCCTAACAGGGCAAATTATTATGGTGGCCCTGTTTGCGCTAGTGCTGATCCAGCTTATTGGCATACAAATTTATCGCCTAGAGCGCGAAGAAACGTTGGGCCAGGTAAACAGTCGCTTCACCTTACAGCGGCTTATCTCGGTCACCCGGCTATTAAATCAATCACCGTTAGCCTTGCACGACGAAATATTGCGCGCCAGCCGCAGCGAAACACTACACCTGCGCATTAATGATCACGTTATTGCCCCCGAGCAGCACAGCGAACGCTTTGAGCACATAGTGCGCAGCAAATTAATCTACCCCGAACAGCTGGCTATTTATATTAGTGCCGAGCGCAGTAATGGCAAAGATAGCAGATCACCGCGCGATCTCTCACACCATCGGCATTCGCCTATTCGTGCCGATGTTCGTCTGCAAGGCGGTATTGAACTTGAAGACGGCCGCTGGCTTAGCTTTACCTCGTTAAGCGACAGAGAGCCCCCCAGCTGGTCGATTAAAGCCGTGTTGTCTTTTGTGGTGCTGGCAGCCTTGTTAGCGGGCCTGATGATCTGGCTATTACAGCGCACCACCCGGCCCTTAAAAAAGCTGGCTAAGCAGGCCGAGCGTTTGGGTCGAGGCGATAAAGGCGACCCCATAACCGAAAGTGGCCCGCGAGAAATCCGCGATACGCTTACCGCCTTTAACCGCATGCAAGACCGGTTAGACCGATTCATTTCTGATCGCACTCGCATGCTGGCCGCTATTTCTCATGACTTGCGCACACCCATTACCACCCTGCAACTGCGCTGCGAGTTTTTGCCCGAGGGAGAAGATAAGCAAAAAATACAGCAAAACTTAAAACGCATGGAGCAGATGCTGAATGCCACTTTGCAGTTTGCCCGCGAAGATGGTTTGTCTGAGCCGATAAAAAACTTAGATTTACCCAGCTTGCTGCAAAGCCTGTGTGATGATTTACAAGATAATGGTCATGACGTCACCTTGGCCGAACAAGACACGGTACTGTACCGAGGCCGCCCCACCGCCCTGCGCAGGGCCTTACAAAACTTGCTCGATAATGGCGTGAAATACGGCGGCAAAGTGGACGTAAGCTTAACCACCACGCCCGAGCAAATACAGATACAAATCCGCGATTTTGGTCCCGGCATTCCTGACGCGCAGCAAGAAGAAGTGTTTAAGCCGTTTACCCGCCTAGATTCAGCTAGAAATGTAGAAGATGGCAGCATAGGACTGGGGCTGGCGATTGCCCGTACCCTAATCCATCAGCACGGCGGACAACTGCTACTAAGCAATCATCCGCAAGGGGGATTATGGGTGCAAATTCTTTTACCTCGTTAAAGCCGACTTTACACACCACATGAAAGTTCCTACATTGGCTATCTCTCTCGCACAAGGACAGTACTTTATGAAAGACGAAACTCTCGCGGTTCACCATGGTTACACTACCGATCCCACGACTAAATCGGTTGCGGTGCCCATTTATCAAACCGTTGCCTATGAGTTTGACAGCGCCCAGCACGGTGCCGATTTATTTAACTTAGAAGTGCCAGGTAATATCTACACCCGTATTATGAATCCCACCAACGATGTGATCGAACAGCGGGTGGCGGCATTAGAAGGCGGTATAGCGGGCCTAGCGGTTTCTGCAGGCAGTGCGGCCATTCACTATGCCCTGATTACACTCGCCCAAAACGGCGACAACATCGTCACCACACCACAGCTTTACGGCGGAACTTACACGCTGTTTGCTCATATGTTGCCCAGCATGGGCATTGAAGTACGTTTCGCCGAAGATGCCAGCTCCGACGCCATTGCGAAGCTTATTGATGACAACACCAAAGCGGTGTTTTGCGAAAGTATCGGCAACCCAGCCGGCAACGTCACCGACTTACAAGGCTTAGCCGATGTGGCTCATGCCCAAGGCGTACCCTTGGTCGTCGATAATACGGTAGCCAGCCCCATCCTATGTAAACCCATCGACTTTGGCGCCGACATAGTGGTGCACTCATTAACCAAATACATTGGCGGCCACGGTAACTCGCTGGGGGGCATGATTGTCGACAGCGGAAAATTTGATTGGGCCAAGCATAAAGACCGTTTCCCGCAGTTTAATAACCCGGAGCCGGCTTACCATGGGGTGGTTTATACTGAGGCTTTTGGTCCTGCGGCCTTTATTGCTCGCGCACGCACCGTACCACTGCGCAATACTGGTAGCTGCTTGTCGCCGATGAACACCTTTTTGCTATTACAAGGGTTAGAAACCTTGCCGCTGCGCATGGAACGCCATGTTGAAAACGCCTTTAAAGTAGCCGAGTATTTACAGAATCATGCGGCCGTTGATTGGGTAAACTATGCGGGCTTAAAAGGTCATCCCGACTATGAACGCGCCCAGCGTTATATGAAAGGTAAGCCCTCGGCTATTCTGTCTTTTGGCCTAAAAAGTGGCTATGAAGCCGGCGTCCGTTTCTACGATGCGCTTAACCTTATCAAGCGCTTAGTAAACATCGGCGATACCCGCTCACTGGCTTGTCATCCCGCCTCAACGACGCACCGCCAAATGAGCGAAGCCGAGCAAGCACAAGCAGGTGTGAAGCCAGAGATGATCCGCTTATCGATTGGTATTGAACATATCGACGATATCATTGCCGACCTAGAGCAAGCACTTCAAGCTTAAGTAACACCGTATAACCCATGCGGGTTCCGTGGCCTGTTTGCTTTACCAATTAAAGACTTATCTGCCACGGAATACACGGAAGAGCACGGAAAACTGCCAAGATAAAGCATGACATCATTATGGGTAAGATCTTAGAAATGCTGGAGCTCTTACCCTCTATAGTCTTTGTCGTGCTTTTCCGTGTATTCCGTGGCAAAAAGAATCTTAGATTTAGATCTCATGTCTTCGTCATTCACTCAACACTCATAGCTCAACACTGCTTAAGCATATTCATACAATCCCAGCGCCAGCTTGGCTGCCAGTAGCCACATTAGCGTGCCGATGGCGCCATCCATTACCTTTTGTATTATCGGCCGGTTTAACCAGTTACTCATGCGAGCCGCGGCCAACGCTAGGGTAAAAAACCACAACAAAGACGCGCTAAAGCAGCCAATGGCAAACGCCCATTTATCTTGCTCAGCAAAGCCACCGCCCACCGAGCCTAAGATCATCACGGTTTCAATATAGACTTGCGGATTAAGCAAGGTCACCGCCAATACGCCGATGATCACCGCTTTTAACCCCCGCTGTCGCCCACTTAACGACACCGTTTGCTGTTGCTGAAAGACCCTGCGCCAACAATGGGCTCCGTATAGCAACAAAAATGCTATTCCCGCTAAGCTTATCCCCCAATACAGCACGCTGTGCGATTGCAACACTGCACCACCGCCAAATACGCCAAGGCTGATTAGCAACACATCAAATACGCTGCAAATAGCGGCCACTAACAGGTGATATTGCCGACGTATGCCCTGATTAAGCACAAAAGCATTTTGTGCGCCAATGGGAATGATCAGCCCCGCACCCAACGTAAATCCCTGTACCCAAGGTAACCAATACATCATTGTTTATGCCGCTTTATCGACCCGAATAGCCGCCAGACTAAAGAGCGGTTAGAGTTAAGTAAAACTAATATAATTTTACTACCATAAGAATAATTAATATTGAAAACCTTTAAAAATACTTTGCTACGGAATACACGGAAAAATACAGACGCAAACAAGGGTATATATAGTAATTACAATTAGTTACTCATTTATTTAGCTTTCCGTGCGCTGCCGTGTATTACGTGGCGAAAAAGTTTAGATCTGTGTTACTACATTAGCTAGGAGAAACAATATTGAGCGAATTGGACTACAAACTACTGGCAGCTCTCGACAAGGTAGTCAGCGAGCAAAGCTTTGAGCGGGCCGCCCAATCGTTGCATCTGACTCAATCGGCGGTGTCGCAACGCATCAAGCAACTGGAATTGCGATTAGCACAGCCGCTACTCGTGCGCGGGCAGCCACCCTACCCCACCGAAGCCGGTCACCGATTACTGGCGCATTATCGTCAGGTCAGCCAACTAGAAAG
Source organism: Oceanisphaera ostreae (assembly GCF_042676125.1). Taxonomy (NCBI): domain Bacteria; kingdom Pseudomonadati; phylum Pseudomonadota; class Gammaproteobacteria; order Aeromonadales; family Aeromonadaceae; genus Oceanisphaera; species Oceanisphaera ostreae. The sequence goes on from NZ_JBHTJS010000055.1 coordinate 5,994, forward strand.
CGCTGTTATGGCTGATTTATTGCCAGATGCCCCGCAAAAACCGCTCACCGTTACTATCGTCACTAACGCCGACAGCCTCGCCACTTGGTTGATTCCCGCACTCACACCGCTGTTGCATAGTCATCCCATCGAGCTCAACTTACTGATTGAGGACGAATCTCGTAGCCTTGATCGACTGAAACGCGGCGAAGCTTTCGGGGCCATCAGCCTGCACGCCGAACCGCCGCCAGGTTGTCGTAGCGATGCACTTGGCCAGATGGATTACTTATTGGTAGCCACGCCAGAATTTAAGCAGCGCTACTTTGCTCAAGGGTTGAGCTTAGCGGCGCTGCAGTTATCACCGGCGGTGGCCTTTGATCAACGGGACGACATGCACGCACGCTATATAGAACAGCATTTCGGCTTACCACCGGGGGATTACCCTTGCCATGCGGTGCGTTCTGCCGAGGCTTTTGTTGCAATTGCTCGATCTGGAGCGGCCTATTGTTTGATCCCAAAGCTCATGATCGAAAAAGACTTACAAACAGGATCGCTTATAGAGCTTTACCCACAGGGCAAGCTCACCGAACCGCTATATTGGCACCGATGGCTGTTAGAAAGAGGCATTCATAAAGATTTGTCTTTGCGCCTCATTAAATATGCTCGGCAAACGCTACCACCTATTGACCTTGGAGATACCTCCATGGTTTAAGCTGTGTTTAGTTTTCAATCTATCGCCTTTTCAGATAAGGATCAGAACATGGGACAGTGCAGTCATCACGCGAATACTGGGCACGCCAAGTCCGGCTGTGCTCACGACCCCACGGCAACCGATGCTCATCAGACGAGCATCAAGAATAATGCTGCTATTGATAGCAATGACCCTAGCTTAAGCTCGGCTCATTCTTGGCGTATTGCGGGCATGGACTGCCCCAGCTGTGCAGGAAAAATAGAAACCGCACTGCGCCGTTTACCCGGTGTGCTCAGTGCCGATGTACGCTTTGCTACCGAGCGGTTACAAGTACACTTATCAAAGAACACCAGTCCCAAGCAAGTGGAAGACGCGATTCATGCCATTGGCTTTACCGTGCTTAGCGAGCAAGCTTCTGCAACTGCGCAGCCCCAAGGCGCAAAACCTTGGTGGCAACGCTATTGCGCCATCTTGGTGTTGGTTATGCTATTGCTGGCGGCGAGTACCAGCCTGCTTATCTTGCCAAGCCTCGCTCCGGTGCTATTTGCATTCGCCACTTTGTGGGGGTTATGGCCCATTAGCCGTAAAGCGTGGCAACTGGGGCGTAATGGGTCGCCTTTTTCCATTGAAACTTTAATGAGCGTCGCCGCCTGCGGGGCGTTATTACTGGGCGAAACGGCAGAAGCCGCCATGGTATTACTGCTCTTTATGATCGGTGAGCAATTAGAAAGTTTGGCCGCTAATAAGGCGCGATCTGGGGTCAGCGCATTAATGGCCTTGGTACCCAACCAAGCCTTAAAAGTCACCGCTACCGGTTTCACCACCGTGGATGCTAACCAACTGCAACCAGACGATGAAATAGAGGTGCATCCCGGCGGTCGCTTACCCGTAGACGGCATTTTACTAAGTGAACTGGCTGCATTTGATGAAAGTTCGGTCACCGGTGAGTCGGTGCCCGTCGACAAGAAACAACACGATAGGCTAACCGCTGGCAGCTTGCTGGTTGATGTCGCAGTACGCGTGCGCGTGACCTCTGAGCAAGGGCACAACACCATTGATAAGATTTTGCACCTTATTGAAACCGCCGAAGCCAACAAGGCCCCTATTGCCCGCTTTATTGAACGCTTTAGCCGCTGGTACACACCCGCCATGATCTTAGCGGCCACCTTAGTCGCTGTAATGCCTCCGCTCCTAATGGCGGGGGATTGGGAAACCTGGATTTATCGCGGTTTAGTGTTGCTGCTTATTGGCTGCCCCTGTGCCTTGGTTATTTCTACCCCAGCGGCGGTCACTTCTGCATTAGCCAGCGCCAGCCGCATGGGCATCTTAATTAAAGGCGGTGCGGCACTGGAGCAGTTAGGTAATGTGAGCACCATGGCGTTTGATAAAACCGGCACCTTAACCCAAGGCAAACCTCAGCTGCATCAGTTATTGTGCTTTGCGCCCTTTGACCAACAGCAAGCACTTAGCCTAGCCGCGGCACTAGAGGCGGGGTCTCACCACCCCATCGCTAAAAGCTTAGTCGCGGCGGCAAAGGCACAAGGCATCACGCCTGAACCCTTGGCTTTTAGGCGCACCCTGCCCGGTGCTGGTATCGAGAGCGAGTGGCAAGGTCAGCCGTTAATTATTTTCACCCCTGAACACTTGGCAGCAGAACAAGTAACAACTGAGCAGCAGGCAACCATTAACCAGCTTAAAGCCGGTGGCTATACGTTGGCCGCATTAGTCATTAACCAGCAATTAGCGGCACTATTTGCCCTAAGCGATCCGTTGCGCGCCGATGCCAAAGTCGGTATCGCGGCGCTTCAAGCGCTTAACGTGCGCTGTATTATGCTCACCGGCGATCATCAAGTCGCTGCTGCGCGCATTGCCGATGAACTCAACATCGATTATCAGGCTCAGCTCTCGCCACAAGATAAGCTCTCTCAACTGCAACAACTAGAGCGCGTGGGCCCGGTCGCCATGGTTGGTGATGGTATTAACGATGCACCAGCGCTTAAGCAGGCCAGCGTCGGCATTGCCATGGGCCAAGGCACCGATGTGGCGCTAGACAGTGCCGATGCGGCCCTAACTCACAGCCGGTTAACCGGGTTGGCGGATGCGGTGTTATTATCGCGCGCCGCCAATCGCAATATTCGGCAAAATATCAGCCTAGCACTGGGCTTAAAGGCTATTTTTTTAGTGACCAGTATTTTGGGTATCACCGGTTTGTGGCTGGCCATCCTCGCCGATACCGGAGCCACAGCACTAGTTACGCTGAACGCCTTAAGATTGCTGAGATTTACTGTGAAACGTGAAGGGTGAAGCGGACGAGCTAACAATAAAGCGTGAAGGTGCGGCGTATTTTTGTAGGGTGACGCTTTAGCTGGCACTCCCGTCCCCGCCTACGCGAGGATGACGTTTCTTTGCGGGATTTAAAAACCATCCTGCTTCGCAGTCCCAGCAGCTAAAGCGCTGGACTACAGGGCCCAGTGTTTATCTTTAACTTACGGCGTATAGCATAAGGGGTAAAGTTGTTGGGGGACTGGCTCTTACCAACAAACTCCCTTTTCGGCCTTATACCATCTTAATTTTTCCGTGGATTCAGTGGGTTCCGTGGCAAAAATGGGCTTGAGATGCTCTTAGTTTAGTGTTGCCGGTTCGCTCTTCACCGCCCCTTAATCATAAAAAAGCCCCCGCTACCTTTATGGTGGCGGGGGCTTTTGGCTTAAGTATGGCTAATAACTTACCAAGGGCCGACTACGTACCCTAGCTTTTCTGGTAGCCACAAGGCAATACCAGGGAACACCATCACCAGCACCAATGCCGACAGCATGGTCAACATGAAAAACAGCGCCCAGCCGAAGGTTTTCTCAAGCCGGATACCGGCAATCTGGGTAGTAACCATCAGGTTAATTGCCACCGGCGGGGTAAACTGACCGATGGCGATGTTCATCGCCATCAGAATGCCAAACCACACTGGGTTCCAACCGAAATGCTGCATCAGAGGTATTAATATTGGTGTGATAATCAGATAAATAGAAATGGCATCCAGCAGCATCCCCGCCAACAACACCAGTACCATGATCAAAATCAGCAGCACCCAGCTCTGATCCGATAACGACAACATGGACTCGGCCAAATGATTGAAGGTACCCAAAGTAGTACCGGCCCAAGCGAAGATACCCGCTAGCGAAATGATGATCATCACCACGCCAGAGACCATGCCCGCATCACCCAATAAGCCCCACACTTCTTTCAAGCTGAGCTGACGATAAACGAAAATACCGACGATCAGGCCATAGGTCACCGCCACTACTGCCGCTTCGGTCGGCGTGAACAGGCCGGATCTTAAACCGCCCAAAATCAGTACCGGAGCAAATAGCGCTGGCAACGCCTTAATAAAACTTTCTTTTAAATCGGGGCGTTCGCTCTGGCTCGGATCTTCCCAACCATTGCGTTTAGCCAACCACCACACCGGCAACAGCAACGACATCCCTGCCAGCAAGCCAGGAAACAAACCGGCGGCAAACAGCGCCCGCAAATCCACTCCCGGAACCACAATCGAATAGAGGATCAGTGCGATTGACGGCGGGATCAAAATGGCGGTAGAGGACGCCGAGGCGATTAAGGCAGCCGAAAAGGGTTTGGGATAACCAGCTTTAGTCATGCTGGGCAGCATCACCATGGCTACGGCGGCGGCATCCGCCGGACCAGAGCCGCTCATGCCACCCATGATCAAGCAGACCAGTACTACTACTAGCCCTAAACCACCGTGGCGTGGCCCGATCAATGCTTGGGCAAAACGCACTAGGCTAGCCGCTACTCCCGCGCGCTCAAAGATAAGCCCGGTGAGAATAAACAAGGGTATTGCGATCAATGGATACTTGGCGACACTGTTATAGGTATTGGTACCTAAGGTCGCTAGCATATCCGGAGATAAACCCAGCACTATGCCTGCGGCTCCGCCCAACCCTAGCGCGAAAGCGACGGGCACACCCAGTAGCATAGCGCCACCGAATATCAGCAGCATCAAGAGATCAGGACTCATGAGTGCCTCCCGCTTGTAGACAAAACTGGCAACGTTCGATCATGCTTTGGGTCAAACGCCAGACAATGGCAAGGCACAGTAATGGCAACCAAATTAGATAAATCCAGGTGGGATAACCCAAGCCCGGCGACAACGATTCCCAATTATATTCTTCCCAAGCTAGCAAGGCGCCGTACCAAACCACTAGGCCCAGCAATAGCACACTAGCCGCCCATTGCAGCACATACAGTGTCGGCCGTAAGCGAACCGGCAGCAGCCCTTCTACCAGCTCGATACGAATGTGCACATGGCGGCGCGCAGCCACAGCGGCGCCAGCAAAAGTCAGCACCACCAGTAGAAATACGGAAAATTCTTCGGTAAAAGCAAAGGACGCATCGGTGGTGTAACGTACCACCACATTGCCTAAGCTGATGATACAGATAATCAGCAGGGCAAGGGCCGCCAGCCAGCGCTCGGGGCGGGCATCGGGGGCAGATTTAGACATGGGTACAACTCTCGGCAGGAGGTTTAACGTAAATAATGCGGCCCGGCGTAGCCGCCGGGCCAAATAAAAAAAGTCTTAACGGGCGGCAATGGCCGCTTGAGCTTCAGCAACCAGCTCGGCACCAATGCGCGGCGTCCACTTGGTATACACCTCGGCGGTGGCGTCTACAAACGCCTGATGTTGCTCAGGAGTCAGTTCGGTTACCTCGACGCCTCGCTCTTTAATAGCAACCAAGGTCTCGCTCAACTCGTTACGGGACTTTTCAATTTCCCAGGCGCCTGCATCAATAGCTGCCTGCTGTAGCAATTCACGGTCTGCCTCTGGCAAGGATTTCCATACCTTTTTGTTCACACCAAAAACCAGCGGGTCCGCCATGTAATGCCACAGAGTCAGATAGCTCTGCCCTACTTGATCTACTCGCGCGACATCGAATACCGACAACGGATTTTCTTGGCCGTCGATAGCGCCGGTGGTCAACGCAGGCTTAGCATCGGCCCAGCTCATCTGAGTCGGGTTGGCACCCAGCGTGTTGAAGGTATCTAGAAACAGCGGCGAGCCGACGACACGAACCTTCAGACCTTGCACATCTTCTGGGCTATCGATTCGGTGCTTAGAGTTGGACAACTCACGAAAGCCATTTTCACCCCAAGCCAGCGGCATAACGCCTTTTTTGTCGATCGCGGCAAAAATTTTCTCGCCGGTTTTACCCTGAGTAATAGCGTCGATGGCCGCTTCATCCGGCATCAAAAACGGCAGCGAGAATAAGTTCAGCTCAGGTACTTGCGGCGACCAGTTGATGGTTGAGGCGACAGCCATGTCGATAAGACCACTGCGCATAGCGGAGAACTCTCGAGTTTGATCGCCAGATACCAGCTGGGCATTGGGATAGACCTTGAGTGTAAGGCGCCCCTCGGAGCGTTCATTCACCAGCTCGGCCCACTTTTCTGCAGCCTGCCCCCAAGGAAAGGCATCAGACAGTACGGTCGACACTGAAAATTCTCGAGTTTCTTGCGCAAAGGTAGGTGCGGCAAGGGTCATGCTAAGGGCAGCGGTCAAGGCGAACGCCAACGGTTTAATGCGCATAAGAAGTCCTTTTTATTATATGGGATCCTGCCGTTTCATCCGCGTAGTCATTTGTAGATGAAACGTTAATACGCAATAGTGAAATAAAGCGGATAACAAAGTCAACCGAAAGCGCAATATAGGCCACTCTGGTTGTTACTTTACCCATAGTCGTTAATACGTTACCTCATGCGCCTGATGTAATGTACCGCCGTTTCATATCCTGTTCGGCGGTACATATAGGCGTTCAACACGACTACGAGTCTAATAGTTCAATCCAGTGTTTTACCGGCACGGGTGACTTACTACCTAAGTGCAGCTGGCAACCCACGTTCGCGGTCACTATCTGTTCTGGATTATCAATCGTTAACGCCTCTAACTTATTAGTCAGCAATGTCTGGCTAAGTTCTGGCTGGAGTATCGAATAGGTTCCAGCAGAACCGCAGCACAGGTGGCCGTCCTTGGTACGCGTTAGCTCAATGCCTGCTTGTTGCAATATTTGTTCAACTTGACCACCCAGTTGCTGAGCATGTTGCAAAGAGCAGGGGCAATGTACCGCCGTTTTTAGGCCCTTAGCTTGCAACTGTAATTGACCGAGGTCTTCTTTAATTAACACCTCACCCAGATCTTTAGCAAGCTCACTCACTCGTTGCGCCTTGGCGGCGTACTCAGAGTCTTGGCTAAGCTTTTCGCCATATTCTTTCACCATAGAGCCGCAGCCAGATGCGCTAATAACAATGGCTTCCACCCCCGCCTCAATATGGGGCCACCAAGCATCTATATTACGGCGCATAAAATCCAGTCCTTCCTCATGGGCAGAAAGGTGGTAACTGACTGCCCCACAGCACCCCGCTTTGGGCGCAACGAGTAGGCTGATGCCTAATTTGTCGAGCACGCGTGCCGCAGCAGCATTCGTATTAGGAGTGGCCGACGGCTGAGCACAACCACCCAGTACTAACATACGTCGTGCATGGTGTGGCGCCGGCCAAGAACCTGCGCTCTGCTTTTCTGGTACCTTGGCCTTTAACGCGGCAGGCAACAGTGGTCGTCCTATTTGGCCTAATCGTAACAGCGGCCCAAAACGGCTTGAATAAGGCAATACCTTGCGTATTAACCAGCGCGCCAACTTCTGCTTAAAGGGCCGCTCTAGCTGTTCCTCCATGATTCCACGACCTATCTCCGCCAAACGACCATACTTTACACCGGAAGGACAAGTCGTCTCACAACTGCGGCAGGTTAAACAACGGTCTAAATGAGTCTGTGATTTTTCGGTGATATCACCGGTTTCTAGCAATTGTTTAATCAGGTATATACGCCCGCGCGGACCATCTCGCTCATCGCCCAACTCTTGATAAGTAGGGCAAGTGGCTGTACAGAAGCCGCAATGTACGCAGCTGCGCAGAATAGAGTCCGCTTCTTGAATATCGGGATGGTCTAGATATTTCACATTGATTTGTGTACGCATGATGTCGTCCTGTTACATCCAGCTATAGAGGCGGCCGGGATTAAAAATCCCATCCGGATCGAAGGCATGCTTAAGTCGCTGATGAAGCTGTTGCAAAGCCTTGGGTTGCGCATGAAATACGTCTTGCTGGCGATTACCACCACGATAGAGGCTAACTTGGCCACCCGCGCCTTCGGCTAGTGCCTCTAGCTCATCATGCGCAAAGTCACCACGCAGCCAACGCTGGCTGCCCCCCCAATCAATCAACCAGCTTGCTTGGGGCAACATGTGCTGGGCATGGCTATTGATGGAAAATCTCCAGAGCGGCGCCTCGCCAGAGAAGTAATCCAATTGTTGTTCACCGAGCTTTTCCCACAGTCCATCTGAGTCTTCCAGTACAGAACCCGACCACTGACTAACGGTACTGTCGACTGCACTGCGCGCGCCTGCTAGTCGCAAATAAAGATGGTTATCAAACCAGCAAGCGCCGGTTAGCGGCTTGGCTTGACCCGCCAGACGATTCATCTCCTCAATCGCCTGTGCCGCGTCCATTTCTTGGTGCAGCGTGAGTGTGGCCGCGGGTTTTGGCATTACCTTTAAGCTGACTTCGCTGATAATACCCAAGGTACCCATGGCTCCAGCCTGCATTCTTGAAACATCGTAGCCCGCCACGTTTTTCATTACTTGACCACCAAAACGTAGTTCCTCTGCTCGGCCATTGATCAAGCGAATACCCAATACATGATCTCTTATCGAACCACTCCAAGGACGACTGGGCCCAGAAAGATGACAGGCCAAGGTGCCGCCAAGAGTCGCACGCCCATCAAACAGCGGGGGTTCAAACGCTAGCATCTGATTATGTTCAGCCAGCGCGGCCTTGATATCACTCAATCTAGTACCCGCCCGCGCGGTAAGCACCAGTTCAATCGGCTGATAACTGAGAATGCCACTGTGCTCCGCCAAGCTGACTGGCTCACCTACGGCCTCTCGGCCCATAAAGTCTTTGCTGCCACCGCCAACTATCCGCAATTGCGACCCGTCGGCTCCGGCCTGTTTGACCCGATCGATCAGCTCATGACTGATATCTTTCATACTTGCGCTCCCTGCTGTGGCTGCTGAACCGTTGATTCACCCTTCCCCCTCTCGAGCGTGCGATATTCCTGACAATGTTTAAGCACAGGGATCCCTTTACCAGGGTTAAGGGTACCGGCGGGATCGAAGGCGTGTTTAATGGCGAGAAACTGACACAACTCCTGATCGTTAAATTGCACTTTCATTTGTCGAATTTTTTCTATACCTACTCCGTGTTCACCGGTGATACAACCACCCACTTCCACACATAGCTCGAGGATGCGACCGCCAAACTCTTCGGTTTTTTCAAATTCACCAGGCACATTGGCATCAAATAAAATTAACGGGTGTAAGTTCCCATCGCCAGCATGAAATACGTTTGCCACCCTAAGGCCATAGTGTTCCGAGAGCCGTTGCATTTCAGTCAACACATGGGCAAGTTGGCTACGAGGAATAGTGCCGTCCATGCAATAGTAATCTGGTGAGATCCGACCTACGGCCGGAAAGGCAGACTTACGGCCCTTCCACAACAAAGCACGTTCCGCCTCGCTCTGAGAAACTCGAGTAGATGTCGCCCCCAGCTCGATAAAAAGCTGTTCAACCTCACTAATCTGTTCTTGTACCTCGGCTGCAGTGCCATCGAGCTCACACAACAGCAGCGCCTTGGCATCGATAGGGTAGCCGGCCTGAGCAAACGCCTCGGCGGCCACAATAGCGTGGCTGTCCATCATTTCTAATCCGGCCGGAATAATCCCCTTGGCAATAACGCCGCCCACAGCGTCACCCGCCGTTTGTACGTTATCGAAAGCCGCCATAATCACCTGTGCCTTCTCAGGGCTAGGTAGCAGCTTAACCATCACCTCGGTGATCACGCCCAGCAACCCCTCAGATCCGGTGATCAGGGCCATTAGGTCGATACCGTTACTGTCTAGCCCTTCGCTGCCAATGCTAATTAGCTCTCCTTCGACGGTAACCATCTCGACTTTCAATAAGTTATGGACCGTCAGCCCGTATTTCAGACAATGCACGCCGCCGGAGTTTTCTGCTACGTTGCCGCCTATGGTGCAGGCAATCTGTGAGGAAGGGTCAGGGCCATAATATAAGCCGTATCTCGCAGCGGCTTCACTAATGGCCAAGTTGCGTACCCCAGGCTGTAGTCGAGCGCTGCGCGCCAATGGGTCGATCTCAAGAATATGTTTAAAACGTGCCAGCGAAAGCAGCACGCCATCAGCATTAGGCATGGCACCAGCACAAAGGCCGGTGCCGGCACCACGAGCCACCACCGGAATATGATAACGGTGACAAATGCGCATCACTTCCTGCACCTGCTCCACCGTGTTTGGCAGCACTACAATTAACGGCATCTCGCAATACATCGATAAGCCATCGCACTCGTAAGGCCGTTGTGTTTCCTCATCACTTATCACATATTCCGGTTCGATAAACGCCCGAAACATCTCTACTAGCGTGGCTTTATCCGGTCTTTCGCTCTGGTTCATCCTACAGCTCTCCCTAGCACACTGGGTTAGCGATGATAGTGACGCCATCACGGGATAATGGAGCCAACATTCATCGTTCAATATAGAAATCATGGCCTTCCTGAGCTACAGAGTCCATCAATAACTGCAGTGGTAGAACCAGATTTTCATTTACATACCCTCTTATATTTTTAATAATAGCCTTTAAAATCAACTAACTATTAAATCTACCTATATAAATATATAAGGCAATGCAAAGTGGTACTACCAATAGGCAATGATAGTAACGGCACGAAAAAAGAATCTATGTCCAGCTCTATTGCCAGACGGCTAGAGCAATTAATACTGGACGGCACCTTAAAGCCGGGTAAAAAAATACCTTCGGAACGGCAGTTGTCAGAACGGCTGGGGGTCTCCCGATCAATATTGCGTGAAGCTCTCAAAGAGCTCAGCGGTCGAGGACTCATCGACACTCGCCATGGGCAAGGTACTATGGTTACCGGTTTGGTACCGGATTTAGCGACCAGCCATCCGTTGCTCTATCTTTTTCGCGATCACCCTCGCACCCTGTATGACTTGCTGGAAGTACGAGAATTACTAGAAGGACAGGCCGCTTATATGGCAGCGACGAGAGGCAGCGAAGAAGACTTTCGCCGTATTACCCTCGCCTTCAACGCAATCGATCAAAAACAGGCCGACATCACGCAAACTCATGAGGCAGCCCTACTGGACCACGCCTTTCATCAGTCCATCTATGAGGCCTCTCATAATCCGGTGCTGGTTCATACCTTACAAAATCTGATGCAGTTGATGCTGCAAACCGTACTGGCTTCGGTTAACAACCTCTACCATCGCGCATCCTATAAAGAGCAAATAGATAAGCATCATCGGCAAATTTATAATGCCGTGTTGGGTCGGCAACCAGAATGGGCGCGCAAAGCCGCCACCGCGCACATCAAGAATATTCGCGAACGACTGCTCGAACTCGAGGCTGAAGGATTACGCTTAGATCGCTCCGGTGGTTGGGAGCGCACGGTGGCAGGCACCGATCACGACAATACCGAGCGCTAATACCGTCGGCAATGGACGGTGATTACGCATCTCATCCGAACAAATAAAAAGCCCCCGCAACCTTAATGGTGACGGGGGCTTTAAGTAGTTGGCTATTTATTTTGGGCAGAGTTACACCACTTAAGCAGGTACGGCCACCGATGGTCGTACGCCTAAGCTATGGCAAATTGCGTAGGTCAGCTCAGAGCGATTAAGGGTATAGAAGTGAAAATCCTTAACTCCTTCTTGGCTTAGTACACGTACCTGATCCATGGCGATACTCGCACCCACCAAGTTACGGGTATTCTGGTCGTTCTCTAATCCCTGAAAGCGCTGATGCATCCAGTTAGGAATACGTACGTTAGAAAAACCAGCAAATTTGAGCAAGGTCTGATAATTAGACACCGGCAAAATGCCCGGTACTATTTCAGTATCAATACCTATCGTCATACAGCGGTCACGAAAGCGCAGGTAAGACTCTACATCAAAGAAGAACTGCGTAATCGCTCGGTTAGCACCCGCATCAATTTTGCGCTTTAAGCTAAGCAAGTCGGCCTGAGCACTTTTTGCTTCTGGGTGCACCTCGGGATAAGCCGCTACCGAAATATCAAAGTCGGCTTCTTCTCTGAGCAGTCTTACCAAATCTTCCGCATACATATCGGGTTTTTCAATACCTTCCGGTAAGTCACCCCGCAGCGCCACAATTTGGCGAATGCCGTTGTCCCAATAATCCTTTGCGATGTCGCGTAATTCGGCGCGGCTAGCATCGATACAGGTTAGGTGCGGCGCGGCAATCAGGCCAGTTTTATCCTGAATATCTTTAATCACCTTGTGCGTTCTGTCTCGAGTGCCGGAGTTTGCGCCGTAAGTAACGGAGACAAACTTGGGCGCCAAAGTACTGAGCCTACCGATAGAGTCCCATAAGGTTTTCTCCATCTTTTCACTGTTCGGCGGAAAGAACTCAAATGAGACATTAATATTGCCACTCAGCTCAGCCATTGTCTGATTAAGAGCTTCTACATGACGCGCGCTATAAAAACCCATGTTTATCTCCTGACAACTTAAATTAAAACGATTCCTTTATGCCTTGGCTTGAGCATAGCCTTTACGCACTCGGTTGTTGCAGCGACCATATTTGCCAAGGCCACATGGGCTTCTTCCCAGTTACGGGTTTTCAAACCATAGTCGGGATGAACCCAAATACGTTCTTATTACTAAACGTACCACGGCTTTTTCAATCAACTTAACCATTTCGGCTACAGTAGGCGTTCGTGGGGAGTGGATATCGTACACGCCAGGACCAATCTCGTTGGGGTAAGCGAAGTCGTGAAACACGTTCAGCAACTGCATGTCGGAGCGCGAGGTTTCAATGGTGATAACATCGGCATCCAAACGCGCAATTGATTCTATAATGTTGTTAAACTCAGAATAACACATATGAGTGTGGACTCTGAGTACTGTCCGCCACCACCGAAGCACTTAAGCGGAAGGCTTTTTCAGCCCAGTTTAAATAAGCCGCCTGTGGCGCCTTACCTAACGGCATTAGCTCACGGAATGCTGTCATAAAAAAGGGCAAACCCAACGGTCTGCCCAAACACTGCCGAGGCATAGTGCCTCTCAACCCACATTAAAAATAACTTAGAAGCGGTAGCCTAAGCCCACCATTAAGCCAATAGGGTCGATGCTGGTTTTTTCAAAAAACTGACCATTAACGCTAACGTCGGTATCAATATCCATATACCAGATAGAACCGTTCACGAATAAGTTTTCGGTGACTGCCATATCAAGACCGGCCTGAGCGGCTAGGCCCCAAGAGTCATCAGCTTCAACGTTTGCACCATCAAGCCCGTTGCGACCCTCTTCATCAAAGAAAAAAGTATAGTTGATGCCTGCACCCACATAAGGACGCACCTTGCTTTGTGCATTACCAAAGTAATACTGTGCCATCAGACTAGGTGGCAAATGTTTGACTTTAGCTACTTCACCACCATCGGAGTGCACACTGTGAGAAAAAGGAGTAGCAGCTAATAATTCAACACCCCAGTTATCAGTCAACATGTAAGAAAAGGTTAAGCCTAACTGAGTATTAGACTGTACATCCAGTTTGTTAGAGCTATCGTTACTTGGGCTAACCATAACAGCACCGCCGCGCACTAGAATGTCACCTGCCTGGTGAGCAAAGGCAGAAGGGGCCAATAAGACAGCGGCAACCAGCAGAGAAACTTTTTTCATGCTTAATCCTTACTTTAATTTTGGAGTTGTCGAACTAATTGCAGCTAGTGTGCCCTAAGCCTATTAGCCACTTTTTGATTTAACGCAAACTTGGTCCCAACAACTCGATTATTCCCGCATTTTTGCCACTAATAAAAAATAGCAGCTGTCACCACTGGCTAAAATGGGTATTTTAGGGTATATCTTAGTTATCGGATTCAGGCAGCGCTTTTAGCGTTGCCTGCTTTTTTATGGAGGTTTATATGGCCCAGTTGCCACCTATTACTGTATCTACCCTAGATCTGGCTCGGCTTGAAGCCTTGCTAGAAAAACAGCCCGAATCCGACGCCATCACTCGGCTAGAAAACGAGCTTGATCGAGCCAATGTCGTTGCCCCCACCGACATTCCGGTCGACATAGTGACCATGAATTCCACTATTACGTTTGCCATGGCGACCGGTAAAGAAACGTTTACCAAAACGCTGTGCTACCCACGAGATATGGATAGCAGCAATACTAAAATTTCGGTGCTCGCCCCCATAGGTGCGGCATTGCTAGGGCTAAGCGTGGGTCAAACGATTGAATGGCCCGCTCCCAATGGCAAAGCGATGCAGGTCAGCATTTCTGCCGTTGACTACCAGCCCGAGCGTGCTGGTGATTATCAAGCATAAATAGAAAAAGGCGCATATTTGCGCCTTTTTCTATTTATGCTTCCTTAATTACACTCCTCTCCGTTTACCTTCACACAATCGCTTTATGGAACTAATGTGAGTCTATTCATTAGCAGCTTGTTATTCGCCCTCTCTATTACTGGCCCTATTTGTTTATTGTTATTATTGGGGTTTGGCTTACGCCGCAGTCAAATGATGAACGAAGGCTTTATTGATGGTGCCAGCAAGCTGGTATTTAATATTGCGCTACCTATGCTGTTATTTACCAGCATAGCGCAAACCGATTTTAGTCAAATGGTCAGCTTCACACTTATTGTATATGGTATTGCTGCCACGCTAATCGCTTTTTTTTTATTGGAATGGCTGGCGAATCACCTCACCGATAACAAACAATTACGCGGCATAATCGTGCAAGGGGCTTTTCGTGCCAACATGGCCATCGTTGGTTTAGCCTACGTTAATAATGCCTATGGCCAACAAGGCGTTGCAGCCGCCGCCATGTATGTCGCCTGTCTCACCATTTTATTTAATATACTGGCCGTTATTACCCTTACTCGCAGCCTTCATCAGGGCCCAGATCTGCGTACTATGCCGTTAATTAAAAGCATGGTTAAAGGTATTATTAAAAACCCTCTTATTATCGGTATTGTTGCTGCACTGCCTTTTGCTGCCAGTAATTGGACTTTGCCTAGCATGCTAATGCAAACGGGGCAATATCTTGCCCAAATGACTTTACCTCTAGCGTTACTGTGCACTGGGGCTAGCCTTAGCCTTAAAAGCAATAAAGAAGAAACCGGCTTATTGCCAGCCGTTACTTTATTACGCTTATTAATCATCCCCGTTCTATTTACTTTGGGTGGCTATCTCGTGGGCTTTAGAGGAATGGAGCTAACTATTCTATTTCTAATTAATGCCTCGCCTACGGCCGCAGCCAGTTACGTGATGGTACGCGCCATGGGTGGTAATGCCGTGTTTGCCGCTAATATTATTGCCGTCACAACCTTAGGGTCTTTACTAAGTACCAGCCTAGGTGCCGCCTTACTCAAAGGCTTAGGCTGGCTATAACTCAGCATAAAATATCAGCGAGTCTTGCGACTTAAACGCGGTAAATGGCGATCAAACCAAGTAATTAACAGCTCATAAAAGCCACTGTGCATTAGCCACGCCATGCCAAAGCAAGCAACAGAGAGCGCACCTACGTAAATATCACTCCACCAATGCGCCCCGGCCATCACTCTGGGTGCGGAGAACAGCACTACAAACACACAACCCCAAAGCCCCGCTTTCCAGGATAAGAAGCGCCATGCAAAAGCGGTGAAGATCATCAACATTAGGCCATGATCCCCAGGAAAACTATCACCCGAGGAGTCCTTAGTTTTAAAGCCAGCTAACTCGGTAAGACGATAAATATTATCAAAGGTCAACGTCGGACTGGGTCTTTCAACCGGAATCATACGACCTAGCTGATTCAGACCCACCGCAGTTAACAGCATGATCAAGCCAATGATCAACAACTGGCGTTTACGCTCAGGCGCTGCACCTCGGTAATAGCTGTAATAAACCGTCCCCATTGCGAGCAGAGCTACGCCATCAAATGCTCGATTATTAGCAATCGCTATCGTATTTACCCAAGCTGCACTGTTACCAATTTTGTTATTAAAATAATAAAAGAAACTCTGATCGATATCTAGCCAAAAGCCATGATTCGGTAACCAGTACCAGCTGGCGAAGACAGCAACTGCCAGCAAGTTCCAAAACAGCCATTTATTAAATTGTATCGACATAGCGCCCTTTTATTTATCCGTGTTGTTATAAGCCGAGCATTGTACGAAATTTTACTCCACTCGCCCATAGCTCCCAGCCTTCATCATATCCAGAACCAGTCAGCATGCTCGCTACCGCTCTGCCTATGTTAAAATAGGCAGTTTTAATTCTTCTTCTCTACTACAAGGACGAAAATTGATGAACTTTAAAGAGTTTCACGCTTCACTTAAACAGCCAACCCCACCCGCAGACCTATCCGATGCCCTTACTGCCTTATGGTTAGATGCTAATAAGCAGTGGGAAGAAGCCCACGAAGTCATCCGTGATAATACCGACCAATCTTCAGCGTGGGTTCATGCCTATTTGCATCACGTAGAAGGCGTGTTGTGGAATGCCGATTACTGGTATGGTCGAGCCAAGAAAAAGCGCCCTAACTGCAGCACGCAAGAAGAGTGGCAACAAATCGTTCAGGCTCTGACTGCATAAAGAGTGAAGAGAACCAAAAACAAAAAAGCCACCCGTTAAGATAGCTTTTTTGTTTATACCAATCACACTAATTAATTAGTCAACTTAGTCCAATCCCTAAAGCAGAGTGAAATGACTCTTT
>NZ_JBHTJS010000056.1:0-31560 GCF_042676125.1 Oceanisphaera ostreae
GGGCTCGAACCAGTGACCCCCTCCTTGTAAGGGAGGTGCTCTCCCAGCTGAGCTAATCACCCTGGGAACTCTTATTGTTACCGTTTATAGAACTAAAGTTCAACAAACCATAACTTTTACTTAAATTTGGTGGGTGATACTGGGCTCGAACCAGTGACCCCCTCCTTGTAAGGGAGGTGCTCTCCCAGCTGAGCTAATCACCCTGGGACTTACTTTCTACTACTAACTCTTTATCTCTACTTTTCAGTAGCAATAAAATGGTGGGGCATGCGGGATTCGAACCTGCGACCAATTGATTAAAAGTCAACTGCTCTACCAACTGAGCTAATGCCCCAAATTTTACTTAATTCACCAACAGATTTGCTCTTCTCAAGCTCCCCTGCCAACGGCGGCCTATAATACGGATTTAATTTCTCGGTGCAACCGCTAAATCATCATTTTATTCTGCTTGCTTAAAGAACGACCATTCAGGACTAACAACGAGGGGAAAGCCGCCGATTTACATCTCTTCTAAACTTTTTTGAGCCAGCTTAGCCGCTGCCGAATTACCATACTCACTCACCACCTGCTCAAGGTATTGTCGAGCTTGAGCATTGTCTTGTTGCTCTTGTGCAATTAAGCCCAACTTTAGCAACGAGTCTGAGCGTTTATTTGACTGCGGATACGCTTCTACCACCCGAGAGAACTGTGATTTCGCCTGATCAAAGCGCTTTTGAGAAAACAGCAATTGCCCTAACCAGTAATGGGAATTGGGCACATAGCTCGATTGGGGATATTGAGTAATAAAACGGGCAAACGCTGGAATGGCCGCATCGTAGTCTTTGTCTTGCAGCACCAAGTTAACCGCATTGTCATAGGCGGTTTGCTCATTGCCATAGCTCGTAGTAGAGCCGTTAGAATCACCTTTGCTAGCCTGCTCGTTGCCGTCGCCTTTTACCTTATTACTGGTATTAGACTCGGCGGCTGGGCTTGCTGATGGCGCTGGACTACTTGGCTGATCAGCCATGTCTTGCAGTTTTAGTAATACATCACGCTGCCTGTCAATAACCTGCTCTAGGCGGTGATTCTGTTCTTCAAGCATACCGCGCAACTCACTCACTTCTCGCTGTAAGGAGATAACTTGCTGATGCTGAGCTATTTGTGCCTGGCTTTTGGCGCTGAAGGCCCGTTCCAGCTCGGCCAGGCGGTCATTAACTGATCCGCTGCCACCCACGCTGCTTACTGGCGCCTGAGCCAAGCAAGCCGTGGATAAAACAGCGGCCATTAATATGGCCGCTAATCTATAGGTCATAAATCAATTTAAACCTTAATAAACTAGAACCGCACGACGGTTCTTAGAGAACGCAGATTCGACATGTGAGGCATCAACTGGCTTTTCTTCGCCGTAGCTAACAATCGCTAGCTGAGCACCGCTTACACCCAAACTCTGCAGGTAACTAGTTACAGCCTTAGCACGACGCTCGCCCAACGCAATGTTGTACTCGGGAGTACCACGCTCATCGGCATGACCTTCCACTAAAATACTAACCGATGGGTTAGAACGCAAGAAATTGGCGTGTGCTTCTAATACCTGAGCATAATGACCGCTCACTTCGTCTTGGTCAAATTCAAAGTAAATTACGTTTTCACGGCGTAGCGCTTCATACTGCTGGCGCATTTGCTCTTCAGCAGACAAAGCTCCGCCATTTTGCGCGCCACCCGTTTGTATACCACCGTTTTGATAGCTACCGTCGGTACCGGTGCCAGTCATGGCCTCAGAATCAGTGTTAGAGCTACAAGCCGCTAGAGTTAACATAGGTAGGGCCACAGCCAGACTTTGCAGCAATTTTTTCATTTGCATTACATTTTCCTTTTACTTGTTATGAAATTAGTTGAGATACGGTGACCATGCTGGTGCACGAACATCACCTTGTCGTGCGGGAAGCCTGGCTTTAAAGCGACCATCCATAGACACCAAAGACAGCACCTGACGGCCCTGATAAGTCGTGCTATAGATAATCATAGTGCTATTAGGAGCTGGGCTTGGCGATTCATCTAGCTGTGTTTCAGTTAACACCTGCAATTGACCCCCATCCAGCTCCTGACGAGCAATACGGTATTGTCCCTGCGTACGATTCACCAGCACCATGCTAGTGCCATCGAATGTAATACGCGGACCTAAATTAGTGTCGCCTTGAAACGTCACACGGCGCGTGTCTCCTGAGCTTAAATCGGCTTGATAGACCTGTGGTCGACCACCTCGCTCAGAAACAAAATAAATAGATTTTCCATCCGCCGCCCAAGAAGGCTCGGTATCAATGCTGCGATTATTAGTCACTCGCGTCAGTTGTTTGCTCGACAAGTTCAACACATACACTTCAGGCTGACCATCTCGCGATAATACCAAGGCCAGCTTGCTGCCATCGGGTGACCACTGAGGTGCACCGTTAATGCCTTTTTGTGAGCTCACCACTTGGCGCTGCTGGCTATAAATATCCTGCACTACAATTTCTGCTTTTTTATTTTCAAATGACACATACGCCAGCTTGCGGCCATCTGGCGACCACGCAGGAGACATTAATGGCTCGCGCGAACGTAGCAATAGCTGATCATTAAAGCCGTCGTAATCGGCAATCATCAGCCGATAAGGAAACTCTGCGCCATGCTGCACGTTCACATAAGCAATGCGTGTTAAAAACGCGCCTCTAATGCCGGTAAGCTTTTCAAAGGCAATATCGGCAATGCGGTGTGCATATTGGCGCAATTGCGCAGCAGGCACCGTAGCACTGCGACTTTCTAGCAGCTGGGCACCGTTTTGGCCCAGCACATCAGCCAGCTCAAAACTAATGCGATACTGATCGCCTCCCGCAGGCTCTATCGAACCCACTAATACCGCTTCTACCTGGTGTGAACGCCACAGGTTTGCATCTAGCTCATTGGCACTGGCTACTTGTTGTGGCAAACGATTACGGTCTAGCGGGCGAAACATGCCGCTGTTGCGAAAGTCGCTGCTGATCACCTCAGCTAAGTCTTGTGGCATCTGGCCGCCACCCGTCCATTGAAAGGGCACCACAGCCACAGGGCGGGCACTGTCGGTACCGCCGGTGATCTCAATCTCAAAAGCGGCGTTTGCTTGTGTCGCCAAAAACATCAGCGGCATCCATAACCATATCCATCGTTTTATCATTGTTATAGCCTCGGTATTAGCGTCAGGTTTGAGTTTTGTAATTCTTTAATCAGTTCGGGATCTTTAGGCATCGGCAAAGGGCTGGCCTTATTAATAGCCACTAGGGCCGACTGACACACTGCCTGGTCGCCGTTAATTACGGTAGATTTAAGCACTAAACCATCGGCAGCCAAACGCACATTAATAACACATTGCTTGCCGAGCATGAGATTGCTCACCGACCAATTCCGTATAACCGCAGCTTGAATGGCACCCACGGCTTGATCAATATCGCCCTTTGAGGGCTTTTTCACTGCTGTACTCTTGCCTAAGTCGTCGCCCATCATGGCTTCAAGATCTTTTAGCGCTTGCTCACTAGCAGCGGCTTTTTTAGCTGCGGCTGCTTTAGCATCAGCTACTTTTTTCGCTTCAGCGGCTTTTTTAGCTTCTGCAGCTTTAACATCAGCTACTTTTTTCGCATCCTCGGCTTTCTTGGCTGCGGCAGCTTTAACATCAGCTACTTTTTTCGCATCCTCGGCTTTCTTGGCTGCGGCGGCCTTATCATCGGCTACTTTTTTCGCATCCTCAGCTTTCTTGGCTGCGGCGGCTTTAGCATCGGCTACTTTTTTCGCAGCTAGCGCCTTGGCATCCGCTTCAGCTTGCTGCTTAGCCGCTAGCGCTTTCGCCTCTGCAGCTATTTTCTCTTTAACTGCGGCTTCGGCTGCGGCCTTAGCGTTTGCTTCGGCTTGGCGTTGTTCTGCCACCTTCTTCTGTTCAGCTTGAGCCTGGCTTTTTTCAGCAGCTAAGGCTTGTTGCTGTTCAGCCACTCGCGCCGCTTCTTTAGCCTGTTCTTGCTTCGCCGCTTGTTGCTTGGCGGCGGCAGCGGCCTGTTGTTCAGCCTCAGCTTGTGCCTGCTCCTTCGCGGCGGCTTGCTCTTGCTCGGCACGCATCTCGGCTAAACGCTTGGCTTGCTGGGCGACCATGCCATCATCAATCATGGTCGCTTCAATTATAGAAACCGACTGCGTGGGCCGTTTTGGCGCTTTAAAGTCAACTCCCACCAGCAAGATAACGCCCACCAGCAAATGCAGCGCCAGCGAGATAATCACCGCTTTTTTAATACCGCTTTGCTCCGTCATCACAAGCCTACGACTCCGCCGGTTGGGTCATTAAGCCCACTTTAGGTACGCCGGCTGCCTTTAGCGTGGCCATCAGCTGGATGATGGCGTCATAACGCACGCTCGCATCGCCTTTTACCACCACCGGAGCCTTGGGCGTAAGCGTTAACTGAGCCGTCACCATGTCGGCCAGCGCCAACAAATCAACGGCTTCACTCTGACTGTCACCAACGTCTAAAAAGTAATTACCGTCGGCATCCACAGAGGCCACCAAAGGTTTATCACTGTCTTCTGGCATCATTTCGGCTTCTGCTTGGGGTAAATCAACGTCTACCCCCTGAGTAATCACCGGTGCGGTAGCCATAAAAATAATCAGTAGCACCAACATTACATCTATATAAGGCACCACGTTGATCTCGGCAACGCTTTTGCGGCGTCGGCGCTGATAACGCTGCATTATTGTTTCCCTGTCGCCACTTGGCGGTTAAGAATAGTAGAGAATTCATCCATAAAGTTAGCAAGGTGATTTTCTTGGCGCTCCACCTGATAACTAAAACGGTTGTAGGCAATAACAGCAGGAATGGCAGCAAACAAGCCCAGCGCCGTGGCAATAAGGGCTTCGGCGATGCCCGGTGCTACCATGGACAACGTAGCCTGCTTTACTTCTGCCAAGGCGATAAACGCATTCATAATGCCCCACACGGTACCAAACAGACCGATATAAGGGCTGATAGAACCTATAGTGGCCAGCATCGACAAGTTCGTTTCTAAACGGTCAATTTCACGAGACAACGCTACACGCATGGTGCGATAAGTGCCCTCTAGCATGCTTTCTTGCGTACGCCCTTGTTTTTGCAGACGGACAAACTCTTTAAAGCCGGAATAAAAAATTTGCTCCATGCCCGCTAGGTTATCTCGCCGCGCATTACTTTCGTGATAAAGACGGCTTAAGTCGGATCCTGACCAAAATTTATCTTCAAAGAAATCAGACTCACGTTGCGCGCCAGTTAGTATTTTGCGGCGATTGATGATCATCGCCCACGACAAAATAGACATCGCCATTAACAGCAGCATCACCAGCTTAACCAATAAGCTGGCTTGTAAAAAAAGACCTAAAAATGATATATCAGCATGCACCTGACAATACTCCCATCAGCGGCTCAGGAATGGCAAAGGGTTTCATATACGCTATTTGAACACATGCGATCAACACAGTTCCCCGTACCAGAGAAAGGCCCGCATCATCCAGAATTTCTTGCTCAAACACAATAGATGCACGTTTCAGCTTTTTCACCGTCACGGTGACTGTTAGTGCATCATTGAAGCGAGCGGGCCTCAACATATCCAACTCCACCTTGCGCACAACAAAGGCGACACCTTGCTCAAGCAGAATATCTTGCTCAACACCCAAGCTTCTTAACCACTCGGTGCGAGCTCTTTCCATATATTTCAAATAATTAGCATTATAAACAATACCACCGGCGTCCGTATCTTCGTAGTAGATTCGCACCGGCCAGTTAAAGAGTGTTTCAGACATAGTTCGCTTAGCCATAACGGGCCAAAAAAGATGCGTTTACTATACCTGAGTCAAATTTAGGAAAGAAGACAATGGCAGATAGCGACGACAATTCTCGACAAAAACGGGATCCCTTCGGGCAGCCGGAAGCTTAAAGCTGTAAACGTTTCAGCTAAAGAAGACCAAGAACTAAAAATTTTTGCCACGGAATACACGGAAAAATAGAGATCAGATCTGAAAGATGTCTTGATGGTAGGGGCTAAAACAACGCTGTAAGCCGTCAGCTGTAAGCGATAAGTCTAAAGATAAGCCTCATGTAAAAGTGACAGGCGAAGCAGACACTGAATACGTAGGCTGGTTTAGGTGTGGTCCCTTATGCCGTCTTGCCGGGCTTGACCCGGTATCTGCTTTTAGTGTCTGAGCTTTAGGTTTACCCCTTCACTCTTCACGGATCTTTTGTAGGCTGCCGCTTTAGCTGGCAGTCCCGTCTCAGCGAGATTTAAAACCTAAAGATATATCTGCCACGGAATACACGGAAGAACACGGAAAAATAGGGAGCAGATCTGAAAGGGATCTTGATGGTAATGGTAAGGGCTGAAATTAGAACTATCAACCAGCGGACCGCCTGCAAAGAGACTGGACCCCCGCCTTCGCGAGGGTGACGATAAACCGAGTGTCATTCCCGAAGGAACGTCATCCTCGCGTAGGCGGGGACGGGAACCCTGAATCCACATAAGTTATGCCGGACTGCTTAGGCGAAAGTAATCTTATTGGTGAAACCGAGCCCTTCGGACAGCTGTGAGCTTAAAGCTGAGATCGAGTTAAAAGACACCGAATATGTAGATTCGGTATTTGCTTTTAGTTTCAGCCTTATCGCTTCTAGCTTCCTTTGCCCTTTGTTCGTGTATTCCGTGGCAAAAACAGGGTTTAGGCTTTGTGTTAGCTTGGTGCTTGGTGCTTGGTGCTGGGCGCTATCAACCGCCCTTCTGGCAGTTCAAAACCAAAGTGGTGGTAGGCGCGGGGGGTGGCCATGCGACCGCGGGGAGTGCGTTGTAAAAAGCCTTGTTGGATCAAGTAGGGCTCGATTACATCTTCAATGGTTTCTTTTTCTTCACCAATAGCAGCCGCTAAGTTATCCAGTCCCACAGGGCCGCCCATAAACTTGTCTAACAGCGCCATCAGTAACTTGCGGTCCATGTAGTCGAACCCTTGCTTATCTACATCCAGCATATCCAGCGCTCGGCCGGCAATATCAGCATTAATATCGCCAGTACCTTTTACCTCGGCAAAGTCGCGCACACGGCGCAATAAGCGGTTGGCAATACGCGGTGTACCGCGAGCTCGACGCGCCATTTCATAAGCGCCTTCATCATCAATCACTAGGCCTAACTTATCGGCACTGCGGCTAACAATATGCGCTAAGTCAGCCACCTGATAAAACTCGAGCCGTTGCACTATGCCAAAACGGTCCCGCAACGGTGAAGTGAGCGATCCCGCTCGGGTGGTAGCACCCACCAAGGTAAAGGGCGGTAATTCCAGCTTAATAGAACGTGCGGCCGGGCCTTCACCAATCATAATATCCAGCTGATAGTCTTCCATCGCCGGATATAAAATTTCTTCGACTACCGGGCTTAAACGATGTATTTCATCAATAAACAGCACATCGCCTGCTTCTAGGTTAGTGAGCATGGCGGCCAAGTCACCGGCTTTTTCTAACACCGGGCCCGAGGTGGTTTTAATGCTCACGCCCATTTCATTGGCCACTATGTTGGCCAAAGTCGTTTTACCCAAGCCCGGAGGCCCGAAAATCAGCAGATGATCGAGCGCTTCTTCACGACGACGCGCGGCTTCAATAAAAATTTCCATTTGGCTGCGCACATGATCCTGGCCGCGATAATCCGCCAAGGTCTTGGGACGAATGGCGCGATCAATCACTTCCTCTTCCTGCAAGGGAGCAGGATCAATAAAGCGGTCTGCTTCTATCATCTAAGACACCATGCTGCGCAAGGCTTCGCGGATCAGCTGTTCTACATCTAACCCGGGCTTTGCCACTTTAGTCACCATTTGTTCGGCCTGATTCGCTTTATAGCCCAAGGCTTGCAAGGCGGCGACAGCCTCGCTTTTAGCGCCGTCAATTTGGCCTGCTTGGGTCGTGGTATCCGGTGCTGGGTTAAAGAGGTCGAAACCGCCAAAGTTTTTCAGGCGATCACGCATTTCTATAATCAAGCGCTCGGCTGTTTTTTTACCAACACCAGGCAGCTTAATCAAGGCGTTAATATCACCCTGATCAATATGATAAATAAACTGATCTGCCGTCATGCCCGACATGATACCCAGCGCCAGCTTGGGGCCCACGCCATTGGTTTTAATTAACTCACGAAACAGCGCGCGTTCGGTTTTGGTATTAAAGCCAAATAATAGCTGAGCGTCTTCACGCACCACAAAGTGCGTTAGCACCGTGGCCATCTCACCCACATTGGGTAATTCATAAAAACAGCTCATGGGCATGGTTACTTCGTACCCCACACCGCCTATATCCAGTAAAATTTCAGGGGCCTGCTTTTCGCTGACAATCCCTTTTAACCGACCAATCACGGCAAGTCTCCTAACCCAAGGTGCAATGCCTCAGAATAATAAATAACTGGATAAATATCCAGTAAACAAAGCTGAAAGCTTTAAGCGGTAAGCTGGAAGTTAAAGATAAACACCGTCTTTTGTAGTCCAACGCTTCAGCTGTTGGTCCTGTGGAGCAGGATGACTTTAAAATCCCGCCGAGACGGGAGTGCCAGCTAAAGCGTCACCCTACAAAAACCACCGTCCTTGTTGGCCCTGGTTTTTTCTGACAGCTGAAAGCTTACCGCTAACGGCTTTGTTTACCGCATTCGCCCACGTACTGTGCCTTTTACTTGGCCGGCCATGCTGATCAGGCTTTGGTAAGTGTGGCCGTGGCACAAGGCGACGGCGAGGCCATCGGCGGCGTCTTCTTGGGGGGTGCCGGGCAGGCTTAATAGTCTAACAACCATGTGTTGCACTTGCGCCTTATCAGCACCGCCCTGCCCCACTACCGCTTGTTTAATTTGCCGTGCCGAATACTCGGCAACTTCTAACCCCGCATTGGCGGCGGCAACAATAGCCGCACCTCGGGCTTGGCCAAGCTTAAGTGCCGAGTCGGGGTTTTTCGCCATAAATACTTGCTCTATGGCAAATAAATCTGGCTGAAACTGTAGAATAATTTCGCTTACACCGTCGTAAATTTTTTTTAGTCGCGGTGCCAGCGCGGTGTCGGTCATGCGAATGCAGCCCGAGCCAAGGTAGGTCATTTTATTACCGGTTTGGCGAACCACGCCATAACCGGTAATGCGAGAGCCTGGGTCGATACCCAATATAATGGCCATAACTGACAGCGGTAAGCTTTAAGCCGTCAGCTAGAAGCTAAAAGCTAAAAGCTAGAAGTGAAGAGCTAAAAGCTAGAGGTTTTCCAGCTTCAGACTTCAGGCTTCCAGCTTCCAGCTTCCCGCTTAAGGCTTCCGGCTTAGTGCTTACAGCAGGGCCGCCAATTCGTCGGAGATATCGGCGTTGTGATACACCTCTTGCACGTCGTCAGCATCTTCTAGCATGTCGATCAGACGCATAAACTTAGGCGCCGTGTCTTCATCCAGCTCGGCACTGGTAGTCGGGATCATCGTCACTTCCGCATTAACCGCTTCCAGACCTGCGCCATCCAGTGCGTCTTTAACTTGGCCAAACTCTTCCCACTGGGTATAAACATCAATCGAGCCGTCGTCATGTACTTCTACGTCATCGGCACCGGCTTCTAATGCCGCTTCCATCAGGGTTTCTTCATCTAGATCCTGATAGCTAATGACGCCTTTTTTCTCAAACAAATACGCCACCGAGCCGTCGGTGCCCAAGTTGCCACCACTTTTAGAAAAGGCATGGCGCACTTCTGCCACCGTACGGTTACGGTTATCGGTCATGCACTCCACCATAACGGCAGTGCCACCGGGGCCGTAGCCTTCATAAATCACGGTTTCTAATACCACGCCATCTAACTCACCGGCACCGCGTTTTACCGCGCGGTCTACGGTGTCGCGGGTCATGTTATTCGACAATGCTTTATCCACGGCCGCACGTAAGCGTGCGTTAGTGCCCACATCCGACCCGCCTTCACGGGCCGCAGTAGTTAGCTCTCGAATAAGCTTGGTGAAGATTTTACCGCGTTGAGCATCTTTCGCCGCCTTGCGGTGCTTGATATTGGACCATTTACTATGACCTGCCATCAGTATCATCTCCCTTAGTATTGTTAATCAGCCTGTCGATGGCTAACTTGTTGGTCCAAGAGCTGGCTCGTTCACGAGCTTGCTCCAATGGTAGCCAACACTGCGCTTGGTGCTCAGTTAACTCCACCAATTGTGGGCTCGACAGACGTAAATAAAATTCATATTCCCAATTATGGGTAACCCCAGGGCGGTAACGATGCCGCCAACGAGGGTAAATTTCAAAGCGCACCCGGCGTCCAGTTTCAATTAATTCGACGCCAGCACCCAGTTGCAAGCCGGTTTCTTCCGCCAACTCGCGCACGGCAGCTTGATATCGGGTTTCGCCCAGCTCCAAACTCCCCGTCACCGATTGCCAAAAGTCTGAATTATCTAACCGTTGTAACAGCAAAACCTGATCATCCGTATGGATCAGGATTAATACTGATTCTGGGTGCTTAAAGGCCATAACTTAGCTATCTGCCTTGTCGTTTTTTTGAGACTTGTCCGCTTTAGGCGGCAACTCGGTGCGAATAGCCAACTCAAGCAATGAGTCAGGATTCGCAAGGCTTGGCGCATCGGTCAGCAAACAAGACGCGGTCGTGGTTTTCGGGAAGGCAATCACATCACGAATATTGTCGGTACCGGTCAGCAGCATTACTAATCGGTCTAGGCCAAAGGCCAAACCAGCGTGAGGTGGCGTGCCGTATTTTAGCGCTTCAAGCAAGAAGCCAAATTTCTCTTGTTGCTCTTCGGCATTAATGCCCAACAGACGGAACACAGCTTGCTGCATTTCACTGTTATGAATACGCACCGAGCCACCGCCCACTTCGTAGCCGTTAATAACCATATCATAGGCATTAGCCAACGCGGTTAATGGTGCGGCTTCAAGCTCGCTCACATCTAAGTCTTTGGCCGCAGTAAACGGATGATGCATGGCATATAAACGGTCTTCTTCTTCCTCAAACATCGGGAAGTCAACCACCCACAGCGGCTTCCAGCTGTCTTCAAACAAGTCTAAATCTTTACCCAGTTTCAAGCGCAGCGCACCAATGGCATCGCTCACTACTTTGGCCGAGTCGGCACCAAAGAAGATGGCATCGCCGTCAGTCGCACCGGTGCGCGCCAGCAGCTCGGTCACTATCTCTTCATTCAAGAACTTAGCGATTGGCGATTGTACGCCTTCTAATCCTTTGGCAGCTTCGTTCACTTTCAACCAGGCCAGGCCTTTGGCGCCGTAAATGCCCACAAACTTGCCGTATTCGTCAATTTGCTTACGTGACAGTGCCGCACCACCGGGAACTTTAAGTGCCGCAACACGGCCTTTAGCATCATTGGCAGGGCCAGAGAACACTTTAAAATCAACGTCTTTAACTAAGTCGGCAATATCAACCAGCTCGGTAGCAATACGCAAGTCTGGCTTATCGGAACCAAAGCGACGCATGGCTTCGGCGTAGCTCATTACTGGGAAGGCACCTAAGTCCACACCCGCTACGTCTTTCCATAATTCGGTGACCAGCTGCTCCATTATTTCGCGTACCTTATCGGCACTCATAAAGGAGGTTTCCACATCTATTTGCGTGAATTCTGGTTGACGGTCGGCACGCAAGTCTTCATCGCGGAAGCACTTTACGATTTGGTAATAACGGTCGAAGCCACTCATCATCAGCAACTGTTTAAACAGCTGAGGCGATTGTGGCAACGCATAAAAGTAGCCTTTATGAACCCGGCTTGGCACCAAATAGTCACGGGCACCTTCTGGGGTCGCTTTGGTCAGCATCGGCGTTTCAATGTCTAAAAAGCCCTGGTCGTCCATAAAGCGACGCACGCGGCTAGTGACCTTGGCACGGGTTTTCAAATACATAGCCTGCTCGGGACGGCGCAAGTCTAAATAGCGATACTTAAGACGCTGCTCTTCCGAGTTATTTTGGTTAAAGTCTAGCGGCAGTGCTTCTGCACGGTTAATGATGGTTAGTTCGTGGGCAAAAATTTCTACCGCACCGGTCGCCATATCTTTGTTTACTTGTGACTCGGGGCGCGCGCGCACCACACCTTTCATTTGAATACAGAACTCGGCACGCAGTGAAGACGCCAAATCGTAGGCTTCGGCTTTATCTGGATCGAAAAACACCTGCACTATGCCTTCGCGGTCGCGCATGTCGATAAAAATCAAACCGCCTAAATCACGACGACGATGTACCCAACCGCTGAGCGTGACGCTCTGGCCGACGAGGGCAGCATCTACCTGCCCGCAATAATGAGTGCGCATGGAGTCTTCCTATTTTGGTTGTGGTGAGGCAAAAATGACCACACTACATGAATTTGTTAGTGAACTGCGCGCTAGTATAAGGGAAAGCATCAAGCTTGGTAAAATCCTTCCCGCTTCGCGGGCGCTTTAAGCCGTCAGCGGTCAGCTTTCAGCTACTGAAAAACCTGTTTCTGCCTGCACTCGCATTTTATTTAAGTCGCCTTCCTGAGGCACATCAGGATCTGCTTTGGGACAAGACTCAAGACTATTTTTGCAACGGAAGAACGCGGAATCCACCGAAAAATAAAGATAAGATCAGAATAAAACCTGTTAATAGTGAAGCGTAAAGAGTGAAGAGGGCGACATAGAGCAAAGGTCACTGCGCGCCTTACGTTAAAATAAACGCCGTCATTGCGAGTGCAGCGAAGCAATCCACTTTATTTGGCTGATCGCGTAGGGCTTACAGCTTTCCCTTCGATCTGATCCCTATTTTTCCGTGTTCTTCCGTGTATTCCGTGGCAGATATATCTTTAGGTTTTAAATCCCGCTGAGACGGGACTGCCAGCTAAAGCGGCAGCCTACAAAGGTCGCAGGATTGAGGGCTTATCTTTAGACTTATAGCGTATAGCTGACGGCTTACAGCTTTCCCTTCGATCTAATCCCTATTTTTTCGTGTGCTTCCGTGGGTTCCGTTGCAGATATAGGTTTTAATCAGTGTCTGTTAGCTCTGGAGCTTGTGTTTAGCTTGGTGCTGGGCGCCGGGCGCTGTTATTAAGCTGGTGTAAGCCGCGCTTATAAAACTGCCAAGATAATAACCCCGTAGCCACATTACCCAGCAACACCCCCACATATAAACCGCTCATGCCAGCCAACGTCGCGCCAACCCATAATGCAGGCAAATAGCAGGCAAACAAACGTAATACTGAGATCAAAACTGCACGCATCGGCATACCCAGCGCATTACACACCGACACCATCAGCATGCACACGCCTAACGCGGCATAACTGATGGGCACCCACAGCATATAGCTCATCAAATATCGCTCGGTGTCAGCATCGGGTGCAAGTGCCGGGGCAATTAGCCAACGACTGGCCAACCAAAATAAGGCGACAATAACTTGTAAGCCAATAACAAAACGCACCGCAATCAGCACAAGACTGTGTACGCGTTCCAGTTGTTGGGAGCCCAGTAAACGGCCGACCATTGGCGGTAATGCCATGGTAAGCGCCAGCACAATAACAATAGAGAACAATTCTAAGCGACTGCCGAGCGTCCATGCCGCAATGGCGGAACCACCAAAACCCGCCACTAAGCGAGTGGCCAGTAGCGCCGCTAAACCTGGCATTAATTGGCTGAGCATAGCCGGTGCGCTGGTATTGAAGATATCACGCAAGGCCGGAATTACAGGCAGCTTGCTGGGTTTAAAATCCAGCCAGTGGCGCTTTAAAATGCGTAAATACATAATTCCCGACCCCACCAAACAAGCAGCAATGGTGGCATAGGCCGCACCGGGTAAGCCCCAGCCAAAGGTGAAAATAAACAAGGGGTCGAGCAGTATATTAACGACACTGGTGACCACCATCATTAAGCCGGGTAAGCGCATATCCCCATTGGCCCTGGCAATACTGCTAGCAAAATATAAAAAAGCCCCCAACCAAGCACTGGTTAGCCAAGGTAGCCAGTAGTCATCGGTGTAAGGTAGTAACTCTGCACTTGCGCCAAGTGCGGTGAGTAGAGGTATGCGCAACAGCCAAATTAAGGCACATAGCAAAAACGTCACGCAGCATCCCGTCAGCACCACTAAGCCGCCCATATGTTTAGCGCGCGTAGATCTGCCCGCA
This sequence comes from Oceanisphaera ostreae, assembly GCF_042676125.1. Classification (NCBI taxonomy): domain Bacteria; kingdom Pseudomonadati; phylum Pseudomonadota; class Gammaproteobacteria; order Aeromonadales; family Aeromonadaceae; genus Oceanisphaera; species Oceanisphaera ostreae. The sequence continues at coordinate 14,126 of NZ_JBHTJS010000056.1, forward strand.
CCAATGGCACGAGAAATAAGTGCCGTAGATGCAATCCCAATACCCACTTGTACACCGATTAACAGTTGCTGCATCGGCAGAGTAAACCCCAGAGCGGCAAGCGGCTGCATGCCTAACATACTGATAAAAATACTGTCGACCAGCTGAAAGCTCATCAGCGCGACCACGCCAAACAGCATCGGCCACGTCATGCTAAATAAAGCGCGTGGCAGGGATTGATCGGCTAAGTATTTTTCTGGCATAACGTTATTAGAAACTGGCTGCTAGCAAATGGGTGGCTATGGTAGCACTTAAATGCAGCGCCGAGCGCCCAGTACCAAGCGCCGAGCTAAAAGAAAACTCCGCCTTTATTTAGCTTGGCGCTGGCCGGTGGGCGTGGATTTTTATTTTTCCGTAGATTCCGTTTCGAATACGGCTTATATACAAAACACACCGCCCTGTGTTTAGCTTGGCGCTTAGTCTTATTTTTAACTGACAGCTTACGGCTGACCGCTTACAGCTCGACGAAGGAGTGTTATGTCGTTATATATTGGCTTGAGTCAGTGGTCGCATCCAGATTGGCCTGGCCAATTGTTGAGCCAGGGGCTAAAAACGACCGAGCACTTGCAAGACTATGCCAAGGTATTTAATTCGGTTGAAGGCAACACCAGCTTTTATGGGGTGCCGGACACGAACAGCTTGGCGCGGTGGGCTAACCACACCCCCGATGACTTTCGCTTTACCTTTAAATTTCCGGCCACCGTTAGTCATCAAGGTCAACTGGTAGAAAACAGTGCCACGGCACTGAGCTTTATTGAACAACTGGCTCCGGTGCGCGAAAAACTCGGCATGCTAATGCTGCAGCTGCCGGCCGCCTGTGGCCCCGAGCAGCTTCATGGCCTTGAGCATCTATTAAACGCCCTACCCGATAGCCTGCAATATGGTGTAGAAGTACGACACCCGGCTTTTTTTGCCAAGGGTGAAGCCGAGCGCCAGCTTAATCGTTTGCTGCTCAACTGTGGGGCTAACCGCATTATTATGGACTCGCGGCCGGTATTTTCGTGCCCGCCCACCACGCCCGCGTTGGCCGATGCACATCAAAAAAAGCCCAACGTGCCGGTGCACATTATTAGTACCGGCAATGCGCCGCTCATTCGCTTTATTGGCCACCCCGACCCCAATTATAACCACCGTTTTTGGCAACCTTGGCTACCCCGCATTCAGGGCTGGCTGGATGAAGGTAAGTCGGTGTACTTATTTGTGCATACCGCCGACAACCAATTCGCTCCCATGTTAGCCGCAGAAATAGCGGCAGCACTGCAACACCCTTTACCCGAATTCCCCGGCCTTGCCCCCAGCCCACAAGGGCAATTGTTTTAACCCTTAGGGAGCCGTAAGCCGTCAGCTTTAAGCGGTCAGCTAAAGATAGACACCATTTTTGTAGCCCAACGCGACCGCTGTTGGTTCTGTAAAGAATAAAGGGGTCGAATAAAAGGGTCGGAGTCATTTTAAATTAATGACTACGACCCCTTTATTGACTCCTGCCGGCGGTTTTAAAGATTTACGCCTACGGCGTAATGCGAGAACAAGTGTTCGCCTACAAAGTTCCAAGCCCAAGACACCTCATTCCTAATGATGCCTGGCTGTTTGTTGTTAACTGACAGCTGACCGCTTAAAGCTGACCGCTGCCCGAAGGGCTCTGAATAAGTTTGTCGGCTGCCACGGCTTCTTTTACAATAGCGCCTATGTGTGCAGCCAATGCTGCTGTCGTACGCCACCAGGTCATTATTAGTTCGCTATGCAATCAAAAGATCACATCTTCGCCGCGCCCATTGCCCAGTTGGGTGACTTCTGCTTCGACCAAAACGTGGCCGAGGTTTTTCCCGATATGATTAAGCGCTCGGTGCCGGGTTATTCCAATATTATTTCAGCTATTGGCATGATGACCACCCGCTTCGCCCAGCCACACAGCCAGTTGTATGACTTAGGTTGCTCGCTGGGGGCTGCCACCCAAGAAATGCGCCGCAACCTTACGCAAACCGGCTGCGCCATTATTGCGGTAGATAACTCAGCCGCCATGCTAGAACGCGCGACTAGCCATCTGGCGACGTTTAAATCAGAAGTACCGGTCACGCTGACTGAGGCCGATATTTGCGATATCGAGATTGAAAACGCCTCAGTGGTGGTGCTCAACTTCACGCTGCAGTTTATTGCCCCCGATAAACGCGAGGCCTTACTGCAAAAAATTTATCAGGGCTTAAACCCCGGTGGCGTACTGATTTTAAGTGAAAAATTTATTAGCGCCGACGATACCGTCAACGAGCTGCTAATCGATTTGTATCACGATTTTAAGCGTGCCAATGGCTACAGCGAATTAGAAGTTAGTCAAAAGCGCACCGCACTCGAAAATGTGCTGCGCCCAGACACGCCAGAGCACCATAAAGAACGGCTGGCTCGCGTGGGCTTTAGCCACGTTGATATGTGGTTTCAGTGCTTTAACTTTGGGTCTATGGTGGCAATTAAACAGGCAACTACTGAATGATTGATTTTAGTGAGTTTTACCAGCAAATCGCCAAAAGCCGTTTGCAACACTGGCTACATTGCCTGCCCGCACAACTGCATACTTGGCAAAAAACACACCTGCATGGCGACTTAGCGCGTTGGGTGCGCGCGCTGCGCAAACTGCCTAAAACCAATACCGATTACGTAGAATTAACCGACAGCGTCAGCATTGGACGTCCAGACGAGATAAGCTCTGGCGAACAAAAGAAGATCAATAGCCTGTTAGATCAGTTCCACCCATGGCGTAAAGGGCCATTTGAAGTTCACGGTATTCACATTAATACCGAGTGGCGTTCCGACTGGAAATGGGATCGACTCGCACCGCACATTAGTCCGCTAAAGCACCGTTATGTGTTGGACGTAGGCTGTGGTAGCGGTTATCACTTGTGGCGTATGCGCGGTGCTGGCGCCAAAATGGCGGTAGGTATTGATCCATCGCCATTGTTTTTATGCCAATTTGAAGTCATAAAGCATTTCACTAATGGTTATAAAGGGATTCAAGTATTACCCTTAGGGATTGAAGAGCTACCCGAGCTAAGGGCCTTTGATACGGTATTTTCGATGGGAGTGCTTTATCATCGGCGCTCGCCCATCGATCATTTACTGCAATTAAAAGCGCAGCTGTGTGATGGTGGTGAATTAGTATTAGAAACGTTAGTGATTGATGGCGACGACAACCAAGTATTAGTACCTGGCGAGCGTTATGCAAAAATGCGCAACGTGTGGTTTATTCCTAGTTCAGCCGCTTTAGTGGGCTGGTTGAACAAGTGTGGTTTTGAAAATATAAGAGTGGTGGACGAAGGTGTCACCAGTCTAGACGAACAAAGACGCACCGATTGGATGCGCAACGAATCACTTGCGGACTTTTTAGACCCAAAAGATCCAAGCAAAACTATAGAAGGTTACCCGGCTCCCAAACGGACGATTATTATCGCCAATAAGCCGATTGACCCACAAAATACTCAATTAGAGGCACACTATGAATAACGTCGCGGCATCACTGTTCTTCCCCCTGTTGCTAACCGCCTGTGTTAGTCAGACGTCACCGATGGACGCGACGCCCGAGCCTCAGCCTATTACCGAGCCCGAGCTCAGTGCTAACCTCTCTAGCCTAGAAGCACGGCTAGTAGACACCATGTTTAAACAAAACAAACAACTTAGCAGCAGTCACCATACTCAGATGACGGCTTTGCAACAGGATATTAGAAATTTGAAACAGCAGATACATCGCCCCGTCGCAGCACCAGAGCCCGTGACCAATAACGAAAATGCCAAAGACTACCCAAAAAATGAAACCCAAGACGGCAAGCTGGTGGTTGGAGAAACCGAAAATGTGTGGCTCGACATTGTAAACGACAGTTTTCCTGCTCGTATTGATACCGGTGCCACCACCTCTTCACTGAGCGCGCAAGACATCACTATTTTTGAGCGCGATGGTAAGCCGTGGGTTAGCTTTAACATGGCCCACGAAGGGGTAGATGAAAAGCTACAGGTAGAAACTCGATTGGTGCGTTATGTACGTATTCGTCAAGCGTCTGCCGACAGCGTAGAGCGCCGCCCCGTGGTAGAGCTCAATATGCGTTTAGGTCGCTTGTCGGAAAAAACCGAGTTCACTCTTACCGACCGTAGCCAAATGACATATTCGGTGCTGCTCGGCCGCGAATTTTTAAAAGACATCGCCGTCGTTGATATTGCTCGCCAAAATGTACAAGGCAAGCCTAAGCGCCCCACTCCTGCTAGCGAGTAACCGCCATGTATTCTCGTAAACCCTTTTATATTATTGTTGCGGTGCTGTTTTTGGCGGGCTTGGCTTTGATGCTACAGCGCCACTTTGTCTATGAAATACCTTGGTTACCGGGTGAAAAGCGCCAAATTTGGTCTATTGAAGCCAAGGTGGAGTTTGAAGCCAAAGGCAAACCGGTTAAGGCCTCATTGGCGATTCCCGGCAGTCAGCCCGGCTTCACTCTTATGAATGAGTCGGCCGCTTCACCAGGCTATGGTCTGTCGTTTGTAGAGGCCAACGGTAGCAGCCGTGCCGAGTGGACCATTCGTAATGCTTCTGGCCACCAAGAGCTGTACTACAAAGTCGACATGATGCTCGATCCTTTCGCCAAGGCGCCGTTATCTACCCAGCTACCCGCCATGATGGAAGCAGAAGTAGCCGAACCTTATGCCACGGCCATGGATCAGGTGTTGTCACTGGCAGAAGTACGCTCTGCCGACGGCATTACCCTTACTCGCGAGCTGATAAAAGAGCTAACTAACCGAGGCCAAAATGCCGAGCTGTTAGCTCAGTATAAAGAACCTGGGCCGCTGCTAGTTGAACTGTTGCACCGCGCTGCGGTACCCGCACGCCTGTTACAAGGTCTGCAGCTAGAAGACGGTCGCCGACGCCAGCCCTTGATGGATCTAGTTCAGGTCTATGACGGCGAGCAATATGAGTTATTTAATCCTGCCACTGGCGCTCAGGGTCGGCAAGAACAGATGCTCTTATGGGAATATCACTCTTCACCGGTGCTGGATTTAGTTGGCGGCAGTAACTCGCGCGTCACCTTTACCATGCTCGAGCAAGAGCAGCCCATTAACGTGGCACTGGCCAAAAAGTTCGATCAGCCACATTGGATCAATGTGTCGCTATATAACCTGCCCCTAGAAGAGCAGGCGCTGTTTAAAGGCATTTTGTTGGTACCGATTGGCGTATTGGTGGTGGTATTTCTGCGCATTATTGTGGGCATTAAAACCTCGGGCACCTTTATGCCGGTGCTGATAGCCATGGCCTTTATTCAAACCAGTTTGATCACCGGCCTCGTGGGCTTTTTAATTATCGTGGGCACCGGTTTAATACTGCGCTCTTATCTCTCGCATCTTAATTTATTGTTGGTGGCGCGAATATCGGCGGTGATCATCATGGTGATCGGCATGATTGGCTTTTTCAGCATCATCGCTTATCAGCTGGGCCTGACCCAGGGCATGAAGATCACCTTTTTCCCGATGATCATTTTAGCGTGGACCATAGAACGCATGTCTATTTTGTGGGAAGAAGAAGGCCCCAAAGAAGTAGTTAAGCAAGGCGGTGGCTCACTGATGGTAGCCGTGGTCGCGTTTTTAGCCATGAACAGCGAGATAGTGCGCCACATTACCTTTAACTTCTTAGGCTTACAGCTCATTGTGATGGGCGTAGTGCTACTGCTGGGCAACTATACCGGTTATCGCCTCACCGAGCTTAAGCGTTTTAAGCCACTGGTTGATGAGTATAAAACGGATGGCCACAAGCATGATTAAACGTTGGCTAGAACAATACGCCTCCCCTTTTGCCCTCGATAAAATGGGCATTATGGGCATGAATCGGCGCAATATTTCTTATATCAGCCGCTATAACCCGCGGCGCTTATATCCCCTGGTGGATGATAAGCTAGAAACCAAACGTATTGCGCTAGATGCGGGCGTAACCGTGCCCGATTTAATTGGTGTGATTGAGTTTCAGCATCAAGTTTCTAGTCTGTTAGAAAAAATAAAAGACTGGCCCGGCTTTTGTATCAAACCGGCCAAGGGATCGGGCGGCAAAGGCATTGTGGTGATCGTGAATCACGATGGCCAACAGTTTGTTAAGCCCAGCGGCAAAGCTGAAAACATCAACGATCTTGAACGTCATGTGTCGAACATTCTAGCGGGGTTATTCTCGCTGGGTGGCAAGCCAGACGTGGCGCTTATTGAGGCGTTAATCAACTTCGATGATGTGTTTGAGGGCTTTTCTTACGAAGGCGTACCCGACACCCGAGTGATTGTCTTTAAAGGCTTCCCGGTAATGGCCATGATGCGTTTGTCTACCGAAGCCTCAGACGGCAAAGCTAACTTGCACCAAGGTGCGGTAGGCGTGGGGCTAGACATTAACACCGGCAAGGCCATTCGCGCCGTGCAGTTTAATCTGCCCATTCGCTACCACCCCGACACCGGGCGCGACTTGCTAGAGCTTAAAGTACCCTATTGGGAGCAACTGCTAAGCTTGTCGTCGTCGTGCTACGAAATGTCGGGCTTGGGCTACATTGGTACCGACATGGTATTAGACAAGCAAAAAGGCCCTATGCTGTTAGAGCTAAACGCCCGCCCAGGCCTGGCGATTCAAACCGCCAACGGCGCCGGTTTAGTACCTAGACTGCGCAAGATAGAAAAGCTCGGCAAAAAGGCCATCTTCAACCCAGAAGATCGAGTCACCTTCGCCCGCCGAGAATTTGCAGTAGAAGTACAGATAGCGCCCAGCGCCAAGCACCCAGCGCCAAGCTAAAGACAAACACCGTTGGCCCTTTGGGCAGCTGTACGCCGTAAGCTGTACGCCGTAAGTTAAAGATAGGCACTGCTTTTTGTAGCCCAACGCTTCAGCTGTTGGTCCTGTGGAGCAGGATGGGTTTAAAAATCCCGCCGAGACGGGAGTGCCAGCTAAAGCCTCACGCTACAAAATCGAGATCCTGACTATCGTCAGGAAGAGCGCATAAAAAAGCACCGAGCTTGTTGGCTCGGTGCTTTTTTACTTCCAGCTTAAAGCTTACCGCTTCCGGCTTTCTTTACAGCCTTGTTTTCTTCTTTAGCTTTGGATTGGTGCGAGGACGCGTCGGTGGCGCGGGCTTTTTCTTAGGCCCGGTGCTGGCACCTGCTCCGGCACTGGTACCCGTACCGCCGCTTTTCACTCGAGAGTTGTGGCGGCGTACCGCTTTACGAATTTGCGATACCTGCTTATAACGCTGTGGCGCATCAACTTCGACTTTGCTTTCTTTTTCTGGCGCCAAATCAACTTCGGTACGCAGGTAGTTTACCTGCTCTAACGGCATTTCAGACCAGCCGCCGCGGGGAATATTGCGCGGCAGTTCAATTTTGCCGTAACGCACGCGGATCAGTCGGCTTACCTGCATCTCTTGAGATTCCCACAAGCGACGCACTTCTCGGTTACGGCCTTCTTTTAACGTGACATGAAACCAATGGTTCATGCCTTCGCCACCGCTGTACTTAATGGTATCGAACTTGCCCATACCATCTTCTAGCATCACGCCTTTGCGTAACCGCTGCAGCATGGCTTCGTCCACCTCACCAAATACCCGTACTGCATATTCACGGTCAATTTCGTGGCGGGGGTGCATTAAGCGGTTGGCCAACTCGCCGTCGGTAGTAAACAGCAATAGGCCCGAGGTGTTCACGTCTAACCGGCCCACAGACACCCAACGGGCGCCTTTTAGCTTAGGCAAGCGGTCGAATACCGTAGGGCGGCCTTCGGGGTCTTTACGGGTGCTGACTTCGCCTTCGGGCTTGTGATAAGACAATACCCGACAGATAACATCGGCTTCGGGCTGGGTTTCTACTTGGTGGCCGTCTACGCGAATCTGCTCGCGGCCAGTCACACGGTCACCCAAGACCGATATTTTGCCATCTACACTGACGCGCCCTTGGCTGATCATGGTTTCAAGTTCACGGCGTGAGCCTTTACCTGCTCGTGCCAGTACTTTTTGTAATTTTTCAGTCATGTTACTCATTTATCACCAAGGGACTTATTCAAAAGGGCGAGTATCGCCGGCACCAGCACGCGCAATTACTGGTGTTTCATCGTACAGCTCAATTACGGTAGTGGGCTGTGGGTCTAGCACGCCACCATCGATAATTAAATCAACTTGTTTTTCTAGCTGCTCGCGGATCAACTGCGGATCGTATTCGGCCTCAGTTTCACCGGGCAAAATCAAACTACCCGACATTAACGGCTCGCCCAGCGCTTCTAGCAATGCCAAGCTAATGGCGTTGTCAGGTACGCGCAGGCCAATGGTTTTACGTTTAGGATTTTGCAGCCGCTTAGGCACTTCTTTGGTGGCGCGCAAAATAAAGGTATAGGCACCAGGGGTGTTGTTTTTCATCAACCGAAAGGCGCCGTTTTCTACGCGAGCGTAAAACGACAGCTCAGATAGATCACGACACACTAGGGTAAAGTTATGGTCTTTTTCTAGCTTACGGATGCGGCAAATGCGCTCCATGGCATTTTTATCACCCACTAGGCAGCCAATGGCATAACCCGAGTCGGTAGGGTAAACCAGCACGCCGCCTTGGCGAATAATCGCCACCGCTTGGTTAATGAGTCGCGGTTGTGGGTTTTCGGGGTGCAGTTCAAAATATTGGCTCATGATTCCTCCCGGAATGATTTAAATAAAACGCGTCCACACTGGAGTTGCTTCTTTAGGCAACCACAGTTGCCGGCCCAGCTCGCGCCATTGGCTCGGAAAATGAAAGTCAGACCCAACCGATGCTTCTAGCTGATGGGCTTTGCTCCATTCTCCCAACGTAGCACGTTCTTGTGGGCTCTGCTGTGCCATGGATACTTCCATGGCATCACCACCGGCCTCGGCAAAGGCCGTGATCATCTTTCTAACCCATTTATTAGATAGGTCGTAGCGCGTAGGGTGCGCCAGCACCGCCACGCCGCCCGCTTGATGAATAGCCGCTATGGCCTCGTCTAGCGAACACCAATCCGGCGGAGCATACCCCGTATTACCTCGGCTTAAAAACTTTTTAAACACTTTAGCAATGGAGTCTGCCGCGCCTTGGCTTAATAGCCACTTGGCCATGTGGCTGCGGGTGATGGGTGCATCCCCCGCCACGGCCCGCGCGCCTTCATAGCCGCCCGGAAAATTGGCCTTTGCTAACCGCTCAGCCATTAAATGCGCGCGTCGTTCGCGTCGTTGTTGCTGTTCGGTTAGCAAGGCATTTAGGCCCTCGTGGTCGGTTTGAATATTCAGGCCAACTACGTGTACCTCTAACGCCTGCCACAAGCAGGAAATTTCTACGCCATTAATCAAACGCACACCATACTCGGCTGCCGCAATGGCCGCTTCTGCTAATCCGCCCAAGGTATCGTGGTCGGTTAGCGCCAGCACATCTACCTCTTTTTCGGCCGCACGGGCCATCAATTCGGTGGGGGTGAGCTGGCCGTCAGACGCCGTAGAATGACTGTGTAAATCAATTCGCATAAAAAAATCCTGTGCTCGGGGTTGACTTGCCCCCCCGATTATCGTTTAACTATGTCTAGTTTTCAGATTAACGAGCAGAGCGCGATGATTCAGCAAATTTCCACTCTACGCATTATTTGGTGGTGGCACACTCCTTAATTGGGCGTGTGATTTGCTGTATGTGTCTTTAAGTCTCAGCGAACATAAAAGCCCGCCCCAGTGCGGGCTTTTTTATTATCCAGCAAAAGGTGGCGCGATGAAACAAACCAAGCACATTTTTTGGCGATGGCACACTCAGACTCTAGCTACACCCATTAAAACGGCATTTGTATCTGTTACCGATGACGACATTGCCAGCCAGGTGATCAGGCAAGTACCTGATGACCGCGATTAATACATAAGGAAGAGACATCATGGCGCATGGCCAGCTCCAAATATTATTGCAAGATGCACCCTATACCGACGATCCGCTGGCGTTATTCGCCGCGCTCACGCAACCTGGCGACAACAGTATGTTGCTGGAATCGGCCGAAATAGACACCAAGGCCGGCACGCAAAGTCTACTGATGCTTGATGCCTGCGTGCGACTCGTTTGCCAAGGCCGTACCGTGACCTTAACCGCGCTAAATAACAACGGTGAGCCAGCACTCAACTTAGTAGAGCAAGCCTTAGGCGGCGAGCGTAGCGCCCAGCAATTAGTGGTGACTCTGCCGCAGGCCGACGACACCCTAGATGAAGACAGCCGCCTTAAAGCGCCGTCGGTGTTAGAAACCCTGCGCCTGATTATAACGCGCTTTAATGCCGATTTAGGTCAGCAGCATGTGTTTATGGCAGGCACCTTCGCCTACGATTTAATTGCCTCGTTTGAGCAATTAGCAGACGTACCCGAAGGCATTAACTGTTGCCCCGACTTCTGCTTTTATTTAGCAGAAACACTGATCATGCTGGATCATAAGCAAGAAAGCGCCAAGCTGTCGGCCTGCGTATTTGACGCCGCCGAACACGCTCGACTCACCGCTCGCCTAGCACAGCTCAACCACGCCTGTGGTCAGGTTCATCCCGAGCCCATCGCCGATGCCCAACTGCAAGGCCATATTCAGGTCAGCAAGAGCGACGTTGAGTTTAAGAATGACGTCAATAACCTAAAACAGCAGATTCAAGACGGCAATATTTTTCAGGTGGTGCCCTCGCGCAGCTTCAGCCTGCCCTGCCCGCGCCCGTTGGCGGCCTATCGCAAGCTCAAGCAAACTAACCCCAGCCCTTATCTGTTTTATGTGAACGACCAAGACTTCACCCTGTTTGGTGCCAGCCCCGAAAGCTCGGTTAAGTTTGACCATGCCAGCCGCCAAGTGGAGATGTACCCCATTGCCGGTACTCGCAAACGCGGCATTAATGCCGACGGCAGCATTAACCTAGACCTAGACGGTCGCATCGAGCTGGACTTGCGCCAAGACGCCAAAGAAACCGCCGAACACTTAATGCTGGTCGACCTGGCACGCAACGACATTGCCCGCATTAGCGAGCCCGGCAGCCGCTATGTAAAAGACCTACTTAGCGTAGACCGCTACAGCCATGTAATGCACTTAGTGTCTCGGGTTGTTGGCACCTTGCGCCACGACCTAGACGCCCTGCACGGCTATCAGGCCTGCATGAACATGGGCACCTTAACCGGCGCACCAAAAATTCGCGCCAGCGCCCTCATTCGCGAAGTAGAGCAACAGCGTCGCGGCAGCTACGGCGGTGCGGTGGGTTATGTAAATGGCCAAGGCGATATGGACACCTGCATTGTGATCCGCTCGGCCTTTGTCAGCGGCGGCATCGCCCATGTGCAAGCGGGCGCCGGTGTGGTGTATGACTCAGATCCGCAATCGGAAGCTGACGAAACCCGCAACAAGGCCGCGGCGGTGCTTAACGCCATTGCCCTTGCCCACGGCACCACATTGGCGGAGGTGAGCCATGACTAATACTATTTTCTTGCTAGATAACTACGACTCTTTTACTTACAACTTAGTTGATCAGTTTCGCACCCTAGGTGCCACCGTCAATGTGTATCGTAATACCGTGCCGGTGGCGCAATTAGTGGCCGCCATGGAGCAATGTGCCCAGCAGTCTGAGCGCCCTATCTTGGTGCTCTCGCCCGGCCCTGGCATTCCTAGCCAAGCGGGCAATATGCCCGCCTTAATTAATGCCTGCATTGGTCGTTTTCCTATTTTGGGCATTTGCCTAGGCCATCAGGCACTGGTAGAGCATTACGGCGGCGTAGTAGAAAGTGCTGGTGAAATTAAGCACGGCAAAACCTCACAAATTAGCCATAACGGCCAAGGGGTATTTGCTAACTTGTCTAACCCGCTGCCGGTGGCCCGTTATCACTCGTTGGTGGGCACTAAAATCCCCAGCACCTTGCCGGTGATTGCCGATTACCACGGCATGACCATGGCGGTGCAAGATACCGCCAAGCGAGTATTGGGTTTTCAGTTTCATCCCGAGTCCATTATGACCACCGAGGGCGCGCAACTGTTGGTGCAAAGTTTGGCCTTTTTAAGCGCGCCAGAAACCAAAGCCATGGATCAGCTCTTTAGGGGCGAGCATATTAGCCGCACCCAAGCCCATGCTTTATTTAGCGAGCTGCTAAAAGGCGATATGGATCAAATGACCATGGCCTCGTTGCTCACCGTGCTTAAAATGAAGGGCGAAACCCCAGATGAAATTGCCGGTGCCGCGCAAGCCCTGCTAGATGCAGCCTCCCCCTTCCCGCGGCCCGACTATCCGTTTTGCGACATAGTCGGCACCGGTGGCGATGGCATGAACACCATTAACGTGTCCACCACCTCGGCATTAGTGGCGGCGGCATGTGGCATTAAAGTGGCCAAGCACGGCAACCGCGGCGTGTCGTCTAAGTCTGGCTCGTCCGACCTACTCGAGCAGCTAGGCATCGACCTTAACATGAGCCCCGAGCGCGCCCGCCGCTGCTTAGATGAAGTGAATGCCTGCTTCTTGTTTGCGCCTAACTACCACGGCGGCATTCGCCATGCCCAGCCAGTGCGCCAAGCACTTAAAACTCGCACCATATTCAACGTATTGGGCCCGCTCATTAACCCCGCCCGCCCCGACTTTATGCTGTTGGGCGTGTACTCCGAGCAGCTGGTACGCCCCATTGCCGACACCTTGGTGGCCATGGGCCTTAAGCGCGGCATGGTGGTGCACGGCAGCGGGCTGGATGAAATTGCCATCCACGGCCCCACCACGGTGGCAGAAATACTCGATGGCACCATTAGCGAATACCAAATTACCCCCGAAGAGCTAGGGCTTGAGCGTTACGACATTAGCGCCATTGCCGGTGGCGAGCCGAGTGAAAATAAGGCCATTACCGTTGAAATCTTGCAAGGCGGCGGTACTCCAGCACAACAAGGCGTCATTGCCATGAACGTGGCGCCCTTGCTGGTAATGAGCGGTCAAGCCGAGACGCTAAAAGAAGCCGTTGCCCAGGTGATGGCTGTGATAAAATCGGGCAAAGCCATGGAAGTAGCCAATAAACTGGCGGAGTTAAGCCAATGTTAAGTACCGTTTTAGGCAAAATTGTTGCCGACAAAAAAATCTGGGTAGCTGAGCGAAAAGTGAGCCAGCCGCTCAGCAGCTTCGAAGCCAAGTTAACGCCCAGTGACCGCCCGTTTGTGGCGGCACTAGCAGCCAAAAGCCCGGCCTTTATTCTGGAATGTAAAAAAGCCTCGCCTTCTAAAGGCTTAATTCGCGAAGACTTCGACCTCGACGCCATCGCCCAAGTATATGGCCGCCATGCCTCGGCTATTTCGGTGTTAACCGATGAGAAGTACTTTCAGGGGCAGTTCGACTTTGTTACTCGTGTGCGTGCTCAGGTGAGCCAACCGGTGATCTGCAAAGACTTTATTATTGACCCTTATCAAATCAAGCTAGCGCGCCTACACCAGGCCGACGCCATCTTGCTGATGCTGTCGGTGCTCAACGATGAACAATATCGCGAGCTGAACGCGGTCGCCGAATCACTCAACATGGGCGTGCTCACCGAAGTGATTAGCGAAGAGGAAGTGGCGCGTGCCATTGCCCTTAATGCCAAGGTGATTGGCATTAATAACCGCGACTTGCGTGACCTAAGTATCGATCTTAATCGCACTAAGGTGTTGTCTGCGTTGATCCCCGCTGATCGCATCGTGATTTCCGAGTCGGGCATTCATGATCACGCTCAGGTGCAAGCACTTGCAGCCCATGCCGATGGCTTTTTGGTGGGCAGCTCGCTAATGGCGCAAGACGACGTGGAGCTGGCGGTGCGCAAGTTAATTTTGGGCGCCAACAAGGTTTGTGGCCTTACTCAGCCTCAAGATGCCGCCGCCGCCTATCACGCCGGAGCCGTGCACGGTGGTCTAATTTTTGTGGGCAAGAGCCCACGCTGCGTCAGCATAGAGCAGGCCAGAGCCATTATGGCGGCTGCCCCCTTGCACTATGTGGGCGTATTTCAAAATCATGCTTTGATTGAAGTTAGCGCCAAAGCCAAAGCGCTGGGCTTGCACGCCGTGCAACTGCACGGCGAGGAAGACGACGCCTACATTAGTGCGCTTAAACAACAATTGCCTAACGACGTGGCAGTCTGGAAAGCCGTGCCGGTTAGCCAGCAACTACCCGCCTTGCCTAAAAACGCCGACCGCCTGTTGTTTGATACTCAAGCAGGCGGCCAAAGCGGCGGCACCGGTCAAACATTCGACTGGGCCTTGCTCGATGGCTTAGGCCTTAAAGGCATAGACAACAGCCAAGCCATGCTGGCCGGTGGCCTTACACCAGACAACGCCAGTGACGCCGCCAGCTATGGCTGTGTGGGTCTCGATTTTAATTCCGGCGTAGAAAGCGCTCCTGGGCAAAAAGACGCCCAAAAATTACAAGCCGCTTTCACTTCTCTGCGCAGCTATGGTCGCAAATCGGGCAAACAGTCAGATAGCAACGCTGAACTTGATACAGATAGCAACGCTGGCCATAACACAAATAGTAGGAAAAAATAATGAGTTTACTTAATCCCTTCTTCGGTGATTTTGGTGGCATGTATGTGCCGCAAATATTAATGCCCGCCTTGCTGCAGTTAGAAAAAGCGTTTGTAGACGCCCAGCAAGATCCCGAGTTTGATCGTGAGTTTCACGAGCTATTAACCGAATATGCCGGTCGTCCCACGCCACTAACCCGGGTTCGCAACTTAGCGTCCCATACCAAGACCCGCATTTACTTAAAGCGCGAAGACTTGCTGCACGGCGGCGCCCACAAAACTAACCAAGTGTTAGGTCAGGCATTGCTTGCCAAGCGCATGGGCAAAACAGAAATTATTGCCGAAACCGGAGCCGGCCAACACGGTGTAGCCACCGCCTTAGCCTGTGCCCTAATGGGCTTAAAGTGTCGCATTTATATGGGCGCTAAAGACTGTGCACGCCAAGAGCCAAACGTGTTTCGCATGAAGCTAATGGGTGCCGAAGTAATACCGGTACACGCCGGCTCTGCCACCCTAAAAGACGCCTGTAGCGAAGCAATGCGCGACTGGGCTGCTAACTACGAAGTCGCCCACTACATGTTGGGTACCGCCGCGGGGCCACACCCCTTCCCGACCATAGTGCGTGAATTTCAGCGCATGATTGGCGAAGAAGCCAAGGTGCAAATTGTAGAGCACGAAGCGCGCCTGCCCGACGCAGTGATTGCCTGTGTGGGCGGTGGCTCTAACGCCATCGGCATATTTGCCGATTTTATTGAAGAAGAAAACGTACGCTTAATTGGCGTAGAGCCCGCAGGCAAAGGCATTAGCACCGGCGAGCACGGCGCCACGCTTGGCGAAGGTACCAAGGGCATTTTCTTTGGCATGTTGTCACTAATGATGCATAACGAAGACGGCCAAGTGTCTGAGTCTTACTCCGTTTCTGCCGGTCTCGACTTTCCCTCCGTCGGCCCGCAGCACGCACACCTTGCGACAACTGGCCGCGCCGAATATGTATCGGTCACCGATGACGAAGCACTAGACGCCTTTAAAGCACTCGCCCGCTTTGAGGGGATTATTCCGGCACTAGAATCGTCTCATGCGCTGGCCTATGCCCTTAAAATGGCCGAGGCCGAGCCCGAAAAAGAACAAGTACTAGTGGTTAACTTATCGGGCCGAGGCGATAAAGACATCTTTACCGTGGCTGACATCTTAGAGCAGAAGGGAGAAATGTAATGAGCCGTTATAATCGCTTGTTTGACCGTTTAACGGCTGCCAACCAAGGTGCCTTTGTGCCGTTCGTCGCCTTAGGCGATCCTACTCCTGCACACTCACTTAAAGTGATAGACGCCCTACTTGCCGGTGGTGCCGATGCCTTAGAGTTGGGTATTCCGTTTTCAGATCCCGTGGCCGACGGCCCCACCATTCAAGCCGCCACCCTGCGCGCCTTAAATGCCGGTACTCGCACCCAAACCTGCTTTGATATGCTAACCCAGGTGCGGGAAAAATACCCCGAAGTGCCCATTGGCCTGTTGGTGTACGCCAACTTAGTATATGCACCAGGCATGGATAACTTTTACCGCCGCGCAGCTGCCGCCGGCGTAGACTCGGTATTAGTGGCCGATGCGCCCATCGAAATGTCGGCCCCGTTTAAAGCCGCCGCCGACAAAGCAGGCATAGAAACCATCTTTATCGCCCCGCCCAACGGCGACGAAGCTACCCTAAAAGCCATTGCCGAAGCCGGCGCCGGTTACACTTACCTGCTTAGTCGAGCAGGCGTTACCGGCACCGAAACCAAAGCCGGCAAGCCAGTGGATGCGCTATTAGCCACACTTAAGCGCTATAACGCACCACCAACGCTACTGGGCTTTGGTATTTCTACCCCCCAGCAAGTGCGCGACGCCATTACAGCCGGTGCCGCCGGTGCTATCTCGGGCTCAGCCATCGTTAAAATCATCGAACAACACCTTGATGATCCTAACGCCATGACCGACGCCCTAACGGCCTTCGTTAAAGACATGAAAGCAGCAACGAAAAAATAGCGCCAAGCACCAAGCGCCGAGCTAAAAACAAACCCCGAGTCAGCTGACTCGGGGTTTTATTTTTTCTGGCGTGTTCCTGACGAAAGTCAGGATTTCGCTCTTAAGACCTAAGAGCCATATCGCAACGGAATCCACGGAAGAACACGGAAAAATAGTGAGCAGATCGAAGAGAAAGCTGTAAGCCGTCAGCTATACGCTATAAGTCTAAAGATAAGCCCCAAGCAAAAGTGATCGGCGAAACAAAGACTGAATATGTAGGCTGGTTTAGGTGTTGTCCCTTATGCCGTCATGCCGGGCCTGCCCCGGTATCTGCTTTTAGTGTCTGAGCTTTAGGTTTACCCCTTCACCCTTCACGGCTCTTTTGTAGGCTGCCGCTTTAGCTGGCAGTCCCGCCTCAGCGGGATTTAAAAACCTAAAGATATATCTGCCACGGAAGAACACGGAAAAATAGGGATCAGATCGAAGGGAAAGCTGTAAGCCGTCAGCCTGTCACTTAATCACATCTTTTTGTTGAAGTTTGAGTGGAAGTCAGGCAGAGCGCACTACTCCGCTCGACTCGCCGTAAACCCATCCATGGGAGCTCCGCCGCGCCTCCCTGGCGCGGAGGGTCGACGGAGCAGACACCCTCTGCCTTCCCATGAGCACCGAGTTTCCTGAATGTGTAGGCGAACGCTTGCTCTCGCATTGGGCCGCAGGCGCAAATCAGTTTTTGCTGCTAGGGGTAGATTTATCCGTACGCTGGTCGTTTAAATTAATGACACCCATTCAAATTGGTTATCGACGTTTTACTATTTAAATTAGATCAACTATATGATCTAATTACTCTTTTATCTTTCAAGGTGCATTATGTTTATCGCTGATGAAACGAGTTGGGCCAAGGCTCTCTTTGGGCACGCC
>NZ_JBHTJS010000057.1:0-4177 GCF_042676125.1 Oceanisphaera ostreae
TGACGTTATTATTCAACGATCAGCTTCCGAGCATTTTTTACACCAAGTCGGAAGCTGAATAGTTACTATGTTTTTTTAGTTTTATTTATAAAGCTAACAATTCACTTAAATGGGGGCAGCTTAACAGGCCACCCATGTTAGTTGTTTGTTGACAACCATAACAAGGCCAATCACAAACGCCAGCAAGCTGGCTGGACTCGCTGACGCTCGCCTGTGTTGGCGGCGTTATACGGCCGTACTAATGCTATTAAGAATCAAGAAGAGGGGTTGGAAATGCGTATAATCGAGCGAAGAATATTTCCTAAAGGAAAATGAGCGTGACTGGAGAAGATAGCAATCGTCCAAAGCTTCATGAGGTTGCACCACGGGAGAACGTTGGAAGGGAAACCATTGCCCGTTATCAGGCTCAGTTTCGCGGCGCGGCTTTCGAGTGCTTGTCTTTATTGGAAGATGAGGCGCTAGACCGGGTCTATTGTGATTACCAAGATGATTTTGTCTCTCGTCTCAATGTTGATGGGAATTATGTTTATAATTTCTTTCAGGTCAAAACCAAAGGTAAGTTGAATTACCAATGGTCTGTAAATGATGTCTTAGGGATAAGGAAAGGCGCTAAGACCTGCGAACCAGCCAAGATTACTGATAGCTATATTGGAAAGCTCCTTATCCACACTATCAAATTTGAGAACTCCTGTGGGAACGTAATTTTTCTCACTAATGTCCATTTGAATGACGATTTAGAAGTGTTGCGTGATGCAATACAGGACGATAGTGATAACAACTATTACAAATTACTGCTTGAAAATTTCAATGACGCTTTAACTCCAGAGCTTCCTATAGAAGATCAGAGTATTATAGATCGAATTAAGAAGCTTCAGCTTAAATCGAATATTTCCTATTTGAATCCACACGACGATAAATTCTTCTCTGATGCGAGAGAGACCATTTATAAATACAGTGAAATAGATTTGCAGCGTTCTGAGTGTGAGGAAATCCTTAACAGTCTTATATCTCTTGTTGAACGGAAGTCGTTTGGAAAAATATTAGAGGAAATCGGAGAAGAGGACCTCGATGATATAGCAGGCGTTAGTCTTTCCGAAATGCTCGATATTTTGAGTATCTCCAAATCGGCATATCAGAGCTTAAGAGATAGCGGAGACTCACAAGCCATCAAGAACGCTTCGATTATTCATAGGTTGATGAGTAAGGCGGGTGCCTCAGAGAAAATGATAGAGTACGTATCTGACTGTAAGGTTCGATGGGATATATGGTTTAGGGATAAACGCCATACTGTTCCAGAGTTCGATCTGAATTTTATTCTTGAAGAAATAGAGGATAATGCTGCTGAGTGGGTTAAATCTGGAGAAAACCTGCCAATTCTTCGAAGTCGAATTGATAAAGTATTTTCAGCTTTAGAATATGAAGACTTGTCTGTCACTCTTGATCGTGAACTCCTTCTCGGTGCTGTTTTCTCATTTTTGGTTAGAGGAAACGCGTGATGAATTACGAAGAATTCTTTCAAGAAGCATCTGAAAAAGAAATTGTATTGTCTCTAGAACAATTCAGTGGTTCAGCAAATCATCGGCTGAGTAACGAGGCGCTTTTTCATCTCCCCTTGCTCGCGATGACTATTCTGTTGTTGTCCAAAGCACGTCGTAAGCCGAAGTCAGACGAACTAGGTCAGTTGATTGGTGAGTGTTTTGAGAGAACGTTTTCAGGTTTTAAAGGTTCATCCCAACACTTGGGGTGGTCGGCAAACCTTAGGATGCGGACAGTCAAGGCGCTAACCTTTCTTGAAACAGTAAGCCTTGTTGAGGTTGACCGCCATGATTCCCGCATTAAAGCTACTAATTTTGGAAAAAAGGTCGTATCAAAAGCAATAGATGTTCAATCAGACCTCGGTTATACGCTCCAGGTGATTGAACGAAATTACTTCGACTTACAAATAGAAAAACAAATAGCAATGGATTTGAAATGAAACTTATTGAATTAAAAATTCATCCTTCAGGCAAGGACGGTTGGGGTTCGAAGGACCTCGTGTTTGCTAATGATATTACCCAGCTATATGGGCCGAACGGCGCCGGAAAAACGCCTGTCATTCATTCAATTGCATTCGCGCTTGGATACCCTGTTCGATACAGGGACGATATTATGGCGAAATGTTCGTCAGTCAGCCTCACTGTAGAGCATGAAGAGGAATTCTTTACTTTAGAGAGGTATATTTCTGATAGATTTCACATAGAGGTGTCGGAGCGAGGCTCCAACGAACCTCGTGTATTCTACAACGAACAAGAGTTCTCCCAGTATCTTTTTTCTAGACTTGGACTCTCACCGCTCGCGCTGACAACCAATAAGAGCGAGCCCACTTATCCGTATATATCCACATTTTTGCCTCTCTTTTATATAGATCAAGATGCCGGTTACACGAGCGCTTACAAGCCTCCAGGTAGTTTCATAAAAGATCAGTACGCAGAGATGATCAGATTGGGAATTGGCATAGCACCAAAACATTCGTTCGAGGCAAAGCGTTTTCTCATAGAAAAGAAAAGAAAACTTGATTTAGTACATATTCAAATCGTCAACACTGAAGAGTTTATCCGAAAACTCGAAGAGCAGTCCGATGGTGATAATGTTTCCGTTGCAGAGCTCGAAGATGATTTGGGAAAATTGAGATATGAATTGGAAGAGCTCCGTAATAGTTTTGATGCGACGAACGATGCAGATTATGTTCTACAAAGACTAATTCGCGAGAAGCAGAATAAGCGGCATAATCTTTTTTCTTCAATAAAAGACCTAGAAAGCCGGATATCTGGGTTCAATAAGATAAAAGGCGAAATTGAGATCGAGATCAACACCTTATCTCTTAATGAAGAGTCTCGGCGACTTTTTAGTTCTTTTAAGGATATTTGTGCCACGCCTGGGTGTGGTCTTTTTACCTCTAGCTCCGATTCTTACGGGAAAAACTTGCTTTATCTTCGCGACCAAATCAAAGACTTAGATAGAAACACCAGTTTTCAAAAAATCAGAGTAGATGAATATTCATCTACTTTGAGAAAACTCGATGAAGAAATTGCCTCGCTTGAATCGAACTTGACGAGAGAAGGGGAGAATTCCCACACAACGTCTTTGATAGCGGCAATAAGTGCCTTAACGCGATCGATTATTGATCGACAAGGCAAAAAAGAAGTAATGGAAAGGATCGAGTCCGAGAGACACGATTACGTTCAGCTATTGAATAAGCGCAGGGCCCTTCAAGGAGATATCTCCTCTTTTGAGGGCGGTGCGAGCAGCTCGAATGATATTAGAATTCTGGAGTTCAGAAACTCCTATCGTAAGAAAATTATTGAATGGCTTGATGTCCTCAGTACGATGAACGTTTCGAGAGACATTACTGTTGACTCTGATTTTAATGTTCTGTTTGGAACGGAAAGATTATCCCAATTCAGCGGCAGCACACTTTTGCGAACAGTTCTTGCTCTCAGAGCCGCTTTCTTTGAACTGTTCATTTCCATGGGGTGCACCTCCATAGAATTCCTGATATTTGATACGCCACGTCAGCATGATATTGAAACCAAGGATTTTGCAGCATTTATCGCTAGGTTAAAAAACATCTGCAAAGATAATCGAGCTCAGATCGTCTTCTCTACTACAGAGTATCAATATAATGCAGCAGAGGGTGACATAGAATGGCAACCGGAATTTCTTGGCTTTGAACAGCCAATGTACTTAGGGGTAATTGATAATAATCAAGTGCCTAGCTAGGTGCAATGACCACAAAGTATGGGGTTTTAAAGGTGGGATACCATAAAAAATGAATAAATTGATGGTGCAGATTACGTATAACAAGCGCAAGCACTCGGAACAATTTTCCTCTTCGCTCCAAATTGTCCTGTGTTGCGAGCGTTAACTGGCTCGTTTGGTTTAGGCTTTTTGCCTGTTTGAAGCAATAAAGTTTGCAGGTAGCTTTGCTTGCGGCATGGAGTTCAGACGCTGTTCCAATTTTTTAGCTTTGTCTTGGTGCCGTTGGTAATCGTAGGTGATAACTTGCAGCATTCTAGTTTCGGTTGGCAGGTGTCACTTTGTCCTTGGTTCGCTGTGCTCAATAAGCATCAGGAAACTAACAGGCCACCCATGTTAACTGGTTAGTTTTTGAGCTGATATCTACACTTAAAGAGTTCGC
>NZ_JBHTJS010000058.1:0-221179 GCF_042676125.1 Oceanisphaera ostreae
AATGAATTACTGATGTACTTCTATTTCTAGGTGCACTTCACAAGACATTGAAAAAACAATATTTTTTTGTTCTCAACGACCTGCGAGTGCCCACACAGTTTGCTTGATAAATTGTTAAAGAGCGTTGACCGTATCTCAGGTCAGGGATGCGTATTCTACGCACTCCGTAGCATTCGTCAAGTGTTTGCTTCGAACTTAATTTCCGTTCTTACAAACCCTTGTGACCGTGAGCGACTTGCCCCGTGTCAGTGGATGCGCATTATAGGGAAGCCTCGTTTTAGCGCAAGGGCTTTGTAGCGATAAATAGCACTTTAATGGCCGACTGCTCAAACACCCAGCGTTAGCACAGGTTACACACAGAGTTACCCACAAAAAATAGCGATAAGCGGTCAGCTTTAAGCTGGAAGTTAAAGATAATCCCAGTACGAACTGAAAACATAAGGCCAAACCCAACCCCCAATGCTATTTTTTGCCACGGAACCCACAGAAACCACGGACAAAGAGCAATAACAGCAGCAATTAGTGAAGAGTGAAGGGAAAACCAACGGTTCCCACTTACTTACTCTGATGTTGGTGTTTCTCTTCCCACTTCACCGGTGTGTTCAGGTCTGACCAAGTAAGAATTCGTTCATGCCCTTACTATCTTCTTTTCCGTGGGTTCCGTGGCAAAAATGATCTTGGGTTTACTCTTGAATGTTGTTCCCTTCGCCCTTCACTCCTCCTCTTCATATCCTCTTCGCTTATTTTGATCCAGATCGGTTTTTTATCTGAAGCCACATATATAATATGCATATTAAATACCATTAAAGGTGGCAGCGGATGCAAATACTGGATACAAATAAAGAGAACAAAATATGGCCCTTGTTTAGGCTAGGCTTTCGGGTGTTCTTTCTAGGTGGTGCATTATTTTCTGCTCTGGCGATGCTGTTATGGATTCTTATGCTGTCTGGAGTGGACGCATTACCTGGGGTGCAAAACCCGATTTGGTGGCATGCCCATGAGATGTTGTTTGGTTTTGCTTTAGCCATAGTCGCGGGGTTTGTGGTGACGGCGATGCAAAACTGGACCGGTGTACCTGGCATTAAGAGCTGGCCACTGGCGATTGTTGCCGGCTTATGGCTATTACCTCGTTTACTGATGCCACTGCGCGGCGAGCTTAATCCTTTGGTGATCACGCTGGATTTATTATGGCTACCTATAGTAGCGGGCATGCTAGCTCTCCCTGTATTGAAGACGAAGCAATGGCGCAACTTGTTCTTTGTACCTTTGTTTATGTTTTTCACCTTACTGAACGCCCTAAGCTATTACGCTGCTATAAGTGGTAATTGGCTGCTGAGCGAGCGCGTTTTTATTGCTATGGCATTAGCACTTTGCGCGTTAATTACGGTAATGGGTGGTCGGGTGGTGCCCTTCTTTACTGCTCGTGCCACCAATACTGAAAAAGTAGCGCCGATATCGTGGTTAGAAAAGTTGAGCTTGGTGTCGGTTTGGTTGTCGGTGTTTGCTTGGTTAGCGTTGCCGCGCACACCTGTTACTAATGCACTGCTAGCACTGTTACTGGTGGTCGCAGCAGTGGCGCATGTTTATCGCTTATCGCGCTGGAATTACAAGTTAACCGGTACCGTGCCGTTGCTGTGGGTGCTGTACATTGGTTATTTATTTATTCCGCTAGGTTTGCTGACCTTGGCAGCTGCGCTACTAAGGATGGGCATTAGTGTGTCTTTGGCCAGCCATTGGTTAACCGCAGGTGCGTTAGGGGCTGTGGTGCTGGGTATGATTGCCCGAGTGTCGTTGGGTCATTCGGGTCGTAAGTTAGAAGTCACTCGTGCCATGGTGGTCGCCTTTGTATTGATCATACTGGCGGCAGTGTTACGTAGCGTGTTACCTATGATTGCCCCGAGTATGACCATGCAGGCTTATCACAGCAGTGCGGCGCTCTGGATTGCGGCCTATGGTATTTTTTGCTGGGTATACTGGCCGATACTGACACAACCTAGAGCTGATGGGCATCCGGGTTAAAAGAAAGCCGTAAGCGATCAGCTGTAAGCTATAAGTTAAACAAGAAAGCACCGAACTTTTGGGTTCGGTGCTTTTTTAGTTTTAGCCGTTTGGTTTATCTTTAGCTGGGTGCTTGGCGCCGGGCGCTCGGCGCTAAGTTACTGCTTAAAAATAAGTCCGTTCTCGTCGGTGTCTAGCGCTAGCGGTTTGCCGGGGACTACTTTACCGGACAGAATAGCTTGTGCCAGCGGGTTTTCGATTTTTTGCTGAATGGCTCGCTTTAAGGGCCGCGCACCAAATAGCGGGTCGAACCCGGCTTGGGTTAACTTATCTAACAACTGTTCGGTTACCGTTACCTCGTAGCCTTTATCTTCTAATCTCGACATCAAGCCTTGCAGCTGGATACGAGCGATAGACTTAATCTGCTCGACCGCCAGCGGATGGAATACCACGATGTCGTCAATGCGGTTGATGAACTCAGGACGGAACTGATGGCTTAACACGCCCATCAGCATTTCTTTCATTTCATCATAGGCGGTGTCGTGATTATGCTCTTGGATCAAGTCAGACCCGATATTCGAGGTCATGATCACTACCGTATTGCGAAAATCGACGGTGCGCCCCTGGCCATCGGTGAGACGGCCATCGTCTAATACCTGTAACAAGATATTGAACACATCGGGATGTGCCTTTTCTACTTCATCAAGCAAGATCACCGAATAAGGTTTGCGGCGTACCGCTTCGGTTAAGTAACCGCCCTCTTCGTAGCCAACATAGCCAGGAGGCGCCCCGACTAAACGCGACACCGAGTGCTTTTCCATAAACTCCGACATATCGATGCGCACCATGGCATCGCGACTGTCGAATAAGAAATCGGCTAGCGCCTTACACAGCTCGGTTTTACCCACCCCCGTTGGCCCCATAAATAAGAAAGAGCCCACTGGACGGTTAGGATCAGACAAACCGGCGCGACTACGACGAATGGCGTTAGATACCGCATCTACCGCTTCGTTTTGGCCGATTACTTGCTCGTGCAAGCTGTCTTCCATGCGTAACAGCTTGTCTTTTTCGCCTTCCAGCATCTTCGCCACCGGGATCCCGGTCCAGCGCGCCAGCACGTCGGCAATTTCTTCTTCGGTGACGCGGTTTTTTAGCAGGTGCTGTTCTTGCATTTCTGCTTGCCCAGCCAAGTCCAGCTGCTTTTCTAGCGCGGGAATGCGCCCATATTGCAGTTCAGACATGCGGCCCAAGTCGCTGGCTCGCCTTGCCACTTCGAGCTCGCGGCGCACTTGTTCTAATTCCGACTTGATATGTTGAGTACCAGCCATGGCCGCCTTTTCGGACAGCCAGATTTCTTCTAGGTCTGCATACTCGGCTTCTTTTTCTGTTAGCTCATCACGGATCAGCTGTAAGCGCTTTAAACTGCCTTCGTCGTCTTCTTTTAATAACGCCCGCTCTTCGAGTTTAAGCTGAATGATGCGTCGGTCTAGCTTATCCAGCGGCTCGGGCTTGGAGTCAATTTGCAAACGAATGCTTGATGCCGCTTCATCTATTAGATCAATCGCTTTGTCGGGTAACTGCCGGTCGGCGATATAGCGATGGGACAACACTGCCGCCGCCACTATGGCCGGATCGGTAATTTGCACATGGTGGTGCAGCTCGTAGCGCTCTTTTAAGCCGCGTAAAATAGCGATGGTATCTTCCACCGAAGGCTCGTTGATCAACACTTTTTGAAAACGTCGCTCTAGCGCTGCATCTTTTTCAATATATTGTCGATATTCATCCAGGGTGGTGGCTCCCACGCAATGCAGCTCACCTCGCGCCAACGCAGGTTTTAGCATATTTCCTGCATCCATAGCGCCTTCACCTTTACCGGCGCCGACCATGGTGTGCAGCTCGTCGATAAACAGGATCACCTGCCCTTCTTCTTTGGCTAATTCGTTAAGCAGTGACTTAAGACGCTCTTCGAACTCGCCGCGATATTTAGCGCCAGCAATTAACGCCCCCATATCAAGGGATAATACCCGCTTACCCTTTAGCCCTTCGGGCACTTCGTTATTAATAATGCGCTGAGCCAGCCCTTCGGCAATGGCGGTTTTACCGACACCGGGCGCGCCAATCAGCACCGGATTATTTTTGGTGCGTCGCTGTAGTACTTGAATGGTACGGCGAATTTCATCGTCACGACCAATCACCGGATCCAGTTTGCCTTGCTCGGCCCGCTCGGTAAGATCGATAGTGTATTTTTCTAATGCTTGACGGTTTTCTTCGGCATTAGGGTCGTCTACCTTTTGCCCACCACGCACATTTTCAATGGCTGCGCTTAATTTGTCTTTGGTGAGGCCCGCTCGTTTCAGCAATTCGCCCAGCTCACCTTTTTCATCTACCGCTGCCAGCAAGAATAGTTCGGACGAGATATAGGCATCTTTACGCTGCTGCGCCAATTTGTCGCATTGGTTAAGCAAACGTGCCAATACTGGCGACACTTGCACATCCATGTCGCCGCCGCTAACTTTAGGTAAACGGCCGAGTGATTTATCCAGCTCCGCACGCAAGGTGTTGCCATCCACGCCAGATGTGGTCAGCAAGGGCCGTAAAGTGCCACCTTCTTGGTTAAGCATGGACACTAATAAGTGTGCCGGCTCTATATAGGCATGATCACGCCCCACCGCCATAGATTGAGCATCTTGCAGGGCTAATTGAAATTTACTAGTAAGACGATCGAGTCGCATCAGATCCTTCCTCCAACAACTCGCCAGTTGACTGACGAGGAATTAAAATAAGTATTATCTGCTATTAAAGATGGGGGGTAATGGTCAAATATCAAGCTTTAGGGGGAAATAAGTTACAGCGCACAGCGCCAAGCTTCGAGCTAAACATAGTACTTTAAAAACCTTAAAGACTTTCTCGCAACGACTCTTTGCGACGAGAGCACAGAACCCACGGAAAAATAGTGATCAAATCTGAAAAGATATTTTATAAGTAAGACCAAAGAGACAGCTTATAGCTGCGGGATTGTCCTTACACAATAAATTTTTCACTTTTCGACCTTATCTCATCCTAATTTTTCCGTGGGTTCTGTGGATTCCGTGGCAAAGAAGGTTTTAGGTTCGGGTTTGATCTTGGCTTCGGTGTTTCTGTCTAGCTGGGCGCCGGGCGCTTGGTGCTCGGCGCTGATTTTATTCCAACCAGATCAAACTGGCTTGGCGGCCGGTTTGTTGATCTCGTCGATAAGAGAAAAAGCGCTCGCGGTCAGTATAAGTGCAATAGTCACCGCCATAACACTGCCTGACGCCAGCGGTCGCTAACCGTAAGCGTGCCAGCTGATAAATATCGGCCAGCCACTTATCGGCGATGCTGTCGCCGTGCTGCACAAAAGCACCGGCGGCCAGTGGCGAATAAGCCATAAATGCCGCTCGCACTTCGCCACCCACTTCAAAGGCAGTAGGACCGATAGCCGGCCCCAACCACACCATGACAGTAGCGGGATCAACCTCCATGGCCTGTAAGGTGGACTCTAATACCCCCGCCGCCAGCCCACGCCACCCCGCATGCGCCGCCGCCACTACCGTACCCGCTTGATCGCAAAACAATACCGGCAAACAGTCGGCCGTCATAATGCTACACACCTGCCCAGATACGTGGCTCACCACCGCATCGGCGGTTAAATTGCCTGTTGTATCGGGCAGCGTGAGCACTCGAGTACCGTGCACCTGCTCTAGCCATACCAATGGCGCAGACAAACTTAAACACGCAGCTAGCTGCGCCCTGTTTGCTTCCACGTTGGTGGGACTATCACCAACATGAGCCCCTAAGTTTAAGCTAGTAAAAGGTGCCGGGCTAATGCCACCGGCGCGGGTGCTTTGCGCCGAGAACACAGTAGCCGGTGCAGGCCAATTAGGCTGGATCAGGTCCATAACTTTAGGTCCACTGCTTTAGCGCCAGAACTTAAGTCCACACCAAGTCATCCGGATGGGCCGTGGTATCAGCCTTAAGTAACTCTATTAAGGCCACAAAGTCATCGGGCAATGGCGCTTGCCACTCCATGACCTCACCGCTAATCGGATGCTCTAAGCGCAACAATACTGCGTGTAATGCTTGGCGCTTAAAATTACGTAAAAAGTCTCGCAACTCAGGTTCAGCACTGCGCGGTAATTTAAGACGACCACCGTAGGTAGGATCGCCTACTAACGGGTGTTGTAAATGCGCCATGTGTACGCGAATTTGGTGAGTACGACCACTTTCTAGACGTAAGCGTAGCCGAGTGTGAGCCCGATACTTTTCCATTACTCGATAGTGCGTTACAGCTGGTTTGCCGGACGGCACCACCGCCATTAGAATACGCTGGGTGGGGTGGCGACCAATATTGGCATCTACCGTACCGCCGGAGGTCATATGGCCGATGGCCACCGCTTCATATTCACGGGTAATGTTGCGCTCTTGCAACGCCGTGACTAAGTGCGTTTGTGCCGGTATCGTTTTAGCCACTACCATTAAGCCGGTAGTGTCTTTGTCTAATCGGTGCACTATGCCAGCACGCGGCACTTCGGCAAGGCTCGGGCAATAATGCAACAAACCATTCAGCATAGTGCCGCCTGGCGTGCCCGCTCCTGGGTGTACTACTAAGCCTGCGGGCTTGTTGATGATCATAATGTCATCATCTTCATAGACAATATTAAGCGGGAGATCTTCGGGGTCGAAACGCACATCGTCTTCCAGCTCGGCGTTAATGAGCACTTGCTGGCCTGATACGACTTTAGCGCGTGGCTTATTGGCGACTTCGCCATCAAGGCGCACTTGGTCTAGCTGGATCCAAGTTTTTATGCGCGTACGGGAATAATCAGGGAACATTTCTGCCAACGTCTGATCTAAACGCTGACCGAACTGGTGATCGGCGACGGTGCCGTTTAATTCAATTTGCTGGCTCATAGTGACGACTGGTTACCAAATGATGTTTAATTGGGTATTCTAGCTGTTCTTGACGCTGAGTTAATCAGTTTCCGCAAACTTCGCGCTTAAATCGCAAAAATGGACTCTTTACATGGCTAAACAACGAAGCGTATGGCTCACTTTGACTCTCGCCTTGGCATTAACCGCCACCGGCTGCTCTAGTACCAAGAAAGACGAAGTACCCGATGAGCCGCCAGAAGTGCTCTATCAAGATGCACAAGCTCGCTTACAATCGGCTAATTATATCCGCGCAGCCGAGTTGCTAGAAGCAATGGACTCTCGCTATCCGTTTGGGGCTTACTCCAACCAAGTACAGCTTGATTTGATTTATGCCTACTACAAGCAAGACGATACCGCGCGCGCCTTGGCCAACATTGATCGGTTTATTCGCCTAAACCCTAACCATCCTAGCGTGGATTATGCGCAATATATGCGTGGCTTAACCAACATGGCGACCGATCATAATTTCTTTCAAGAACTGCTTAACATAGACAGAACCGACCGTGACCCTGCCTATGCACGCCAAGCCTTTGCTGATTTCCGTCAATTATTACGCCAATACCCCGACAGCGTGTATGCAGCCGATGCGCGTGCGCGCATGATAAGCCTGAAAAATCGTTTAGCTCAATACGACTTAGCCGTAGCAAAGTTTTATATAAAGCGCGGCGCTTGGCTAGCCGCCGCCAACCGCGCAAAATTTGTGGTTGAGTCGTATCCCGACACCGACACCCTGCGCCCCGCACTAGAACTCATGGTAAATGCCTATAACACCTTAGGCTTAACTGAAATGGCCAATAACGCCAAAGCGGTATTGCGCGCTAACTTCGCAGCCAGTTAAACACCTGCCAGCAACAAAAAAGCCCGCATCTGCGGGCTTTTTTGTCTTTACTGTTTCGTCATCTTATTGCCTGCCATCTACTTCAACACAATCACGCTGCGTCAACTTTTGCCACCAACCCCTCAATTTGCATTGCAAACTCATCAAAGCAATTGCAATAAAAAAATTACATGTCTTAAATAGCCTCGTTTGAGGAGCGCCGTTACTGTACGGCGAGTACTGTAGCTGTAGCTAGATCTAGGTACTCCCTCATACTTTCTTATTTCGCCTTTTGTCGCATTAGCCCGAAAGAAAAAGCGGGTATTACCCGCCTGTAGCCTCAGCAACACGCACACGCACACGCAGAGCATAGGTAAGCACCGAATAAAAACCAATAACAAGGAAAGAACTCAATGACGTTCAATAAATCACAGCTGGCTATGGCCGTTGCCATGGCTATTAGCTTCTCTGCTCAAGCGCAGACCACAACCAACTACGGCTCTCTTACTCTCGATGGCTACGCCAGCGTAGGCAGCGCCAGTGCCGACACCGACACCGACACCCGGAAGTTTGAAGACGAAACCTCCCCCATCAATGAAGTTTTCGAAAAAGCCCCGTCAGGCCCAATTGCCGTTTACCAAAGTAATAATGAGTCGCTGCTGGAAATCCGTAATGCTGACCTAAACCAAATGGATATGGACTTGCAGGATATCGACTCGAGCCGTGAGGAGTTCCTGACCACCGGCAGTGAGAGCACCTTCATATTTGATAATGTGACATCCAGAGCCACCATTATCGAAACCAACGGTTCTCACATCGAGCATAACGGAAGCGCGGCCGCCATCGAAATCAGCAACAGCAAGCTGGCCGGTGTGGAATTTGAAGTACTGCCTAACGACAAGCCAATCCCGGACATTTTTCTGGATCAAAAGGAGTTGCTGACCAACAACGGCGGCGAAATTGTTGTCGATGAATTTTATGACGACGTCAGTAAGACTTATCTTACCGGTGGCAATGCTATCGATATCAGCGACAGCAACATTGATGGAGTGATTATCAATGAAGACTGGAGTGGCACAGAGGCCCCGATGACCGGAGGTTTTATCGCTTCAACCGGTGACGCGGCCATTTCGGTACGAGATGCTGAATGGCGTGGTGGCGTTATCAACAGCTCGCGCAATGCGGTTTCCGAAATCAGCGGCGGTACTAACGGTATTGAGCTGATCGACACCAAGTTTGTCGGCGCTATTATCAACGAAGCTTTGGGTAACGATCCAGAAAACCGACCAGTGATTGTGGGTGATAAGCGCGCCATCCTAGTTTCTGGTGGCAGTTTCAAGGGTAATATCGACAACAGCGGTCTACTACAAGTTGGCCATGGATCCGGCTACTACCAAGAAGATGTCACCGGTGAGGCCGCCATCGTACTGAGCGAGACTCGCTTTGAAGGCAATATCGTCAATACCGGCGAAATAAGCAATGAAAACGAGTTCGGTTATAACAGTGGCAAAGTCGCCATTCTGGTTGAGCGTAGCCAAGTACTCGGCAATATTATCAACGATGGTCTGATTAAGGGTGCCATTGT
Source organism: Oceanisphaera ostreae (assembly GCF_042676125.1). Taxonomy (NCBI): domain Bacteria; kingdom Pseudomonadati; phylum Pseudomonadota; class Gammaproteobacteria; order Aeromonadales; family Aeromonadaceae; genus Oceanisphaera; species Oceanisphaera ostreae. The sequence goes on from NZ_JBHTJS010000058.1 coordinate 9,351, forward strand.
CGTAGATGGCAGCAAGCATAACTGGACCGATACAGACGAAAATGGCCAGTCCGCTTGGACTAACACCGCTGGTCACGGCTCCATGAAGGGCAATATTGTGAACACAGGCAATATTCAGGCCGAGTATACGTCTAGCGCTATAGATATAGAGGGTGCGGACTTCGAAGGCAATATTGTCAACGAAAGTAGTATCAATTCAATGGGAAAAGGCGTTTCTATAACAGGTAACTTTGTAGGCGCAGGAACAACTAAACACAACAGAGAAGATGACAACTTTCATCATGAAAGTGCTTCAACTATGGGGATAGGTATCGCAACTGGTAATATTATTAATACACAGCATGCGAGCATTAACAGTAACGGTGATAGCTTATTGCTTGACTCCATAAATTTCACTGGAAATATAAAAAATGCTGGCAGTATTAATAGCAACTACGGCAGTGGCATTGCTATCCATGGTGGGCATGAACAATCGACGATTAGTTTAGATAAAAGTGAACTTCCTGAACAGGGAAGCGTTCATGGTGAGAGCTCAACTCACCGTAGTATTGTGTCCAAGATTGTAGGCAATATCCTTAACACAGAAACCGGCCATATCAATAGTATCTCCTCAGACTCCTACACAGGAGACAGTACTGCTATTTATCTGAATAGCGTTGATATGAAAGGCGACATACTAAATCATGGGAAAATCACAGCAAGCGGTAGCGGTATCGAGCTTACGGGCGAAAAAAATTATGTTCAAAAAGCTATCTGGGAAAATTTACTAGATGGTTACTTGGGCACCTACAAGGGCGAATGGGAAACTCAAAAAAGTACTTTAAAAGGGAATATCGTTAACAGCGGTAATATTAAGGCTGGTGAACATGCTGTAATTATAAATGAGGGTGCTGAACTTGATGGTAATATCATTAACAAGGGCAACATTCAGGGCGTAAAAAGCGGTATTACTCTGACCGGCGGATATAAAGAAAGCGGCGCCTACACGATTCTCGACACTTGGGAAGGCCCAAATATACGGGAAGAAGATCGCAGCCAGCTAGAAGTAATCAAACGCCCTTCAATCTTTAATGGCAGTATCGTTAATGAAGCTGAAAGCAGCATTCTGAGCCAAGGAGCAGGCATCGACTTGTCTAACCTAACTGCCAATGCCTCCATCACCAACCACGGTACCATCAGTGGTACTGAAACCGGTATTTATATAGCCGACGATGTGACCGGTAATCTCACTATCAACCAGTTGGCCGGAGAGCTGAATGGTGCCACCGCGCTGCGCATGAACAAGGTGACCCGCACCAACTACACCGGCGGCTCAATCAAGGGCAACGTGGATAACCACGGCGGTACCTTCTATGTTGAAGGTGATCAGTCCATCGTCGGTGACTATATGCAGACCGCCGGCTCTACCCTGGCCATGGGCCTGCACACTAAAACCAGCCTGACCGCCGACAATATCAACCTGGCTGAAGGCAGTAAGGTGTTGATCGATCTGACCAAGGGCAACCTTTATGTACAGAACGGCGAGCAGGTTGAACTGCTGAAGGTCAATGCTGGTGGTACCCTGACCGATACCGATGTTAAGTATGTGGTGAGCTCCAGCCTGGTGACAGTGGCCAACGCTGAGCGCAACGACGCCGGTAATCTGGTGCTGACCTTTGATCGCTCTTCCTTTATTGAGCAGGCACAGAAACATGAAAACGATGGCAAGCTAAGCGGACAGCAAGCTAAAAACGTTACTGTGCTGGCCGCTGCTCTGCAGAAGCTGGACAAGCTAGCCCAAAACAACCCAGACGTTGCCAAGTTGCTGAACAGCCTGGATGGCAGTCCCGAAAGCTTCTCCGCTCTACTACCAGACGTTTCCGGTGCCAGCGTAGCCGGTGCCATGAATGCCAGCAACCAGTCCAGCTCGCAAATTTCGGTTCGCGCCCGTGGTCTGGCCTCTGGTGATACGTTGGATAACAGCGGCTTGTGGATGCAAGGCCTGGTATCTAAAGGTCAGCAAGATAACCGTGACGGCAATGCTTATGATGTAAACAGCCATGGCTTTGTGTTGGGTGCCGATACCGAACTAAACAATGGCCTGGTGGTGGGTGGCGCCTATAGCTTTATTGCTTCAGAAAGCAAAACGGCCAACAGCAATACCGACTCTGACTACCACATGGCCACCGCTTATGCGGCACAGTCTATGGGGCAAATCTTGTTAGACGGTCAGGTGTACTACGCCTGGGGCGATAACGACGGTAGCCGTAACATTGGCACAACTTCTAGCTACGACAGCAGCCTGTACGGTGCGCGTGTAGGTGCTGGTTACCAGTTCGACATCGCTCCTGGTACTCGTTTAGTGCCGACTTTGTCTGTAGATGCATCTCGCTTGTCCGTTGACGGCTACACCGAAACGGGTCTGGCAGGTTTGAAGGTTGATAGCCAAAACTTCAACCGCTTCGAAATGGGTTTAAGCACCGAGCTAAGCAAAGACTATCAGTTGAGTCGCGCCATGGTTACACCTAGCGTTAACCTGGGCGTGTTCCATGACTTTGAAGCCGAAGCTCAAAACAGCACTGTAGCCTTTGCCGCCGCACCTAGCGAAACCTTTAACGTGTCTGGCACCAAGCCTGAGAAAAACCGCTACGTTGCTGGTGTAGGTCTAGACATCATGAGCGGTGAAAACCTTACCGTGAGTGCCGAGTACAACTACAACTGGAATGGCGATGGCTTTGACGCCAACTCTGGCGCACTGAAGTTCCGCTGGGATTTCTAAGCCGAAAAATTAGCGCCCGGCGCCCAGCACCAAGCGTCCAGTTAAGCTGAAAGCTAAACTAAGAAAAAGTTAAACACTAACTCTGTGATATAAATAAAAGCGAACCTTAGGGTTCGCTTTTTTGTTTGTTGAATGCAGGGGAGACCTAACCGTTCTGCTACGCAGAATTCAGCGCTCAAAGCGCGAAGCTACAGAAACATGCGGGGCTCTTCTTAACTGGGCGCTGGGAGCCGGGCGCTTGTTGTTTGGTTTTCACTCAACATTCAACACTAAAAATTCAACATTATTCATTTACCGCCGCAGGCTTTTTGCAGTGCGGAAAATGCCGACCAGTCTATCTGCCAAGGGCCATTGTGGTTGGCGTTGGTGACCTCATCTATTTGCACGCAGTGGCTATTTTGTATGCCGGCTAACTGCTGGTGCGTTAATTCAGGCGGTATTATTCTATCTTTACGGCCGGTGTAATGCAGCTGTGGTAAGTCTGCTAACGCTGCTAGTAGAGCTTGGTTATGGCCATAGTTTTCTTGTGTAGTACGATGAAAACGGTTGAAGCTCTCCGCGTCTAGGTTACCGGCAACCGTGACTAAGCCTGTTACTTGTGGCCCTTTCATATGCGGCTCTTTCACCTGCAGAAACTGGGCCGCTAACTGTATGGCAATGTTAGCGCCGCCAGAAAAGCCGATGAGTATGACTTCTTGCTCGCCAGCCAACTGTTGCAGTGCCGCTTTAATATCGGCGGTTTCCGCAAAGCGGCGATCGGTCCACACGCTAAAATGGCAACCGCGCGTGGCATCCATTAGATACTGGCAAGGGCGACCTAGATATAACACAGAGCTGTGTGTATCGGCGGCGGCTAATTTAAGGCCTACCGGGTCGTGAGGTGTAGGATCGAGGGATGGCAGATGGCTATTACGCCAAGCGCGGCCATCACCTTCTATATAGACATGTATGGGTGAGCCGGTTGCTATGCGCCCCCAGGCTTTAATCGGCAAGCGAGTATCTACCGCCAGGGCGGTTAAATTGCCTCGTGCGGCTAGCTGCTCGGTTTGTAAATTGCGCTGGGCTGCGGATTGAGCGCTGCAAGCGGTCAGTATTAAGCTGGCAAGCAAGAGAGCCGCAAGGCTAAAGCTGGTTTTCATAAAGACTCCATTCTTGATTCGAGAAAGCGCAGGCAGCGAATGCCGTACCAGCACAGCGGCTCGCCGTCGATGAGTACGGCGGGTTGTTGTAGCTCTTGTTGGGTGGTGGTTAGTTGCTTGGCAAAGGGATAAGGCTCGGTGGAGCACAACAGTATTGGATTAAGCGCTGCGATGTCTTCGAGACTCAGCTCTGGGTAATTAGACTCAAAGGCCAGCAGTTTATGGCCAAGACCTAAGTGCGCAAAGACCGAATAGATAAAGGTATGACGGCCGACGCTCATATAGGGCTTACGCCAAATCAGATACAACCAAGGCCGCTCGTCTGTTAACACTGAATTAGCTGCGGCGTCTTTGTGTGCGAGCAATGGCAAGGCGTCAGGCTCAATGGCGACGGGATGATTAAGCAGCCATTGAAAGCGGGCTGCCAGTTCGATTAAGGCTTGGTTGTTGAGCTGTTGCGCCAATAAACGCAGTGCGCTTGGCATATCTTGCACCGACTCCACATGAGTGGCGAAGTAAGGGTACGGGCAGCTGTCGGCCATTTCTCGGGTATTTTCTTCTTTATCGAAAATCACCAGATCCGGTGCCAGCGCGGAGACCTTGTCCCACTGCACATCTTTGGTGCCGCCCACTACGGCGATATCGGCCACCTGCTCTGCGGGATGAATGCAGTAACGAGTACGCCCTACTACATTAACGCCACAGGCAATCAGAGTTTCGGTCCAAGATGGCACCATACAAACCACGCGCATTTAATTCTCCTAAACCCTTTGGACAGCTGTACGTTTTACGCCCTACGTTATGCGCCGTACGCTGTACGCTATCAAGATGATGTTTGTCTTTAACGTATAGCGTACGGCGTATAGCTTATGGCTGTCTTTTGATCGGGTAAGGGCAATGGAGGCAGCCGTTGCCGCAGCAATAGCCGCGGTCTAGGTGGTATTTTTCGGTGAATACCCAAAAGCCGCTTTCGATGTAGTAATCTTCATGTTCCCGCAACGGTGCAGGCTCTGGCGGGACTTCTTGATTCATATATTTCTCTGATTAATACATTTAAAGATTTTTCGCCACGCTTCTTTGTTGCGAGAGTCACGAGATAACACAGAAAAGAGACCTTTATGGGGGAGGGCTAACCCTAACCTTTCTTTCTGCTTCGCAGAACCCACAGCTAAAGCGTGGGACTACAAAACATAACAGCGGTCGAATACTCTTACCTAAAATATGAACCCTACAAAAGATAAGCCCAAAAAACGAGATACCGGGGCGAGCCCGGTAAGACGGCATAAGTAAAGCCGCGTAACTCATGTGGATTATGAGGCAGGTTTACCTTTCTCGTCACCCTCGCGAAGGCGGGGGTCCAGTGCCTTTGCAGGAAAAGCGCAGGCTGACAAATCTGCGCCACAGGCCCTAGATTCCCGCCTTCGCGGGAATGACGACAGAACCACACCAGTTATGCGGGGTTACTTAAAGGACAACATCCAAACTAGGCTACATATTCAGTCGCAGTTTCGCCTGTCACTTTTGCATATGTTTAGTCTCAGCCCTTACCATCAAGATCATGTTCAGATTTGATCTCTATTTTTCCGCGGATTCCGTGGGTTCCGTGGTTTCCGTTGCAAATGGGGTTATATTTTTAGACTTTAGCGAAGTAGTCTTTTAAGAAAGTGTCGAAGCTAACACTGTCTGACTGCTCTATTTTTTGTTGGCGAGCGAGCGAACGGCTGCCCTCTTCGTCAAAATAGCTGTCTTCCCAATAAAGTGGCCGACTTTGCTGCAACTGATCGTGATAGCGCTTAGACAACGCCAAACCAAACGGCAATATGTCTTGTTCTGCGTCTTTTAACTGCGTAAGCAATTTGGCCGACAACGTGAGCGAAGGATCTTGTATGGCGGCCAAATGTTGTTGATGCGACTTGCCGTAGCAGCCTTTGCCACAACAAGCATCCAGCAAGTCGGCCACGTCTTTTAGCTCGCCAAAATAGCGTTCGCCTAATGCAGTTAACGTGGTCGAGCCTTCGCCAAACACCTCTAACTCAAGGCCCGGCTTGCGTCCTTCTAACACCACTTTATTAAAGTTGCGGCGGTTAAGGGCATTTTCTTCTTCGGTTAACGGCGCAGAAGGAGAGAGCAAGCACCACAGCAAGAAGGTATCTAAGAAGCGAATTTGCGACGCGTCTATGCCCACCGCAGAATAAGGATTTACGTCTACGGAGCGCAGCTCTATGTATTCGATACCGCGAGTATTAAGTGCATCTGTGGGCTTTTCGCCGCTGTCTGCGGTGCGTTTCGGTCGAATAGGCGCATAGAGTTCATTTTCTATTTGCAGCACATTGTCATTCAACTGACGATATTCACCGCCTACCTTAACGCCAATTTTGGCGAACTCAGGCTCATGAGTTCCAATAGCTTTGCGTAACGAGGCCACGTATTGATCGAGGCTATCGGAAGAAATATTAAGATCGGCCTGTGAATTATTGGTATAGCCCAGATCGGATAAACGCAGCGAGGTGGCATAAGGTAAATAAAGCGTGCCCTTACCTAAGCGCTCGAAAGGCAAGTTATGCTTAGAACCCGTTAAAAATGAGCCGCACAAGGCCGGCGAGGCACCACATAAATAGGGGATCAACCAACCAAAGCGATAGACGTTACGGATCAGTCCTAAGTATTTCTCAGACACAAAGTCCTGCAAAATGTCGTTATTAGCTTCTTGGCGGTGCCACTCGCTCCAAAAACTGTCGGGCATAGAGAAGTTAAAGTGCACGCCCGAAATAACCTGCATGCGGCTGCCATATCTATGGTGCAGCCCTTGGCGATATAGGGTTTTCATGCGCCCTACATTTGAGCTGCCATATTGCGCGAGCGGGATCGGCTCATCACTGCCTTTTAGCAAGCATGGCATGCTAAGCGGCCACAGCTGCTCTTCCCCTAAATGACGCATCACATAACCGTGAATATCGCCTAATTGCGCCAGCAAAATATCCACCGAGTCGGAAACCGGAGTAATGAACTCCATTTGCGACTCGGAGAAATCGGTAGTGATGCTGCCGTGAGTCAGTGCCGAGCCCAGCGCCTTGGGGTGCTCGGTTTGTGCCAAGTTGCCATCGGGCTTAATACGCAGGCTTTCGCGCTCTATTCCACGGCGAATACCCTTAATTGCCGGCAGGCTTTCTGGCTGGTGCCAAGCTTGAATTCGTTCGGCCAGTGTTAATGTAGTTGTAGTCATTATTAGTTACCTTTTTGCACCTACTGGCTCCGAGATTGGAGCCAGTAGGTGAGAGGTCTGGCCTCGTTATTCAATGACAAAGTCGTGTAATGGTAAATGGAGCTCAGAGAGTGACTTTTCAAGCTTAGCTTTATCACCCACCACTACTATTACCATATTACTGGGGTTAAGCCACTGCTTAGCAAGCTTTGTTAATGCCTTAGCATCTACATCGCTCACAATTTTCTGCTGCTGCTCAAGATAGTCTGGTGATAGCTCCATCATGGCTAATTGCAGTAAGAAGCCGGCTTTATTACTAAGGGTTTCATAGGCTAGCGCATCTTGCTGCGAGTAACTGCTACGCAAATAAGCCAACTCAGCCTTACTAGGGCCTTCTTTTTCAAACTGTTTAAACTCTTGCAGTATATTCTTAATGGCTTCTGCGGTGACATCACCGCGCACATCGGTTGCTACCAAAAACACTCCCGCATCACGGTTACCGGTAAAGTAAGAGTTGGCACCGTAGGTGTAACCTTTATCTTCACGTAGGTTTTGGTTAATGCGACTGTTAAAGTTGCCGCCTAAATTGAAATTCATCAAATTGGCATGAAAGAAAGGTCCGGTGGCATCTATTGGCAGTGCGCGATGGCCCACTCTTAGCACCGACTGCACCGCTCCCGGCACATCGACAATATAGATACCGGGTTTGCCAGGTTGGGGATTAACTTCTACCTCTGGCATATTGGCGGCTTGACCTTGCCACTGGGTTAAAAAGGCAAAGTCTTGTTTGGCCTGAGCCTGCTCTACATCTCCAGCTATCAGCACATGACCATTAGCGGGATTGTAGTATCGCTGATAATAGTCACGCACCTGTTCCAACGTGATGGCTTCCACTTGTGCTGTTCGACCCTCATCGGGCAAGCCCATGCGGGTGTTGCCATACATGAGCTGGCGAAATGCCTGCTGCGCCAGCCAAGAAGGCTGATGGCGACTTTGCGCCATGGACTCTAAGGCACGGGTTTTCACCTGTTTAAAGTCTTGTTCACGAAAGCCAGGCTTCAGCAATAACTCTTCTACCAAGGCAAGTGTTTGTGGCAGGGTTTCGGTCATGGTGGTGATGTTAATCAGGTTGGTATAAAACCCATTACTCACACTCACACTCGCACCCAGTCTTTCTAGCGCTTCACTGAATTCACCGGAGCTCAGGCGCTCGGTGCCTTGATTCATCATGTCAGCGGTGAGACTAGCTAATCCTATTTGTTCTGGTTTTTCACTACGCTGGCCACCGGGGAAAGCCAAAATAATAGAGACCGCCGGAATTTCATCATTAACAATACCTTGCAGCTGGATATTGTTACCCAAAGTGTCTTGCCATAGGGTCGGCACCTTAATGGTGACGGGATCTGCGGCTACAGGCATTTGGCTACGATCGAAGTCGTCTTTTATTTGACGATCGGGCACGTTGGCAACAATTTGCTCTTCTGTGGTCGGTAGCTCTCGTTCAGGGGTCACGTAATTTGGCTTGGCGACTTGCCAGTCATTTTTATCTGTGGGAACCACGCTTAATACGGCTGCCGGTTGGTTTTGCAGATATTGTTGATAGACCGCCGTCACCTGCTTAGGTGTCGTCTGAGCTAACTGGCGCCACGCATTAATGGCAAACAGGGGATCGTCTTTTAATACTTGGCCTAAGGCCAACTGTCGAGCCTTACCCTTGGTGCTATCGAGCCCCAAAATAAGATTGGCGCGCAATTCGGTCACCGCTTTATCTACGTCGGCTTTTTTAATACCGCGCTCGGCCAGTTCGCCAACTATACGGTCTACTTCTGCCTTAAGCGGTGCCAGTGATCCGTCTTCAGACGGGTTGCTATAAGCCCACACGCTTAGAGTACAGGCAAGCTCAGCACAATAGTGGCCGGCACCGGCGCTCACCGCCTTACCCGTTTCTACTAACTCTTGATACAAGAGTGAGCTTTTGCCGCCGCCCAATACGTTGGCCAACACGTCGAGTGCCGCTTCATCTTTGTGACCCAGCCATACGGTAGGATACGACACATACAACATTGGCATACGAATTCGCGAGTCGACCAGCGTCTGATAACGACTTGCGCTTAACGTGGCAGGCTGAGGCTTATCCGAGGTCACTTCGGGGCCGGTTGGAATGGAGCCAAAGTATTTTTCTACCCAGTCTAGCGTTTGCTGAGTATCGAAGTCGCCACTGATCACCAAGGTGGCGTTATTGGGGCCATACCAGCGTGTAAAGAACGCCTTTAAATGTTCAACATTGACGCGGTCTAAGTCTTCAACATAGCCAATGGGCTGCCAGCTATAAGGATGATCTCGGGGATACAGCAGCTCGCCCATGCGCTCGCCCACCAAGCCATAGGGCTGGTTGTCGATACGTTGGCCACGTTCGTTTTTAACGGTATCGCGCTGAATTTCAAATTTTTGCTGGCTGACGGCTTCCAGCAGAAACCCCATGCGATCCGCCTCTAGCCATAATACTTTTTCAAGATGGTTAGCAGGAACGGTTTGAAAGTAATTAGTTCTGTCTTGGTTGGTGGTGCCATTCATGGTGCCACCGGCTTCGTTGATCAGGCGAAAGTGCTCCTGATCCGCCACATGCTTTGAGCCTTGAAACATCATGTGCTCAAAAAAATGGGCAAAACCGGTTTGCTCTGGCTCTTCGCGCGCCGAGCCAACATGGTAGGTCATTTCGACATGTACCACCGGATCAGATTTATCGGTGTTGAGTAACAGGGTCAGCCCGTTATCCAGTCGATACTCCTGATAAGGGATCACCAAGCCGTCTTCCGACTGCGTGACTTGCTTCACTAACACCGGAGCCGCCGTTGCCACTATGGGGCACAACAGCAATAACAGAGACCAAAACTTCATGGGGTTTCCTTATATGAACGAGTTTAACCGGTTAGCCTTTTAGCAAAATTTTGCCGCGGGTATGGCCGGTTTCAACCTGGCGATGAGCATCGGCACCTTCGGCCAACGGATACACATGACTCACCTCTACTCGTAACCGCTGCTCGGCAACCGCGTCAATTAATAATGCCAGCTGCTGAGTATCATTGTGCTTGAGCATACCGGTCGCGCTTAAGCCTTGTGACTTAGCCGCTGTAATCACTTGCTCAGCAGTAATAGTGGGCACCGTCACTACTCGTCCACCGTGGCGCAAGTACGACAGCAGCGCAAGACCAGAAGCGCCGCCTACCAAATCAAACAATAAGTCGACCGGTTCCAGCGTTGCTAATTGTGCCTCATTTCGATAATCGATGATCTCGTCGGCACCTAGGTCACGCAAAAAGTCGTGGTTATTGGGCGAAGCCAAGGCAACGACGGTGGCGCCTAAGTCTTTGGCTAGCTGCACAGCTAAATGGCCTACGCCACCGGCAGCAGCAGAGATTAACACCCGCTCGCCGGCTTTTAGGCTGCCATGCTCGGTTAAGCCCTGCCAAGCGGTCATTCCCGCCAGCGATAAGCCCGCCGCCATTTCATCGCTCACCTCTTTAGGCACACGCACCAAGGCATTAGCTGGTGCGATTACCACTTCGCTATAGCCTCCTCCTGTCAGCAGCCCCACTACGCGGTCCCCTGCCTGATGAATGCTTACCTCGGCACCCACTTCTTGTACCGTGCCCATTACCTCAAAACCAGGCGACCACGGTAGGCGGTCTTTAATGGCTTGGGCTCCCCAGCCTAAACCCGCTCGTGTTTTTGCATCCACGGGATTGACGCCAGCGTAGTGCATTTTTACGCGAACTTCATTAGTCGCCATCGTGTCAACTGCCAACTCGGTTAATACCAACTGATCGGCATCACCAAAGGCTTTAATCACCAACTGCTTCATGCGGTACTCCTTATCCGTTTACAATAAGCGAGGCTCAGCTCGCAACGCAGCCGCTACTGCACTAGTCTTTGTGCTGGGTTTGGCCCAGCGCTACAGTATGGACTCAATCGATGAGTGATCATAATTAGCTCAGCACGGTTTCAATTGTTACAGTGCACGGGTAGACGCAACGTTTTGTATTCTGCCACTATATATAGAGGGCTTGTCGCCATGACCCGACTGTTTTTATTACCTTTGTTACCCGCCCTGCTCTGGTATTTTTTTTTACGTTATAACCAGATCCCCATTAAACAGGGCGCGCGCGTATTTTATTGGATTATCGCCCTTGGCTGGGGATTAGCCGCCTTTTTGAGCCTAATGATCTATGTAACGAGCTGAAACATGACTTTAAGCTATCAGCCCTAAGCGGTCAGCTTAAAGTTGATAGCCGTCACTTATCATATTACTAATCTGATAGCTGACGGCTTAAAGCCTGATAGCTATCTCTTCACCAATAATTTTCCATCAGTATTTGGCCGGGTTTACGGCGCAGATGTTTTTGCAGCCCCTTCAGCTTAAGCTCATTTAAGGTATCACGCACCATTTGTGGGTTACCGCAGAGCATGACGCGGCTGTGTTCGGCGCTAAAGGTCAGGTTGGCTTTTTGCTCGAGGCTACCATTGGTAATGGCGTGGGTAATGCGGCCTGTCTCTACATCTGGCGCGGCTTCTCGTGAGACAAAAGGAACATATTGAAAGTTCAGCCGATCTTGGGTGAGTTCGCGAATACGTTCGCGATAACCTAGCTCGTCAGCAAAGCGCACGCCATGCACCAACACTATGTTAGTGAATTGCTGCCAGCAACTACCCTCGGCAAGCATAGACACAAAGGGGCCCACGCCGGTGCCGGTGGCCATCAGCCATAAATCTCGCCCCTCGGGAACTTCATCTAGCGTTAAAAAACCGGCCGCCGAGTGTTCTACGAGCACTTCGTCACCGACTTGAAGATCAGCTAAATGCGGCGTTAATTGCCCTTCTGGTATGGAAATCACATAAAATTCGCTGTCTTGTCCTGGCGGATTAACGTAAGAATACGCGCGCGACACTTTGTTATCGTCGGTGTGCCAGGCCAGTTTGGTGAACTGCCCCGCCTTAAAAGGCGCGACGTCGGCGTCGACAACCAGAGAAAATAGCGTATCCGACCATTGTGTTCGGCTCTTCACTTTACCTGTGACCCAATTTGCCATGTTTGTCTCTCCCTAAAGGCCAGACTCCACTGTAGCCTTATTGCAGGCAATAAAAAACCCGCGACAAGCGCGGGCTTTTTTAACGAGCGGCCTAACTTAGGCAGCAACAACCAAAATAGTAACGGTTGCTTTAACGTCGGCGTGCAGCTGCACACCCACTTCAAACTCGCCTAAGTTACGTAGAACGCCGTCGGTTAGACGAACTTCGCTCTTAGCAACTTTAACACCTGCAGCGGTGATGGCTTCAGCAACGTCACGGGCACCAATAGAGCCGAACAGTTTGCCTTCGTCACCAGACTTAGATGCGATTTCAACGTTTGCCAAACCAGATAGCTGGTCGGCACGCGCTTGGGCTGCTGCCAACTGTTCGCCTAATTTGGCTTCCAGTTCGGCGCGGCGCGCTTCAAACGTAGCTACGTTATCTTTGTTAGCTAGAACAGCTTTGCCCTGAGGCAACAAAAAGTTACGAGCATAACCGGATTTCACGGTTACCTGGTCGCCCAGGCCGCCTAATTTGGCGATTTTATCAAGCAGAATAACTTGCATTACCTTTCCTCTATAAAAATTGGCGAGTTAGGCCGCTGCTTACTTGTGCAGATCGGTGTAAGGCAGCAGGGCCAGGTAACGAGCGCGTTTGATTGCGCGAGCCAGCTGACGCTGAAACTTAGCGCGGGTACCAGTGATGCGGCTCGGTACAATTTTACCGGACTCGGTAACATAGTTCTTCAGTGTTGCGATGTCTTTGTAATCAATCTCAGTTACACCGTCAGCGGTGAAACGACAGAATTTACGACGACGGAAAAAACGTGCCATGATTATCTTCCTCAGCTAAAACGTGGATTACTCGGCAGCAGCTTCTGCACGAGGAGCGGCGTCTTCACGACGTGGACGCTCGTCTGCAGACTCTGAACGAGGAGCAGCGTCGTCACGACGTGGTAAGCGTTCATCTTTGGCTTTTGCCATTTCTGAAGGCTCGGTAACGGCCTGCTTAGTGCGCATAATCATGTTACGCAGCACCGCATCGTTAAAGCGGAAGTTGTTTTCTAGCTCATCGACAACAGCCTGGTCAGCTTCTACGTTCAACAGAACATAGTGTGCTTTGTGCAGTTTGTTGATCGGGTAAGCCAACTGACGACGGCCCCAGTCTTCTAGGCGGTGAACTTGACCACCAGAAGTAGTGATGGCGCTAGTATAACGCTCGATCATACCTGGAACTTGTTCACTCTGATCAGGGTGAACCATAAATACGATTTCATAATGACGCATGGATTGCTCCTTACGGGTTATAGCCTCTGCGTGGGCTCAGTCACACCATCGGAGGCAAGGAACTTAATAGGTAAAGCGACTGATTTTAAGGTGGCGGATTGTAAGCCATAAATATCTTAAAAGAAAGCTTAACTTATAGCCGCCAGCGATCAGCTTTCAGCCCTCAGCTAAAGACCGGTCAAAAACCAACAGCGCAGTGCATCGTCTTAGTGGGTATTGGCTTGGTCTTGGTATTTATCTGACAGCTGACCGCTTTGCTTAACGCAATTTCCGTTGTAAGCCGATGGCGACTATTACTACGGCGGCACCGAGGTAGACGTTAATGGCGGGGAATTCGCTAAATAATACCATGCCCATAATGGTGACAAAGATAAGTCCTGAATACTCACTGGCGGCAATTTTACTGGCGTCGGCCATGGTGTAAGCCAAGATGCACACGCCCTGATACACGATGCCTACTAAGGTGGCACCGACTAACAGCCACCAAAGATCGGCAGTTAACGGCTGCCAAGTAGGCAGAGCCAGTGCAAAACTAATAGGCAGGGCCAAAGCTTGAGTTAAAAACAGCGTAGCCAACACCGAGCGCCCTTGGGGCAAGCGGCGCACTAATACATTGCTGGCCGCCATCGAAAACGCGGTGAGGAGCGCAATCCAGCCCGCCCAATGCCATTCGGCCGGGTTAAGCACAATTAAGATGCCGCCAAAGCCAAGCAAGCTAACGATATAAGCGGATAAACGCACTTGTTCTTTACTGAGCAGCGCGGCCAGCGGCAATGTCATTAAGGGCGCGGCATAAAACACCGCATTGGCCGTGGCTAGCGGCAAATAAATTAAACTGATAAACACACAGGCCGAGCCCACCAGCAGCAAATGACCACGCAGCACATGGATTTTCCACTCGCCCCAGCCTTTTTTCTCGCGTGGTAAGCGCAACCAAAATGGCAGCAGCAGTAAGGAGGTCAGCAAAAAACGCAACGCCACATATTGATAGGGCGTTACCGTGGTTTGGCCCAGCAACTTAACCAGCACATCGCCAACCGAGATAATCAAGTTGCCCAGCACCAGTAATAAAATGGCCAGCATTTGCCGTTCGGCCGCCATGCGAGCCATTAACTGTTGCATGTTTACTCCTAATCGTGAGGGGTAGCTAAACAAAACCTAAGGCTCAAGGTTTTTGCAACGGAACTCACAGAACTCACGGAAAAATGAATATGAGATAAGTACGAAAGATTATTTAAGGGTAAGGGCTAAATATAGGGCTTTAAAATAAGTGTTGAGCTGTAGGTCTTAACCCAACACCCACTAATTGCCGTGGGTTCCGCTGCGCACGGAGAATAGCTTTTGATCCCGCTTGCGCCCTTACCAAAAAATTCCTTTCAGATTTGATCCCTATTTTTCCGTGTTCTTCCGCGGGTTCCGTTGCTAAAAAGCCTTTAATTTCGCGTTTTAATAGTTACCAAGCGCATGATTAAAGCCCGCGCTGGCGGACCATTTCAAACAGGCAAACCCCGGTGGCGACTGATACGTTTAGGCTGGATACCGAGCCGCTCATGGGGATGCTCACTAGCTCGTCACAATGTTCACGAGTTAAACGACGCATGCCTTTACCTTCTGCACCCATCACTAGCGCCAGTGCACCACTGAATTTAGTTTGATATACGCTATGGTCAGCTTCACCCGCAGTGCCCACTACCCACACACCTTGGTCTTGCAACGCACGTAAGGTACGAGCCAAGTTGGTCACCTGGAATAAAGGCACCACTTCGGCGGCACCACTGGCTACTTTACGCACCACTGGAGTTAAGCTTGCCGAGTTATCTTTGGGCACGATCACGCCGTGTACGCCTGCAGCATCGGCGGTACGCAAACAAGCTCCCAGGTTATGGGGGTCGGTGACGCCATCTAGCACCAGCAAGAAGGGCGTTGCTTGGCCTGCGAGTAGTTGTGCTAAGTCTGTTTCATTTAGAATAGGCGCGGCTTGTACTTTAGCGACCACCCCTTGGTGTTGGCCACCCTTAGCTTTGTTATCCAGTGCCGAGCGACTTGCCAGCTGAGCCTTAACACCCACCTCTAATAAGCGCGCTTGCAACGCATTTAGGCGCTCATCGTCGCGCCCTTTCAGTAACCAAACTTCCAGTACTTTTTCGGGGTGCGTTTCTAGCAGGGCATCAAGGGCATGAATACCAAAAATCAGTTCATTGCTCATAATATTTCTCGGAATTTAAAATAAAAGTGGGAGTAGCGGCCGAAGATAAATCCCTAGCCCCTATCCCCCACATCTTTAACTAACGATTAATGGCGTTTCTTGCCGCCTTTGGGTTTGCTATCGCCTTTACTGTCTGGTGCTTTAGCATCGCCTTTAGGCTTGTTGTTTCTTTTTGGCTTAGCGCGCTGACGCGATTTCAGGTTTTTGGCTCCTTTACCGCTTTTAGCTCCCGCTGGCAGTGGCTCTTCAACCGTTTCAAAATCAATCTTGCTATCGTCGAGGTTAACGGCCATCACCTTAACCTTAATTTTATCGCCCAAGCGATAACGACGACGAAAGTTCTCGCCAATCAAGGT
The DNA here is from genome assembly GCF_042676125.1 of Oceanisphaera ostreae. NCBI lineage: Bacteria > Pseudomonadati > Pseudomonadota > Gammaproteobacteria > Aeromonadales > Aeromonadaceae > Oceanisphaera > Oceanisphaera ostreae. Next base: position 25,365 of record NZ_JBHTJS010000058.1, read on the forward strand.
TTGGCGCGCCGAGTCAAACTGATAATAATCGTTTTGCAGGCTAGAAATATGTACCAAGCCGTCAATATGAATGTCATCTAGGCGCACGAAGAAACCAAAGCCGGTAACGTTGGCAATGGTACCCATAAATTCGCTGCCTACATGGTCCAGCATATATTCGCATTTAAGCCAATCGGCCACGTCACGGGTAGCGTCATCGGCACGGCGTTCAGTTAGCGAGCAATGCTCACCCATGGGGGCGACATCTTCTAGCTGATAAGGCACACCGCCGGTTTTGCTGTTACCTTCGGCCTGTATCTTGCTTATTTGTGCCTTAATGGCACGATGCATAATAAGGTCTGGGTAGCGACGAATCGGGGAAGTAAAGTGCCCGTATGATTTTAGCGCCAAACCAAAGTGACCCATATTCTCTGCCTGATACACCGCCTGCTTCATCGAGCGCAGCAGCATGGTTTGGATTAATCCGGCATCGGGGCGGCCTTTAATTTGCTCGGCCAACAAGGCGTAATCTGCAGGCTCGGGCTCTAGGCCCCCTTTTAGCTCTAACCCTACTTCGGCTAAGAAGCTGCGAAAGCCAACCAGTTTTTCTTCGCCTGGCTTGTCGTGTACACGGAATAAGGCATGGGCGTCTTGCTTTTCAATAAAGCGTGCCGCCGCCACGTTAGCCGCAATCATGCACTCTTCAATGATCTTATGAGCGTCGTTGCGCACTACCGGTACTATGCTGTCAATTTTACGCTGCGCGTTGAACACGAACTTAGTCTCTTCGCTTTCAAATTCAACTGCACCACGCTGATGACGCGCCGATTTCATTGCATGATACATGCTGTTCAGCGCTTCTAAATGTGGTACTAACGGCGCATAACGCTCGCGAAGCCCCTCATCTCCCTCAACTATAGCCGCTACCTTAGTATAGGTAAGGCGCGCATGAGAGCTCATTATTGCTTCGTAAAACTGCGAGTCAAGAAGCTTGCCGCTGGCAGAAATGTTCATCTCTGCCACCATGCACAAGCGATCCACCTGCGGGTTAAGCGAACACAGGCCATTAGACAGTACTTCTGGCAGCATCGGGATCACTTGCTCGGGGAAGTACACCGAGTTACCACGCAAATAGGCTTCGTTGTCTGATGCTGTGCCTGGGCGCACGTAGTAAGACACGTCAGCAATGGCTACCCATAAGTGCCAACCGCCCGCTTCATTGGGCTGACAATAGACTGCATCATCAAAGTCGCGAGCATCTTCGCCATCAATGGTCACCAACGGTAAGTCACGCAGATCACGACGACCCACTTTGGCTTCTTCTGGCACGTCTTCGGTCAGTGAGGCAATTTCTTGCTTCACTTCTTCTGGCCATACGTGAGGAATGCCATGGGTGCGCAGGGCAATGTTAATTTCCATGCCCGGATCCATGGTTTCACCCAACACTTCTACCACTTTACCTACGCCGGTCATGCGCTTGGTTGGGCGTTGGCTAATGTTAATCAGCACCACTTGCCCCATGCGCGCACCCTGAGTTTCGCCTTGCGGGATCAAAATATCCTGAGCAATGCGGCTATCATCGGGCACCACGTAGCTCACGCCGTTTTCAACGAAATAACGGCCCACCACTTCGAGGTCACGAGACTCAAGCAAGCGCACAACTCGTGCTTCGCGTCGGCCTTTAGAGTCGAAACGCAGCGGCTGTACTAATGCTTGGTCACCATGCATTAGCGCATCCATTTCACGCTGCGACAAAAACAGGTCATCGCCGCCCTCTTCGGGGCGTAAAAAGCCAAAGCCTTCGCGGTGACCAATAACGCGACCTTTAATGAGATTCAGCTTTTCTGGTAAGGCGTAGCATTTGTTACGGGTAAACACTAACTGGCCATCACGCTCCATGGCGCGTAGTCGACGACGTAAGGCTTCGGTTTGCTCTTCGCCATCTAAATCTAGCTCAGCAAATATCTCGTCACGCGAGATAGGACCCTGCTTGGTTTTAATTAGCTCAAGAATGTACTCTCGGCTAGGAATAGGGTTATCGTATTTTTCGGCTTCCCGCTTGAGGAAGGGGTCTTGTTGTTCTGACATAAAGTAGTCCATTTGAGCACTGGAATAAGGGAAGATTATCTAAAGAGAATAACAAGTGACAAAGCGCCCGGTTAAGCCAGTGCTTGCTTAAACCGGGCGCTTTTGTCACTACAAAAAGCAGCCTTGCATTACAGAGATTTTAGCATCTCTTCTGGCAGCGCCAGCACCTGATTGCTGTTTACGCCAATGCCGCGTTCAATGATATTGCGGGCAATGGCTTTGGCCTCATCTAACGAATGCATCACATACGTGCCGCACTGATATTCGTTTAGCTCGGGGATCTGCGACTGACTTTCAACGTTAAGCACATCTTGCATTGCGCCCAGCCAGGCATCCGCTACTTGCTGCTCGTTAGGTGCACCAATCAGGCTCATGTAAAAGCCGGTACGACACCCCATGGGCGACAGGTCAATAATTTCAGTGCCATTACTATTCAGGTGATCACGCATGAAGCCTGCAAACAAGTGCTCCAGAGTATGAATGCCCTTTTCAGACAAGATTTCCTGGTTCGGCAGACAGAAGCGTAAATCAAATACCGTTATCGTGTCGTCGTTAGGCGTGGCCATCGTTTTGGCTACTCGCACCGCAGGTGCTTCCATACGGGTATGATCAACAGTAAAACTGTCTAGTAATGGCATTTAGTTATTCCTCTATTTAGATGTCACAGAGATTGTGACAAAGAAAAGGGTAATGGCCAAGGTAATTCAACAATAAAGGGCCTCAAAGGATAATCGTAGCTCTATAAAGTGCCTATTTACCCTAGCTTTACGTCTTACGCCTTACATTAAACGCCGTACGTTATACGCCATACGTTAAGAGCAACACCGCTTTTTGTTTAGCTGGGTGCTTGGTGCTTAGCGCTCGGATCTGCATTTACACCGCGTCTTCGTTTTGCTCGCCGGTACGAATACGGATCACCTGAGTGACATCAAATACGAATATTTTACCGTCGCCAATTTTGCCGGTGCGGGCCGTAGTTTCAATGGCTTCTATGCAGGCTTCTACTAAGTCGTCTTGCACCACTATTTCAAGTTTAACCTTAGGCAGAAAATCCACCATGTACTCGGCACCGCGATATAACTCGGTGTGCCCTTTTTGGCGGCCAAAGCCTTTTACTTCCGAGACCGTCATACCGGTAATACCACGTTCGGCCAATGCTTCGCGTACATCATCCAGTTTAAAGGGTTTAATGATGGCTTCAATTTTCTTCACGATGAATCCTTAATATCGATGATAACTAGAGGGTGAAGAGATCGGGGTTAAGGGAACGACAGAAGCCGAATTCCAACCCCCAACCACAAGCGTGCTCGTTGAACTTAGCTTATCGCTTACGGCTGTCCGCTTCCCGAAGGGCCCTTACCAGTTTATTTTTCCAAAACCTGACGTAATAGGATAACGGCGATCTTTACCAAAGTTACGCTGCGTTATCCGAGGTCCCATGGCACCTTGTCGGCGCTTATATTCATTGATGTCCACCAATTTAATAACGCGCCGCACTTCTGCTTCATCAAACCCTGATGCCAATAAATCGTTTAGAGACTGATCTTGCTCAACATAGGCCTCAAGAATAGCATCCAGCACATCATAAGGGGGCAGATTATCTTGGTCGAGTTGGCCTGGCGCCAATTCGGCGGATGGCGGACGCTCGATCACCCGTTGTGGGATCACATATCCTAACGTATTACGGTATCGTGACAACGCAAACACCAAGGTCTTAGACACATCTTTAAGGGGAGCAAAGCCGCCCACCATGTCGCCATATAAGGTGCAATAACCGACTGCAAGCTCACTTTTATTACCAGTAGTCAGCACCAAACGGCGACGTTTATTAGATAACGCCATTAACAACATGCCGCGTGCTCGAGCCTGTAAATTTTCTTCTGTGGTATCGCCTGCTTGAGGTAACTCTTCGGCAAACAAGGGGGCTAACTGCCCCATAAAGGCATCAAATATCGGTTCGATAGACACACTGTTATATTCAATACCCAGCAGCTTCGCTTCTTCTTCTGCATCGGCCACACTGATGGAGGCGGTATAACGAAACGGCATCATCACCGCTTGCACCTGATCTTTACCTAAGGCATCTACCGCAATCGCCACTGTGAGTGCCGAGTCGATGCCTCCCGAGAGCCCCAGCACGGCCCCATTAAAACCATTTTTGTTCACGTAATCGCGGGTGGCCAACACCAGCGATTGATAAAGCTCGGCCAATGACTCAAGAGGTGCTTGTATTTGACCCTTACGTGGAGTCTTAAGATCAAAGTGCACCAGCGCCAGCTCGGGCTTAAAAGCCACCATACTTTGAGTGATCTCACCGAGGGCGTTAAGCGCCATAGATCGGCCGTCAAATATTAGCTCATCTTGCCCGCCTACTTGATTCACATATACCAGTGGTAAGGCATTTTCACGACAGCGTTTCGCTAATTGCTGGTGGCGTACTTCAACCACCCCTTGGTAATAAGGCGAAGCATTAAGGCTGAGCAATAATTCGGCCCCCGCCGCCTTAGCACTAGCAGCAGGGCCGGCTTGCCACACGTCTTCACAAATCAACAGCCCTAACTGATGGCCCTTAAATTCAACCACACAAGATTGCTCGCCGGCGCTAAAGTAGCGCTGTTCGTCAAACACCCCGTAGTTAGGCAGCTGTTGTTTAAAGTAGCGCGCCTGAAGTTTGCCCTGATAATAAAAAGAGGCGGCATTATAACAATGGCCACCTTGTCGCCACGGATGACCAACGATCAGAGCCGTTTGCGTGCTCGCGTCTGCCAGTTGCACTAATGCGGCGTCGAGGCGTGAATACAGGTCGTCACGCAGCAATAAGTCTTCGGGTGGATACCCAGTAATGGCCAGTTCGGGAAATAATACCAAATCGGCGCCTTGGCGCTCGGCGTCGGCTAACGCTGCCAACATGGTGTGGGTGTTGGCTTCAATAGCACCGACCGTTAGGTTTAACTGGGCCAGCGCCAGAGTCAATTGTGAGGGCATGGATGAATTCGCTTAAAACGGTGATATCCGCATACTATTAAAAATTAACAATAACAGCTAGGGAAAAGGGGATGTTATAGCGCCAAGCATTCAGCGCCGCGCACCAAGCTAAACAAAATGTCGGAGGAGGAGACTCATTTCCCCCTACGGTTCTAATTTATTAGCTGGCTAAGTTGTGCTCGAGGAGGCTAGGTTTACTTTAATCTGGGCCACCGACACCAGGACCTAAACTCGGATCCCGCTCGCCGAACGGGCCGGCATAAATAGGCACCAGTGGCGCTATCGCTGATTGCAACGTCATGCTCTTTGCCTCTCCTCGGCCATTTTGCCAAGCAACCGATACCTGTAGATCTTTTTTATCGCCAAGCGGTCCCGCACCTAACGATATCCACTGACTTTGCGCAGGATCCCAATCTTGGCCCTGCACCGTCCAGTCAATATTAAAGATCACATCCGACACGATGCGCACTTCATTACTCGAGCTGACGGCTTGATATCCAGCAAGGCTTTGCTGGTGTCTTAGCTCATCTAACTTAGACTCCAACAACCGCAAGGCCACTTCTCGGCTGCGTCCGTCTCGGCTGTATTCCAAATACTGTTTGCTTAACTGTAATAAGGATCCCGCCGTGACCACCACAATCACGAAGGCAATCATCACTTCAATCAAACCAAAGCCGCCTTGTCGCTTCATACATACCCCTTGGGTAGCTTTCAGCTTTAAGCCGTCAGCGTTCAGCTACTGATAAACACCGAAAGACTAAAGGCTTTCTAGCCACGGAAAAATTAAGATGAGATAAGCGCGACCAGTACCAAGTGATCTTACTTATTGATAAGTGCAGACAACATCACGATCAGCCGCTCAGTTAAGAGAAAAATCAGCTCTTTTTTTTTGGCCGTTTGGCGCTGCTTTACGTTAATCATCGGTCCAGCTGCCGGGGATGGTATTTAGACTCACGAAGGGAGACTGTGGATCTTGGTTACAATTACTAATTAAGCACAGCACACCTTGATGATAAATAATGGCAAAATCGTCTTTTAGGCTGTCGTCGCTTAGGTTACTTAACAGACTGCCAAATAGCTGGCTGCCTTGGTTCAACTGTACCGACATCACGTTACTATCGCTGGGGTCACTATCGTATAGCACCAACAAGCCATAAAACTGCGTGCCTATTGACCCCGTCACCGAGATATCCTTGGCCAGCAAGATAACAGGCGCGATGGCCGAGCTGGTGACTTGCTCTAGGGCACAGACGCCACCATCGGTGATGATGAAAAAACCGGCACGGTTAATTTCATCACAACGAGAAACCGCTTGCACAGCCATGGCTGAAATACTGGACCATTGATCTTGGCCATAGCCAAATAAATAGCTCAACAGATCAGCAGGAAAACCCCCATCATCAATCACCATATCGCTATTAATATTTTGGCTAGTGCTATTTTTATGGCTCAGTTCAAGCACACAGTGATTAGCAATAGCGTTAAAGTCTGCTAGATAGCAGCTTTGTAGCTGGCCACTGGTCGCAATTGTGCCTTTGGACCACACAGATATCGGCACTCCTGCACCACCGCCATTAGGATGTGCGACCACGGTGATATTACCGTCAATATCATTATTGGCCGCGGCCAACATTAGCGGAGCGGCGGGGCCAGAATTATGGGGATTAAGTACTGAGCGTCGAGCGAGTGTCACTTTCACTCGGCTTTCGCCGCCGCCAGGCAACGTTGCTACCGACTCTAGATGAATAAGCCCTGCGAGGTTAGCGTCAGGCACCATGGTCACTTGATAACTCACCTCAGCCACATTACTGGATACGGTGCCTGCCCACACACTGTTAGCGGGCGCAACGTTAAGTAACGCTCTTGCTTCAGCGATCCCCTGCTCGGCGGCCGCCTGAGCTACTCTATACTCAATTTCGTTAAGGGTGATGCGCCTTTCTGCCACTAACACCTTACCGATAAATACCGACACCGATATTAAAATGGAGATTAATATTAGGGTAACGGTGAGTGTGGTAAAGCCTTGCACAGCCTTCATGGTGAGCTACCCTCATTTCTGAGATAAATATGGCGCTGCAGACTCATAATGAGATTCGGTCGGCGAGCATGGGAGGCGCTCAACGTCATATATAGACTGGCACCGCTTGAAGAAGGACCTGCGGGTATCGGTGTGAATAACAACTGATCTATCTTGATTTCCTTGCTCGATATCAGCTGACTACCGCTGCCACACAGCGTACTTAATGCCGTGTTATCCGATGGATTATGCTTAGTGCGTACCGTTAACTTTTGTGTTCCTCGGTGATAGCTATATATCCGCACGATGGGCTTTTTTCCTGAAGATTGAGCCGCATCCCAGTATTTAAGGCGCAGGCAATGCGACCCTGTCGTACTCGGCTCGGTATAAAGATCATCAGCGACTGAAAAAACATAGTGTGCGGCAGAGTTAGTACTAATCGGCCTATTCAGTGCTAGGTCTGCTGCAGCCTCAGGGTGATAACCGGCTTTTTGCAGATCTCGACTGATCAAATCGCCCACCGCTTGTACTTCTTGATTGAGGCGCGACAGCATTAAGTTGGTGTTGCCAGTAGCCAACACCGTAATAAATAAAGATAAGGCACCCGACAACACCACTAGGCCTGCCACCATGGCAACCAGTAATTCAACTATCGTAAAACCATGGTGACGACTCAGCATCGCGGTACTCCAGACAGTTGGCTATCGGAACAGGTGCGAATAATGCTGTTGTTCCAGGTGATCACTTTAATGCTATGCCCACCGTCCACGAAGGTCACATTACCGGAGACGAGACTGCTTCTTCTGGGTTTAAAAATAACATAAGGGCTGGGGTAAGAAGCGGTGAGAATGAGGGTGGAGGAAGCGGGATTATCGACACGATTAATATCGAGGTAGACGCTGGCATCACAATCCGATGGCTGAGCTAGCTCTTTAATGTGATAGCTCCAAAGTGCAGTACCCGAGCCATTAAAGCAGACGGTAACATCTTTATTACGCTTAATGGCTTCGCTGCGGGCTAGCTGAAAATCGGAATACAGCGCCATGCCCGCACCGCGCACTTTTTGTTGCTCACTAACGCGATGAAAACTAGGGATGGCCACTGACAGCAGCACCGCCACCACGGCAACACTCACTAATAACTCGATAAGCGTTAGCCCCTCCTGACTCAGCTTCACCCGTCCCTCCTTGTGTATTAAAGACCACAACAGTGTCGTTAGTTACGACTAAGCTTGGTCTATAGCAAAGAGTTCAACAAGGTGAAGGTATGCCAAAATCGAGTGGCTTTACCCTAATAGAATTGCTGATAACAGTGGCCATTGTGGCGATATTAGCCCTTATCGCCTATCCGAGCCTGTCGCGCTACCTGATAAAAAGTAAGCGTATAGAGGCAATTCAAGCGCTATATATAATGCAGCTACAGCAAGAAGAGTGGCGCATTGCTCATACCTCTTATGCCAATACAGCTGACGCAGCAGCGAATTTTGTGCCCAGTCATGCGCATTATATATTTAAGGTAAGTGCCGCCAGCGCCACGGATTACACGCTAAAAGCGAGTGCTAAATCTGGCTCCGCTCAGTATCAAGACAAGGCGGGAAGCACCATTTGTCACACGCTTACTTTAGATCGCAATAACAACAAAACGCCTGCTGATTGTTGGCGGTGAAGAGCAGCACCGAACTAATGATTCACAAAACGGCCAAACCTAAAGAGCCAGAGCTTATCTGCAACGGAAGAACACGGAAGGCGCGGAAAAATTAAGCTGAGATAGGAGCGACGAAAGATAATAAATTTATGGGTAAGAGCTCGTCTAGTTCGGGCTGAGGGAGTTATCTCTTACCCCTAAGAACACTTTCAAATCTGATCACTATTGTTCCGCGTTTTTCTGTGGATTCCGTTGCCAATTAGCTCTGGTCACTAAGATCAAGAGTACGGAAGGCCCGAAAAATGAAGATAGCGGGTGTTAATAGTACCAAGAGCTAAATTACTCTTTTCTGAGCAGGTAATTTTATAGAATGGTGTTAGATAACAAAAAACAGCGCCGATGCGGGCGCTGTTTTGGGTTGATTTTTAAGCGGGGCGCTTGGTGCTGGGCACCGGGCACTATTTTAAGAAACCTGCTTTACCTTTAGTTCGGCAGGCACTTCAAATACGATATTTTCTTCTCGCCCAGGGTGCTCGGTAACGGTATTTCCGCCTAGAGACTTTAAATGGTCGATTACTTCTTGCACCAAGATTTCAGGTGCAGAAGCGCCAGCGGTAACGGCAACTCGCGCCACATTTTTAAGCCAGCTCGCATCTATCATTTCTACGCAATCAATCAAATAGGCTCGCGTGCCTATTTTTTCTGCCAGCTCGCGTAAGCGGTTTGAGTTAGACGAGTTTTTAGAACCCACCACTAACATCACATCTACCTTTGCCGCTAGCTCGCGCACCGCGTCTTGGCGATTTTGTGTGGCATAGCAAATGTCGTCTTTACGCGGTCCTTCAATAGTAGGAAAACGCGCGCGCAGTGCATCAATCACATCTGAGGTTTCATCAACGCTCAAAGTAGTTTGAGTAACAAAGGTTAGGTTATCGGGGTGTTTAACCTGCAATGTAGTTACATCGCTTGGGTTTTCAACCAGATATATACCGCCCGAGTCACTTTCATACTGACCCATGGTGCCTTCCACTTCGGGATGCCCCGAATGGCCGATCAGTATAGTCTCAATATTTTTTTTACTGGCACGGTGTACTTCCATGTGCACCTTAGTCACCAACGGGCAAGTTGCATCAAATACTTTTAAGCCACGGCGTTTGGCTTCTTCGCGCACCGCTTTCGAGACACCGTGAGCCGAGAAGATGACGATATTATCGTCGGGCACCTGATCCAGCTCTTCTACAAATACCGCCCCTGCATTTTTAAGCTTATTAACTACATAGCGATTGTGTACCACTTCGTGGCGTACATAAATGGGCGCCTCAAATTTTTCGAGCGCACTTTGCACTATGCTAATAGCGCGGTCTACACCGGCACAAAAACCACGGGGGTTGGCAAGTAAAATATCCACATCAGGCTCCTTATTCTTCAACAGGCAAGGGTTCAACCGTCAATATTTCCACCTCAAAGGTGACCGGGTGGCCCGCCAAAGGATGGTTAAAATCAACGGTCACCGAGTCACCAGCAACGTCACGCACTATGCCGGGTATTTCAGCCCCGTTAGGCTGAGTGAAGGCAACAATAGCGCCCTCTTCCAGCGTCATGTCGGCGGCAAATTTGCTGCGTTCCATATAATGAATATTATTAGGGTTAACTGGACCAAACGCATCATCTGGGCCCAGTTCAAAGCTGTGGCTGTCGCCTTCAGTTAGGCCCAATAAACAAGCTTCAAAGGTGGGCGTTAAACTGCCATCACCCATTTTCAGCTTAGCTGGTTTACCCTGTAACTGAGTACTATCGGCCACAGAGCCATCCGCCAATTTAATAGTAAAGTGAAAGACCACCTCACTTTGCGGACCTATTTGCTTAGTCATGGGGTTTGTCCTTTTTGAAGCTGTCGATAATAATCATCGCGGCACCGATAAAGATAAAGCTATCGGCTAAGTTAAAAGCTGGCCAATGCCAGTTATTAACGTAAAAGTCCAAGAAATCAACTACATGCCCTAATACCAAGCGGTCGATAACATTACCAATGGCCCCACCAATCACCAGCGCATAAGCGGCGGGTAACCAGCGAGCAGCCCTGGGCAACTTGGCCATCCACACACTTAATAGCACGGTAACCGCCGTCGCAAGGCCGGCAAAAAACCAGCGCTGCCAGCCACCTTGGTCTGCTAAAAAGCTAAAGGCGGCACCTGGGTTGTATACATGAACTAGGTTAAAAAACGGGGTGATCTCCACCCCAGGGTAACCATAGTCAAGGTAGGCAATCGTCAGCCATTTAGTTACCTGATCAAGAAGGATGGCCACTATGGCCAACCACCACCAGCGTAAGCCAGTTTCTTTAAGCATGGTCATTAAGCAAACTGACGGGTTTCACCGTCTCCAGATACGTTAGTCACGCAACGCCCACAAATACCATCCTGCTCGGCGCTAACGTCCTCTACATGGTGCCAGCAACGACCGCACTTTTCGGCATCGCTTTTGGCAACGGTAATTTTCAAGCCTTCAAGCTCGGTATCAGCCGCATCACCAGCATTAGCCAGCGGCTGGATCCGTACTTGAGAAGTAAGCAGCACAAAGCGCAGCTCATCACCCAACAACGCAAGCTTGCTGGCAAGGGAATCTTCTACGAACAACGTAATTTCCGCTTCCAGCCCAGAGCCAATCACCTTGTCCTTACGCGCCATTTCTAAGGCTTTATTCACCGCTTGGCGTAGGGTCAGCAACTCAGCCCAGTAGTTATCGTTTAGCTGCTCGCCGTCTGCCAAACCAAATAAGCCACTGTAGAACTCTTCGGTGAACACAAACTGAGCGCGCTCGCCGGGCAACTGATTCCAGATTTCATCAGCGGTAAAGCTCATGATCGGTGCCATCCAGCGCACCAAGGCTTCGGCAATGTGGTACAAAGCCGTCTGACAAGAGCGTCGAGCTAGGCCGTCGGCTTTAGCGGTGTATTGACGATCTTTAATCACGTCCAAATAGAAAGAACCCATTTCAATAGAGCAGAACTGCATCAGCTTTTGCGTCACTAAATGGAAATTATACTCATCGAAGGCGGTGGTAATTTCTTGCTGAATAGCCTGCGCACGGCCCACAGCCCAGCGGTCGATTACGATCATGTCCTCGGGGGCAACCATATCGGTTTCTGGGTTGAAACCATTTAGATTCGCCAGCAAGAAGCGCGCGGTATTACGAATACGGCGATATGCATCGGCACTGCGCTTTAAGATCTCATCAGAGACCGTCATTTCGCCAGTATAGTCGGTGCTCGTCACCCACAAACGCAGAATATCCGCGCCCAGCTTGTTCATTACTTGCTGCGGGCTCACGACGTTACCAATCGACTTAGACATCTTGCGGCCATTACCGTCCACGGTAAAACCATGGGTCAGTACCTGGCGATAAGGCGCATGGCCTTTGATGGCAGTAGAGAGCATCAGTGATGACATAAACCAACCACGGTGTTGATCCGAGCCTTCTAGGTACATATCGGCGCCGTGGCCTTCAAACTCGGGGCGCACATCAACCACAGAGGCGAAAGTGGAGCCGGAGTCAAACCACACATCCAAGGTATCCAGTACTTTTTCGTAGCTGTCCGCTTCATCACCCAACAACTCGGCAGGATCGAGATCCCACCAGGCTTGAATGCCGGCCAATTCTACACGCTTGGCCACTTCTTCCATTAGCTCAGTGGCTCGCGGGTGCAGGGCTTGGCTGTCTTTATGCACGAATAAGGCAATAGGCACGCCCCAAGTACGCTGGCGAGAAATACACCAGTCAGGGCGGTTTTCAACCATAGCCTGAATGCGGTTCTCACCCCACTCGGGCACCCACTGTACCTTTTTAATTTCGGCCAGTGCCTGCTCACGCAAACCACTTTGATCCATGCTAATAAACCACTGTGGTGTGGCACGGAAGATGACAGGCGTTTTATGGCGCCAGCAATGCGGATACGAGTGCATGATGGCCTGATGATGTAACAGGGCTCCGCGCTCTTTTAGTACTTCTACCACAGAGTCGTTAGCTTTAAACACATGCTGACCGGCAAACAGTTCGGTATCGGGCAAGTAAACACCGTTACCGCCCACAGGGTTGGCAATTTCTAGTCCGTATTGCTTGCCAACCACGAAATCTTCTTGGCCGTGGCCTGGCGCAGTATGCACGGCACCGGTACCGGAATCGGTGGTGACATGCTCGCCCAGTATCGCGGGAACATCAAAGCTGTAAAACGGATGATGGAAGCGTTTTAGCTCAAGCTTTGCGCCTTCACAGTAACCCAAGTTGTGATAGTGAGTGATACCGGCACGATCCATGACCTCGGTCACCAAATCGGCGGCCACAATCAGACGCTCAGGCTGTTCGCCTTCGACCTGAACCAATGCATAGCGTAACTCGCCATGCAACGCCACGGCGCGGTTAGCAGGCAATGTCCACGGGGTAGTGGTCCAAATAACGACCGACAACGGGCCTTGGCCGGTGTGACCTTCTGCACAATTAAAGCTTGCGGCAACATCAGTTTCATCTACGGCTTTAAAACGCACATCGATGGCCGGTGAGCGTTTGTCTTCATGCTCGACTTCGGCTTCGGCCAAGGCCGAACCACAATCGGTACACCAGTGTACCGGCTTAGAGCCTTTGTGCAGATGGCCGTTATCAATAACTTTGCCCAAAGAGCGAATGATGTTGGCTTCGGTGCCAAAGTCCATGGTCAGATAGGGGTTTTCCCAATCGGCCAACACACCCAAACGAATAAAGTCGGCTTTTTGTGCCTCAATTTGCGTTTGTGCGTAGGTACGACACGCTTGGCGGAACTCGGCAGCCGAGACCTTAACGCCAGGCTTACCGACTTTAGCTTCAACCTTCAATTCGATAGGCAAACCATGACAGTCCCAGCCGGGAATGTAGGGAGAGTCATAACCCAGCAGGCCCTTAGACTTAACAATAACGTCTTTTAGGATCTTGTTAACCGAGTGACCAATGTGAATGCTGCCATTGGCGTAAGGAGGGCCATCGTGCAGGATAAACGGCTTTTTACCCGCTTTAGCCTGACGCACTGCGCCGTATAAATCCTGTTCAATCCAGCGAGCTAGCATTTCTGGCTCGCGTTGAGCCAGGTTACCGCGCATGGGAAACTCAGTTTCGGGCAAATTCAGGGTGTTTTTATAGTCGCTCATGGATCCTACATTCCGTTCGGTTCTGATACCGCTAGCCCAAACCATTGGCGGGCATGAACGGCATCGCGTTGAATTTGCTCCTTTAACAACGCAAAGGAAGCGAATTTTTGTTCGCTCCGCAACTTATGGCGGAGCTCTACTTCCACCTGTTTGCCGTATATATCACCGGAAAAATCAAACAGATGAACTTCTAATAATGCTTGGGTGCCATTCACCGTGGGTTTATTACCAATATTGGCAACTCCAGGGTAACGCTGGCCGTCGAGCCACAACTCAACCGCATACACACCCGACACTGGGCTAACTTGGCGTTTAAGTGCCACGTTCGCGGTGGGGAAACCAATAGTACGGCCCAGTTTGGCGCCATGGGCAACTCGCCCACACAAACTAAACTGCCGCCCCAGCATAGTGGCGGCATCGCTTAGTTTGTCATTCATCATCGCATCACGAATCAAGGTGCTGCTAACGCGTTGGCTGTTCATACACCAGCTTTGGGTACTCACCACTTCAAAACCGAAGGCATCACCGGCGCGGGTCAGTAACTCAAAATCACCGTCGCGGTGTTGACCAAAGCGAAAGTCGTCGCCCACGACTAAAAAACGCACCCCTAATTTATCCACCAACAAGTCGCGAATAAAATGATCGGGGCTTTGTGCGGCAAAATCCGCATTAAAACGCACACATAACAAACGGTCGATACCCAAGCGCGCCAACTGCTGATACTTCTCACGCAGACGAGTTAAACGCGGCGGTGCATCGTTGCCCGTAAACAACTCTCTGGGCTGAGGCTCAAAGATCATCACACAGGCCGGTACATTAAGCCGACGGGCCTGTTCGGTGAGGCGGTGCAATACCGATTGGTGCCCCAAGTGCACCCCATCAAAATTACCAATGCTCAGCACACAGCCGCGATGCCATGGTTTGATGTTCTGAATGCCACGTATAAGCTCCATAGACTCCGTGTCTAGCCTTAGCTGTAAGCTGTAAATTGGCGGATTATACCTCAGCTAGCCGTTAGGATCAGCCCTTGCTAAGCGGTTTTAAAGTGCTTTATGCGTACACCGCTTATCAGCAGCAAGGCACCGTAACACAGGGCACCCGCACCAATATAGCCCAGCAGGTGCAAAGTACTGCTTAGCAGCCCCCATTCAGCCCAAGTACTTAGTGACGGTGAAAGCCACCACAACAGTGCCGCCATGCCCAAACTTGCCAAGGCCACCTTGGCCCCAAACAGTAATGTTTGTCGGCTAGGATGATAAATATCGCGTCGGCTTAAGCCCCATGCCAACAGCCCTGCATTTAAAATACCGGACATCGCCGTCGCCAGCGCCAGCCCCACATATCCCATCGGAAAAATAAGCACCGCGTTAAATACCATGTTAGCCACCATGGCAATAATACCAAAGCGCACCGGAGTTTTAGTGTCTTGTCGCGCATAGTAACCGGGAGCCAACACCTTGATGAGCATAAAGGCCTGCAAGCCCACCCCATAGGCCACCAAGCTCTTGCTAGCGGCCGTTACTTCCGTCACCCCAAACTCACCGCGCATAAACAGCACCCGCAGCATAGGCTCACTCAATACGATTAGTCCCAACATGGCAGGAAAGCCCATCAGCAACACCATGCGCACGCCCCAGTCCATGGTGGCGGCAAAGCCGGCTTTTGATTGTTCAACATGGCGACTCGACAGTGCTGGCAAAATCACAGTAGCAATGGCGATACCAAATAGCCCGAGCGGAAACTCCAACAAGCGATCGGAGTAATATAAATAACTGATGGAGCCGGTGGCCAAAAATGACGCCAGCATGGTGTCGAAAAGCAGGTTAATCTGGCTGACCGACACCCCAAACAACGCAGGTATCATCAGAGTGCGCACCTTAACTACACCCGGATGATGCCAAGCCCAACGCGGACGCACCAACATGCGCAAGCGCCATAAAAAAGGAAACTGAAACAAAAACTGCAGCAAGCCGCCCAAAAACACCCCGATGGCTAACCCTAACTCAGGTTGAGCCATGTTGGGTGACAACCAGAGTGCGGCGCCAATCAGGGCAAGGTTAAGAAACACCGGCGTAAAGGAAGATACCGCAAACTTACCAAAGGTATTTAAAATGGCACCGGCCATGGCGGTAAAGCTAATAAACCACAAATAAGGGAAGGTCACTTTCAACAGTAATGAGGCCAGCTCAAATTTATACGCCTCAGGCCCATCGTTAACCCACTCTAAGAACCACCCCATACCAAACAGCGCGGTAACCACCCCAGAGCCGACCATGCCAATCACAGTGACCACTGTGACTATCATGCCTAATGTACCAGATACTGCTGCCAGCAAGTCTTGGGTGTCTTTAAAACTGCGTGTTTGTTTATATTCGGTCATTACCGGTACAAAGGCTTGGTTGAACGCCCCCTCGGCAAACAACCGTCGTAAAAAATTAGGAATACGATTGGCAAAAAAGAATACGTCAGCCGATGCACCCGCCCCTAACAAGTTAGCAATCACCACATCTCGCACTAAGCCCAGCACCCGAGATATTAAGGTCATGGCGGACACAATTAGGCCCGATCGCAACAGTGCTTTGCTCAAAATGAAAACCTCTTATTAAGAAAATTGCTGAATGTAGGGGAATGCTGGTAGAATCCGTCCGACAGTTTAACCCTCGGCCCTGTATCTGACCACAGGGCGGTGTTTATTTGCACAAATCAATTGACATTTAGCAGTGAAAAAGGCATATTCCTCGGCCTTTTATTAACACTCGCTAAGACAGTTTCAGGAGTTTTACCTTGGCTAATATCAAGTCTGCTAAGAAGCGCGCGCTTCAATCAGAGAAACGCCGTAAGCACAATGCCAGCCGTCGTTCTATGGTTCGCACTTACGTGAAAAAAGTAATTGCAGCTATCGCTAGCGGCGACAAAGAAAACGCTCAAAAGGCGTTTAACGAAGCACAACCTCTGTTGGATCGCATGGCCACTAAAGGTCTGATTCATAAGAATAAAGCAGCTCGTCATAAGAGCCGCTTGAATGCAAAAATTAAAGCTCTGTAATTTAGAGACTTAATTAAAGCATAAAAAAAACCGGCTTAATGCCGGTTTTTTATTGCCTGTAATTTGAGGTGAAGAGCAAATCGTGAAGGGTAAAGAGGGCGACATGAAGCCCCACCTTAACGTTTTTTGCTCGCCCCTCACGCTTCACATTTACTTTTCGCTACAGTAGAGCTTATGCAGCAACGCGATCACTTCACGCACTTCTTCGCTTTTTAGTGAGTAATATACAGTTTGTGCTTCTTTGCGCGTGCGCACTAAATCGTCGTTACGTAACAGTGCCAAGTGCTGTGACAAAGCAGACTGGCTTAATCCCAAATACTGATTCATCTCACCGACCGACAACTCTTTGTCGAGCAAATGACATAAAATAAATAATCTTCGCTCATTCGCTAGGGCCTTCAGCAATTTAACCGCTTGTGCTGCGCTGGCTTCCATCGCTTGCATATTCAATTCCATCATGATGTCCACTTTCAGATGATTAGGGTCTGTTGACCCTAACTAAATTCGCCGTCAAAGCTGACGGGGGGCACGCCGGCAGAAAAATCGTCCAGCCCAGAAAAGAGTGACGTAAAATCACTTTCACACAGTCGCTTTACCGCAGGGTGTTGGATCATTCGCTCGGCAAAAATAACGTAATATTCTTCTTTTAGCTCTTCAACCCGACCAATTTCAATCACCGGCTGATACTGCAAAATGGCATCACGATAAATTGCCGGCGCTATAAAAATACCCTGGTTAAAAAAACCAAACGCTTTCATTAACGCCGCATCATCAAACTCGCCCAAAATTTTCGGTTTCAGCCCCTGCACTTCTATCCAATGGCGTAATTGTCGCCCCATGGCGGTACGTCGCCCTGGTATCAACAAGCTGCGCTCTTCTAGGCACTCAGGAAAAGGCTTAGTGGGCAGCGGCTCTCGGCAATAGAAACCGATCTCACATTCACCCAGCTTTTTTGACAATAAGCCAGCATGCTGGGCAGAATCAACGGGGCAATCTGAGAGAATCATGTCTAGCTTGTGTTCGCTCAGCTGCTCTAGCAGCATCTCGTGAGTCGACTCATAACAGCGTAAATGAATGGAGCCATCGTTAGGGATCACCGACATCAACACTCGGCTGGCCAGCCGCTTAGATAACGCATCGGCTACTCCAACGTCGAAGATCAAGTGGTCTTCCTTGCGATAATGCACTATATCCAGCATTTCGTACGACAGGCTAAACATGCGATCTGCATATTTAAATACCAGCTGCCCCAGCTCACTTGCCTCTAATTGCCGACCTTTACGTTTAAATAGCTTACCGCCTAGGCGCTGCTCTAGCTGTCGGATTTGCCCAGTTACTGTTTGCGGCGTTAAAAACAGCGCCTCAGCCGCCTTGGTAACCGAGCCTTTTTTTTGGGTCATCCAAAAATAATAGAGGTGATTGTAATTAAGGTGTGACAAAAGCCATCTCCACAGCTGTGTGGCTCCATCATAATAATAGCGGCTGGGTTTGAATACCCAGCCGCTAGATTAGACTCACACACGACAAGAAATCTAGTCTACACCGACACTGCCGTCTTAACGTGATGGCGAGGTAACACACAATATAACAGGGTATAGCCTAGCGTGGCCGATAGCGTTGACCCCATTAAAATACCCAGTCGCGATAAGTTGGCCAGCTCTGGCTGGCCGGCAAACGCCAGTGAAGCAATAAAAATCGACATGGTAAAACCAATGCCGCACAACACAGATACCGCAAATATTTGCCGCAGGCACACCCCCGTCGGCAACTGAGCAATACCAAGCTTGACGGCCACCCAACAGGTTAAGAAAATGCCCATCGGCTTACCCAACAGCAAACCCGCCATGATCCCCATAGGTAAGGTTGATGACAAGTCGGTTAGCGACAACCCTTGTAATGACACTCCCGCATTTACAAAAGCAAAAATGGGAAGAATAAAAAAGGCACACCAAGGGTGAAGAAAACGCTCTAGCTCTTGAGACGGTGAAAATTTAAGGCCGTGTAGCGGGATCAAAAAGCCCAAAATAACACCGGCTAAGGTCGCATGTATTCCCGACTGCAGTACCGCGACCCACACTATCCAACCCAGAATAAGGTAAGGCACTAGGTTCTTCACCTGCGCACGATTAAGCCAGTACAAACCGCCAATGCCTAATGCCGCCACCGACAGCGCCGGTATCGACAAACCATGGTTATAGAATAGTGCGATAATAATGATGGCCCCAAGATCATCAATAATAGCTAAGGCCAACAAAAACACTTTAAGACTTAGAGGCACTCGCTTGCCCAGCAAAGCCATTACCCCTAAGGCAAACGCAATGTCGGTTGCGGTAGGAATAGCCCAACCATGTAGGCTTTCGCCTTCACCGTAGTTGAAAAACACAAACCACAGCGCAGGAAATACCATGCCCCCTACCGCTGCCAACGCCGGAAAAATAGCTTTTTCTCGACTCGACAGCGCGCCAGATACCAGCTCGCGTTTTACTTCAAGGCCTATCACCAAAAAGAAGATGGCCATCAGGCCATCATTAACCCAGTGCGCAAAGGTTTTCTCTAAGTTAAGGCTGCTGATCCGCAACTGAATCTGCGTATCAAGCACATAATGATAAATATCAGATAAGCCGGTATTGGCCATTATCATGGCGACAATCGCCGCAATAATAAGCAATATTCCCCCAGCAGACTCCATTGCCAGAAATCGTTTTAATACATAGGCCATGTGATCGAGACTCCTTCTCATCAACCATCAGCTACCCAGCGCTATCAGAAAAGCTGCGGGTGAGTAGTAGACTGTTTTATCCTAACTACCTAAGTAAAACCGAATTATTCACTTATATTATGTGCATATTTCCAAAATCAGGGTTAAGCGCCACACCAGACTAGCAAATTTTTAACAAACTATATGCTCTTTAAATCGCCACTGGCGCCTTAATATGAGGATGAGCTTGATAGTCTTCTAGCACGAAATCCTCAAAGCTGTAATCAAATAACGACTCTGGTTTGCGGGCTAACTTTAGACGCGGCAATGGTAATGGTGCTCGAGTTAATTGTAGTTTCGTCTGCTCAAAATGATTGCTGTACAAATGTACATCGCCACCGGTCCACACGAAGTCTCCCACTTCTAATCCCGCCTGCTGGGCCAGCATATGGGTTAACAGCGCATAACTGGCAATATTGAAGGGCAAGCCAAGAAACACATCACAGCTGCGTTGATACAGCTGACAAGACAACTTACCGTTCACTACATAAAACTGAAACAGCGCATGACACGGCGCCAGTGCCATTTGTTCTAGCTCGCCCACGTTCCAAGCCGAGACAATAATACGGCGGCTATCAGGGTTGGTCTTGATGGTGTCTAGTGCTTGGCTAATTTGATCAATGGTAGTGCCATTGGCTCCTTGCCAGCTGCGCCACTGGTGGCCATACACAGGTCCAAGATCGCCATTTTCGTCTGCCCATTCATCCCAAATGCGTACGCCGTGCTCTTTGAGGTAGCCAATATTAGTATCGCCGTTTAAAAACCATAGCAGCTCATGAATAATGGATTTTAAATGGCACTTTTTCGTGGTGATCAACGGAAAGCCTTGTGCTAAATCGAAGCGCATTTGATGGCCAAATACCGATAAGGTACCGGTGCCGGTTCTGTCTTCTTTAACTGCGCCGTTATCCAGTATGTGTTGCATCAATTCTAAATAGGCTTTCATGCTACTTTTTCTCCCTTACCAAACCATTGCGGGCGACAAAAAGCGCCCCAAATCATAAATGTTCCCGCCAGCATCATCGGCATCGACAAGAGCTGTCCCATGCTGAACAGGTCGAGATAAAGCCCCAGCTGGGCATCTGGCTCTCGTACAAACTCAACCAAGAAACGAAATAGGCCATAGCAAGCCAAGAACAGGCCGGACACCACGCCACGAGGAGCACGTAAGCGCCAAGCTAGGTTAAGGATAATCAGCAAGGCGACGCCTTCGAGCGCAAACTGATACAGCTGGGAGGGATGCCTTGGCAATAGGCCAGCAGCAGGAAAAATAATTCCCCAAGGCACCTCAGTCACTCGCCCCCATAGCTCACCATTAATAAAGTTGCCAATACGCCCTGCACCTAAGCCAAAGGGAATAAGCGGAGCAATAAAGTCGGATACGGCAAAAAAGGTTTTTTTCTGCTTGCGAGCAAACAGCCACAGTGCGGTGATCACGCCAATCAAGCCACCATGAAACGACATGCCGCCGGTCCAGATCTTGATAAGATAAAGAGGATCGTCTAAAAAGGCATCAAACTGATAGAAGAATACATAACCGAGACGACCACCGACGATCACGCCAAGAAAGCCATAAAACAGCACGTCAGACACTTGGTCCCGAGTCCAGTTTGAATTTGGCTGTGCCGCCCGGCGGTTTGCCATTAGCCAAGCAAATAAAAAGCCCAACAAGTACATCAAGCCATACCAATGCACCGCAAGCGGGCCTATTTGTATAGCAACGGGATCAAAACCGGGGAACACCCAGTGGCCTTCAGACATGCCTTTACTCCACCAATAACAAAAAGGAGGTATTGTGCGATCCAAGCGTAAGAAATACCAGAAGTTAACTTGAGTCCTTCGGACAGCTGTACGTTAAAGATAAATACCGCTCGGCGCTGCCCCGTCTTCCTGACGCTCGTCAGGATCTCGCTCTTCAATGTTTTTTTACTTACAGTTTACGGCTTCAAGCGTATGGCGCACGCCGTATGGCCCTGTTGGTCTTACCGCTGTGCGGAGGTCTTTGGACCGCGTAGTAGGCCGCCTAGACCGCGTTCTTCTAGGTAACGGCTAAAGAGTTCCTTAATGGCGCCTACTTGCTGCTGATTCAGCACTTCGTGCAACAGCTTTTGTAGCTCATCGAAACGGGACTGGCGCACTATGTATTTAATGCGCATGATATTGCTGTTATTCATGCTAAAACGACGATATCCCATGGCCAGCAACACCAGCACACCGATAGGATCACCGGCCAATTCACCGCAAATAGACACCGGTTTGCCATAACGATCGGCGGCGTCGATGATCTGCTGCAAGGCGCGTAATACCGCCGGATGAAACGCATCATAAACGCTAGCTACGCGACCGTTGTTACGATCCACCGCTAACAGGTACTGCGTTAAGTCATTGGTACCCACCGACCAGAAGTCCACCAAAGGAGCCAGTTCGGGTAGCAAATACAGCAGCGAAGGCACCTCTATCATCACACCGAGGCTGGGGTAGCGAATTTCCCCTTGCTGCTCCGCCGTTTCGGCTGACACCTCTCGCCACGCCCGATCTAGCATGCGCCGCGCCACCCTAACCTCGTCCAAGTTAGTGACCATGGGCAGCATAATGGATAAATTATCTAACCCTTGACTCGCTCGCAGCATCGCCTTCAGCTGTACGAGAAAAATCTCAGGGTGATCGAGGGTCAGGCGAATGCCCCGCCAACCAAGAAAAGGATTTTCCTCAACAATAGGAAAATATGGTAGCTGCTTGTCACCGCCCACATCTAAGGTGCGCATGCATACTGGCTTGCCAACATAACCAGCCATCACACGGCGGTAGCAGATCACCTGCTCTTGTTCTGAGGGAAAACGATCACGCATCATAAACGGAATTTCAGTACGAAATAACCCGATGCCGTCCACCGCATCATTAGTGCTCACATCGGTCTCAACACTCAAACCCGCATTCAATAGTAACGAAATGGACATGCCGTCTAGGGTCACGGCCTTTTCAAGGCGGGTAGTGGCAAACAGTTCGTCCATTTGCTCTTCTTGGGCGATCAGCCTGCGGTACTCTCGTAATACTGACGGTACCGGCTCAACTAAAAGATCCCCGTTATAGCCGTCCACGATCAAGGTTCGGTCTTCGAGTAACTCAAAGGTATGATCAATACCCATCACGGCCGGAATACCCATCGATCGTGCAAGAATAGCGGCGTGGGAGTTTATTGAGCCTTTGCCAGAAACAATGCCTTTTAATTTGCTCGGCGGAATTTCCGCGATCAAGGTAGCGCTAATTTCGTCAGCCACCAAAATAATCGGCTCGTCCAGCGTTAACGTCTGCATCCCCTCGTCTTCATGGATCAAACGAGTAAGTAGTCGCTGCCCTAAGTCACGAATATCGGCCGCCCGCTCGCGTAGATAAGGATCAGACATGTCTCCAAATTGGGCGATTTGCTGCTCACATACCCGCTTTACCGCACTACCGGCAATCCAGCCTCGAGTAATTTCGTCTCGGATCAAGCCAATAAACATCGGATCTTTAAGAATATACTGATAAACCTCGAATACCGCTACCGACTCACTCGCTTGAGACTCCTGAAAGCGCAACGCCAAGCCATTAAGCTCGTCTTCGACTTGCACCAGTACCTTATCGAGTCGAGCATGCTGAAGCTGTGCATCATCGGCTTTACGCTCTTTTACTTGCGCAAGCGTAATTCTAGGTCGCCATACCCAAGCACGACCAATGGCAACTCCAGGAGAGCCCGCCAAGCCCCGTAGTATGCCGTGCCAGTTAGGCGAGAGTAGGTTGCCCTTTGCCTCGGCATGCGCAATCACCGTGGCCAACTGCGAGGCGAGCGTCACTAAGAATGATTCTTCGCTTTCTTTGAATAACCGCTCTTGCTTTTGCTGTACTACCAGCACGCCGAGGGTTTTGCGTTGATGAATAATAGGAGCGCCCAAGAAAGAGATAAAGGCGTCTTCACGGGCTTCGGGTAGGTATTTAAACTTGGGGTGCGAGCGGGCGTCAGCAAGGTTTATCAGCTCTTCTCTATCACCGATAAGACCGACGATACCTTCGCCCACCGGAATTTTAGCCCGCCCTACCGCACTGATTGCTAAACCGTCGGTGGCCGCCAACAGGTAATTTTGCTTACGCTCTTGACGCAAATAAATAGAGCAACAATCTACTTGCATGGCATAGCGTGTTTGTTGCACCAGTTCTTTCATGGCGTTATTAAGGTCAGAGCTGGCCGTTACCTGCTGAACAATTTCCCGCAATTCTTTTAGCACAGCCGCCTACTCCTTAAATACCAATCAAACACGGTGAGATATGAGGGGTAAGGCGTAAGGAGGAAGTAAACGCCGAATCTGCAGACTTGGCTGTTACGTCTCTCCCTTAACACTTCACTCCTTACGGTTACTACTTATCGGTGTCGTTTACGCACGTCTCGACGGCCCTGTTCTGCCATCACAATAGGGGCAAACTCTTTTAGCACCCGTCGATAAACTTCACGTTTAAAAGAAACCACCTGTCGCACCGGATACCAATAACTGACCCAGCGCCAATCATCAAACTCGGGCTGTCCATGACAACCAAATTCGATATGAGCTTCATGCTCTGATTCCAACCGCAACAAAAACCACTTCTGCTTTTGGCCAATGCACACGGGATTACTATCCCAGCGCACTAACCGCTTCGGCAGTTTGTATTTCAGCCAGTGTCGCGTTACCGCCAGCAAAGTCACATGCTCGGGCCTAAGCCCGATTTCTTCGTACAGCTCTCGGTACATAGACTGTTCAGGTGTTTCACCGTCGTCTACGCCCCCTTGAGGAAACTGCCAAGAGTGTTGCCCATAGCGTCTAGCCCATAACACCTGGCCTTTGCGATTGCAGATCACTATGCCTACATTGGGACGAAAACCGTCGCCATCTATCACGCAATCACCAGACTAAAAAAATAACATAGAAAGGATTGTTCCATATTCCCCTATTCTCGGCAAATGATGCTGTTAACCTAGGTTATCATCACAACCCTGAATAACTTATGTTTTTGTCAATAGTTATAAACAAAAAAAGAATTCATGCTGCGCCGCTTTCCCCAAAATGTGTGGATAAGCTTGTGATAAAGGCTGTATAGCTTGAGATCTTATCTTATAACCGCCGATGAATACACCTTAAAGACAACTAATATAAAAATATATAACCCTTAATAATCAAACAGTTAAAAACAAAAAAAAGGATCCTACTGGATCATTTCACAGGCCATGTAAAAATATGCTCACTGTTAGCAAGTTTAGCTGTACAAAAAACAACCACAAATAAGTTATCCACAGAGTCTTGCTAAATAAAGCAGCGATGAGCAAAAATAAATACGATTTATTCAGGTTTTGCTTGAGGTAAAATAGCCACGTTGTGATTAACAGTAGTTATACAGAATTTCTGTGGATAAGGCTGTGCAGCAGCCTGTTTATAGTTGAGTAAAAGCGCTATATGATGCTGTTACTAAAAAACACGGCAAGAAGCTCACTATAAGCACATTAAAATCAACAACTTATATTATTTACTGGCTTATTAGTCAGCATTAACATTTCGGTAAGCAATTGGTGATATTTTGAACAACTCAATAATGAGCCCCGCATCTATCTCTGCTTTATTAAATAATGCTGAGCAACTGGCCGGATTGTCGCTAGGTGAACTGGCAAATATGCTCTCTGTGGTCACTCCGCCCAATCTGCGACGAGACAAAGGCTGGATCGGCCAATTACTGGAGTTAGCGTTAGGTGCCAGTGCCGGATCTAAGCCCGAACAAGACTTTCCCGAGTTAGGCGTGGAGCTTAAAACGATCCCGATAGACAGCCGAGGTAAACCATTGGAAACCACCTTTGTTAGTGTAGCTCCCCTGATCGGTATCAGTGGTTTACGTTGGCAAGACTCGAATGTTTACAACAAGTTATCTTGCGTGTTGTGGATCCCTATTATTGGGGAACGTAGTTTGGCTCCCGGTGACAGGATCATAGGCCAGCCTATACTCTGGCAACCAAATGCAGAACAAGAAGAATTACTACGTCAAGACTGGGAAGAGATCATGGAGTTGATAAGCCTAGGACAGGTACAAAGCATCAGTGCCAAGCACGGTCAGGTATTGCAATTAAGACCTAAGGCCGCCAACAGCCGCGCGCTAACGGAGGCTATTGGCGAGCACGGCCAACCAATTATGACCCTGCCGCGCGGTTTTTATTTAAAGACACAATTCACCGCGTCCATCTTGGCCCAACATTTTATGTTGTAAGTGACAGCGCCCAGCACCAGGCGCCAAGCTCAACAAAAAACCGGTGTTGTCTGTCGATGCCGTGCAGCGGCTACAAAATATGGTTTTCAGCTTACGGCTGATCGCTGACAGCTGCGCTGGGCGTTTGTTCTTTCAGTCGCCAGATCAATAAAGTTACGATAAGGATCCAGGGAATGGCGAATAAGTTAAGCCATGCCCAGCCGAGTATCACGAGCCCTTGTCCGGCAAACATACTGCCTAATGCCGCAGCAGAAAACACACAGAACTCATTAATGCCCTGTACCTTGGCTTTTTCTGCCGGCTGATAACTAAAGGTCAGCAGATGGGTGGCGCCAATAAAGGTAAAGTTCCAACCTACGCCCAGCAACAGTAACCCCCACCAATAATGCCAAAAACCCTGACCCGTTAAGTTGACAGCAATACTCAGCAATAAGGCGCCGCAGCCCCATAAAATGACCCGACGAGTGGTAAAGCGTCGGATTAAACTACCGGTAAAAAAAGAAGGTACAAACATGCCCAGTACATGCCATTGGATAACATAGGCGGTGGCGTTAAAGTCGTGTTGATCATGGTTCATGGCTAATGGTGTGGCGGTCATGATCAACACCATAATGCCATAACCAATCATACCCGATGCTACCGCAGCCATGAGTAGCGGCTGGCGAAACAATTCGCGGTAACTTCTGATCTCGCTTTTTACTGCGCTGATGGTTGGTTTAGGAAGTGGCAGCAACACAATTAATAACAGCGCTAATACATAGAGGGCAAACAGCCCATAAAAAGCCCCCGCGTAGGGGCTGGCAGCATGCCAGTTTTGAGATAATATGGCCAAATTAGGCCCGATAATAGCCGCTAACACCCCTCCGGCCATGACAATACTGATAGCGCGTGAATGTAGCGGTGGAGCACAGGCTTCCAGTGCCGCAAAGCGATATTGTTGGCCCACACCAATGGCAATACCAATTAGAAAGGTGCCTAGCGCAAAGACAGCTAAGCTACTCGCAACTAATCCCTGAAGGGCCACCCAAGTCCCTAACAAACCGATAATATTACCCAACACAAAGCCCGTTTTTCGACCCAGTTTTTGCATTAGATGAGCGGCCGGTAAGGTAGCGGTAATTAAGCCTAAAAACTGACAAGCAATGGGCAGCGTGATCAATGCGGGATGTACAGCCAACTCTTGCCCCACCAGTGCCGAGATGGACACCAGCAGAATATTACCCGACATTAATAACGCCTGAGCCACCGCCAGACCCCAAACTGTAATAGGCATGTAAACTCCTTATCTTAAAAAGCGTGAGGAGTGAGGTGTAAATAGTCAGGGGATCCCCCCTAACACTTCATACCTTACCCCTCACCAACCCATAACAAAAAGGCCCGCAAATGCGGGCCTTTTGACACAACCGGACGGCTTATTACTTCTTGCTGCCGCGTGCTACTAAACGCTCTTTAATACGAGCTGATTTACCTGAACGCTCACGCAAGTAGTACAGTTTCGCGCGACGTACGGCGCCACGACGCTTCAGTTCTACGCTGCCAATCAACGGGCTGTGAGTCTGGAAAGTACGTTCTACGCCTTCACCGTTAGATATTTTACGTACGGTAAAAGCAGAGTGCAGGCCACGGTTACGCTTGGCAATTACTACGCCTTCGTAAGCCTGTAGACGCTCTTTTCCGCCCTCTGCAACGCGTACTAGTACACGTACGGTATCACCTGGGTTGAACTCAGGGAGGTCGGTACGTAGTTGTTCGTCTTCAATCTGCTTAATTATGGTGCTCATGATATTCCTTACCTAGGGTAAACTGAAAACTCTACTGTTTCGATTCACGATGTTCGCGAATGAATTGGGCAAGAAGTTGCTCTTGCTCGTCAGTCAGAGCTAGGTTGTTTAAAAGCTCCGGCCTTCTTAACCAAGTGCGGCCCAACGACTGCTGCATTCTCCAACGGTCCACATCGGCGTGGTGGCCACTCAACAACACTTTAGGAACGGCCATTCCCGCCAGTTGTTCAGGGCGCGTATAGTGAGGATGATCTAACAAGCCTTCCGTAAAAGAGTCTTGTTCGGCACTTGCCATGTCACCGAGGACGCCGGGAACCAAACGGGCTACCGCATCCACCAGCACCATAGCCGGCAATTCACCACCACTGAGCACATAATCACCTACCGACCATTCTTCATCAACATCGGCTTGAATTATACGCTCGTCCACACCTTCATACCGACCGGCCACCAGAATAAGCTTCTTATTGGTTACCAGCTCGGTTACGCCTTGTTGATCCAGTTTACGACCTTGAGGAGAAAGATAAATAACTTTAGCCCCCTCGCCCGCCGCTTGCCGCGCTGCCGCTATTGCGTCGCGCAGTGGCTGAACCATCATCAGCATCCCGGGTCCGCCCCCATAGGGTCTGTCGTCGACAGTGCGGTGTTTGTCCCGAGTGAAATCCCGTGGATTCCAGCATTCAAATGTCAGCAGGCCATCTTTAACGGCCCGCCCGGTTACTCCATAGTCAGATACTGCCCGGAACATCTCCGGGAAGAGGCTAACAACCCCTATCCACATGATTTTCTCCGCGCAATTCGACTTGAGTTAAAAATCCGGATCCCAATCAATTTCAATGATGCGCTCTGCAATATTTACAGACTTTATCACTTGGTCATCCACGAAGGGGATTAGCCGTTCACGTTGACCAAAAGCGTCGTTGGCATTCGCTTTTACTACTAACACGTCGTTAGAGCCGGTTTCCATCAGCTGAAACACCTGGCCAAAATCATAGCCTTTGATGTTTTTCACCTGACACCCGATCAGATCGCGCCAGTAGAACTCGTCATTAGGTAATGCAACAAAAGAGGCTGCATTCACCGCAATGTCGGTGCCGGTTAGCAGTTGAGCTTCTTCGCGCTGATCGATATCAATCAGTTTGCAAATCAAACCCTTACCATGACGCTTCCATCCAGTTACCTGAATTTCACGCCAGCCACCGCTACCGTCTTTCATCAGCCAAGGCCGATAATCAAAAATGCCTTCTGGTTGGTCGGTAAAGGAGTTGACCTTCAACCAACCTTTAATGCCGTAAACGGCGCCCAGTTGGCCTACAACTACAGGTTCGCTCACTTTAATTCCCTACCTTAAAACTTAAGCCGCAGCTTTATTTGCGTCTTTTACCAATTTTGCTACACGCTCAGACACAGTTGCGCCTTGACCAACCCAATGGTTGATGCGCTCTAGGTCCAAACGCAATTTTTCTGCTTGGCCAGAAGCAATAGGGTTGAAGAAACCTACTTTCTCGATGAAACGGCCATCGCGAGCATAACGGCTATCTGCAACAACTACCTGGTAGAACGGACGCTTTTTTGCGCCACCACGTTGTAAACGAATGGTTACCATATCGTCCTCTATATACTGAAACAAACAAGGTCCGCAGACAGTGCGAACCTTGGCTTAAAATAAGCTGCGCAATTGTACTCCAATGCGATGACAATGCAACCATATTGGTGCTCGCCTACAGCCTATATCGAGGGCATAGGTACAAGGATAAGACCCGTTATCAGTCTAAGCCTGTCTCGCGCGAGAAGACTCAGGCCCTCAGACGATACTTTAGAAAGGGCCGCGTCCGCCGCCGCCGCCCATGCCACCGGGGCCCATCATGCCTTTCATTTGGCCCATCATTTTGCGCATGCCGCCTTTACCTGACATCTTTTTCATCATTTTTTGCATCTGGGTAAATTGCTTCAGCAACTTATTTACTTCCTGCACTTCGGTGCCAGCCCCCATAGCAATACGGCGCTTGCGTGAACCTTTAATTAAATCGGGATGACGGCGCTCTTTTGGGGTCATAGAGCCAATAATGGCTTCCATGCGTACGGTTAGCTTGTCGTTTACCTGATCTTTTACATTATCGGGTAATTTTCCCATGCCCGGCAACTTATCCATCAAGCTCGCCATACCGCCCATGCTACGCATTTGCGCCAGCTGATCGCGAAAGTCTTCTAAGTCGAAGCCTTTGCCTTTTTTCAACTTCTGCGCCATTTCGGCGGCTTTGCCTTTATCGACCGATCGCTCCATTTGGTCGATCAGCGACAACATATCTCCCATGCCCAAGATGCGCGAAGCAATACGTTCGGGATGGAATGGCTCGAGGGCATCAATTTTTTCGCCCATACCGATAAATTTAATCGGCTTACCAGTAATGTGGCGAACTGACAACGCAGCACCACCACGGGCATCACCGTCGGCCTTGGTCAGTATCACACCGGTTAATGGCAGCGCTTCACTAAAGGCTTTAGCCGTATTGGCCGCATCTTGCCCCGTCATGGCATCGACCACAAACAGGGTTTCTATCGGATTAATAGCCTCATGAAGCTGCTTAATTTCATCCATCATGGCTTCATCAACGTGCAAGCGACCGGCAGTATCCACCAGCAAGACGTCGAAGAATTGTTTGCGACCGTAATCCAGCGCATTGCGCCCGATATCTACTGGCTTCTGCTCAATATTACTGGGGAAGCACTCTACTCCCAGATCGGCGGCCAAGGTTTCTAGCTGCTTGATGGCCGCAGGACGATAGACGTCGACACTCACCACCAGTACTTTTTTCTTGTGTTGCTCTTTTAAGTACTTGGCCAGCTTACCCACCGAGGTGGTTTTACCCGCCCCTTGTAAGCCTGCCATCAGGATCACTGCCGGCGGTGTCACCGATAGATTCAGCCCCTCGTTGGCCTCGCCCATCACCGATACCAGTTCAGCATTCACTATTTTAATGAAGGCCTGTCCTGGGCTCAGAGATTTAGAAACCTCTTGGCCGACCGCGCGCTCTTTTACACGGTTAACGAACTCTCGTACCACCGGCAATGCCACGTCGGCTTCTAATAAAGCCATGCGTACTTCACGCAGGGTGTCTTTGATATTGTCTTCGGTCAAACGACCGCGACCACTGATGTTCTTCAGGGTGTGCGATAGTCTTTCGGTAAGATTTTCAAACATGATGTAGCCCGCAATTAGCGAAAATTACTTCTAGTATACCCAAGTTATCGACTGAACTTAAGTGAGCTTGGGTAGCGATATGCTTTGTGTTAAGGGTATACTGACAACTCTTCTCATTTAAACGATTAATGGCTTAAATTAATTATGAAATTGCTTGCTGTTTTGGCGATGGCATTTTATCTATTAGCGGCCTTCGCTTGTGTGCATAACATGCTTAATCCCCAGAGCAATAGACGCTACTATAGCCTGTTAGCTGCACTGTGCGCCATGTTGCTGCATGGCTTATGGTTGTTCGACTCTGTGGTTTTAGTGCCCGGGCAAAATTTGAGCATGTTAAATGTGGCGTCTTTAGTTAGCCTCATTATTTGTGTACTCATGACCTTACTGGTCACTCGCTTTAATATCTGGCTATTGATGCCACTGGTCTATGGCTTTGCCGGTATATTACTGGCAGCCGATGTGTTGCTGCCTAGCTATTACAGCATGTATCTGGAAACTCGACCTGAAGTGTTATTGCACATTGGCCTAGGGCTAATGTCTTACTCGCTGCTGGCCATTGCCTCGCTGTTAGCTATTTTGCTGGGCTTTCTGAATCATCGACTAAAAAATCACAAACTTTCCAATCTGCCTGCCATGCCGCCGCTCATGACCATAGAGCGCTATTTGTTTCGGCTTATTTTTGTGGGTGTGGTGCTGCTTACGCTGTCTATTTCTTCTGGCCTGTTCTTTTTACAAGAAATGTTCAGTCCAGGTAAAGCTCATAAAGCAATTATCACTATTGTTGCTTGGTGTGTGTATGTCGGTTTACTCTGGGGACATCATCGCCTTGGCTGGCGGGGCCGCAAGGTTATTTGGACCAGCGTTGCCGGTAGCCTACTATTGACGCTTGCCTATTTTGGCAGTCGTTTTGTGCGCGAGGTACTGTTGAGGTAATCCACTTGACAGCGTGCGCTTAAAGCCTTAGTACTTAATTAATTTTTATGACACAGGACGGTCTGCTTGGACGAAATATCCACGGGTACCCTTGGTGGTATCCTGATAGCACTACTTTTTATTTCGGCTTTTTTTTCGAGTTCAGAAACCGGCATGATGTCGCTGAACCGTTATCGGTTGCGGCATTTAGCACAAAGTAACAACAAGTCTGCTCTTAGAGTCGAAAAGCTTTTATCACGTCCAGACCGTTTAATTGGCCTGATTTTAATCGGCAATAATTTGGTTAATATTCTGGCTTCAGCCATTGCTACATTAATCGCCATACGCTTATTTGGTGACTATGGCGTGGTGGTTGCCACCGTCGGCTTAACGATAGTGGTACTTATTTTTGCCGAAGTCACGCCCAAAACATTAGCTGCACTTTACCCAGAGCGAGTGGCCTTTCCCGCCTCTTTGCTGCTCAAGCCCCTAATGGTGTTGTTATATCCTGCGGTATGGATGATTAATGCCATCTCCAATGGCTTATTACGGTTGTTTCGTATCAACCCTCACGGCCAGGAAGACAATGCCATTAGCTCAGAAGAGCTGCGCACCATAGTAAACGAAGCAGGTGCCCTGATCCCTCGTCGTCACCAAGATATGCTGGTGTCCATTTTGG
This sequence comes from Oceanisphaera ostreae, assembly GCF_042676125.1. Taxonomy (NCBI): domain Bacteria; kingdom Pseudomonadati; phylum Pseudomonadota; class Gammaproteobacteria; order Aeromonadales; family Aeromonadaceae; genus Oceanisphaera; species Oceanisphaera ostreae. The sequence continues at coordinate 57,890 of NZ_JBHTJS010000058.1, forward strand.
ACCTAGAAAAAGTCACTGTGGATGACATTATGGTCCCCCGCAATGAAATTTACGGCATAGACGTCACTCAAGATTGGAAAACCATCAGCCGCCGCTTAATGCAAAGCCCGCATACTAAAGTATTGTTATATCGCGATAATATCGACGATGCCTTGGGCTTTATTCATGCCCGCGATGCACTGCGCCTGTTGGCCAAAGATGAATTTAGCAAATCGAGCCTAATGCGTGCTTTGCGTGAGTTGTATTACATTCCTGAAGCCACCCCGCTTAATGTGCAACTGGTGAAATTTCAGCGAAATAAAGAGCGCATTGGCATTATCGTGGATGAATACGGTGATATTCAGGGACTGGTGACGTTAGATGATATTTTAGAAGAAATAGTGGGCGATTTTACCACCACCATCAGCCCCACCTTAAGTGAGGAGATCAAACCACAGGATGACGGCTCTTACCTCATCGAGGGTTCGGCCAGTATTCGCGACATCAATAAAGAATTGGGCTGGTTATTACCCAACGACGGCCCTCGTTCGCTTAACGGTTTGATCATCGAGTATTTAGAAGACATTCCCGAAGCCAATATCTGCTTACGTGTCGCGGGTTATCCCATTGAAATTCTCGATGTAGAAAATAACATGGTAAAACTAGTACGCGTACTACCGCATTACTTTAAGTAGGTCGTAAGAGGGGAACAGTTACGCTATACGCTTTACGCGGTAAGTTAAAAGCCACACCATCATTGTTGGCTTATAGCGTACGGCGCAAAGCGGCCCGGAGGGTTTACGGCTTTTTTTCAGGCTCTAACTCGCTGAAGATGACCATTAGCTCATCTCTATTGCCGATAAGATCTGCCAAAGTGTAACTGTCCATTACCCGCAAAAAGGCGTCCATGGCCTGTTTTAGTGCGTCTTTCAAACGACATATCCGCACCAAATAACAGGCCGGACTACCGCAGTCTATACCTTTTATATTCGTTTCTAACGAACGGATCACTTGCCCCACATTAATATCGCCAGGAGAGCGAGCTAGGCAGATGCCGCCATTTTTGCCTCGTATAGCGCGGATATACCCTTCTCGCGCTAGTTGGTTAACGACTTTGACCAAATGGTTGCGCGATATCTTATACACCTCGGACACATGGGCAACGCTAGTCAGCTTTCCCTCGGGCAAAGTTGCCAAATACATCAAGGTTCTTAGACCAAAATCGGTATAGGTGGTCAACTTCATGTTGGCATATCCTGAATGAGCTAAAAATATGGTACAGCACACATTACTGCTTTATATGCGTGCCATTATAATATATTGGTGATGAACAGTTACGAGTGTAGGCAAATCATACGGCTTACCACCAAAGTAAGCCGCCCAGAATAGCACTAATACTAGGGTCTGTTGACCTCTCGTAATGATTTTTGAAACCCTACGGGTTCGGCTAAAGATCAATAGAGCATCAAGCTTAAAACAACAGCCGACTATTCAATTCTTTTACCTTACTCGGTGGCATTTTTGCCGCCAAGGCAGCGCTGAGCCGATCTACTTCTTGGTGCTGCTTTTTATCGGTAATCACCACTTCTTTTAGCCATAAATAGGCTTGGGGATAATCAAGTGGGCTACCACTCCCATTCAATAACCAGCGCGCCCAAGTAAATTGAGCTTTTTCTAACCCTAGGCCTGCCGCTTCTTGCATCAGCGGCGCCGCCCGCTCGCGATTTTGCTGCACCAAGATACCTTGATAGTAATAACGCCCCAACTGCTCTAACGCCGCCGGTAAGCCTTGGTCTGCGGCTTTCCACATCATGCTTACCCCCCGGCGAGATTGCTGGGGTACGCACACGCCCCACGCCAACATGTCTCCCCATAAAAACTGATAGGCCGGCAAGCGTAACACCTCAGCTCGGGCTTCTATATCTTGTACTAACTGGCAGTTATCTTGGTCTCGCACCCGATCTAGGTGGCGGTTGGCATTAATCCATTCAAGCAATTCATATTCTTCATACAAAGGAATCGCTCGCAGACTTTCTTCCTCTGGTTCGCTTGGTGCTAATTCAGCGACGCCTGCAGAGTCAGACGTTATCGGCATCGTGCTCGCCGGTTCAACAGTCGAATTTTTCACTTTTTCTGCGCCCGTGTCTGGGGCCGTTGCCTTCACTTTTTCCGTTACCGCCTCGCCCGCCGTAACCGCTTCTTCAGCTGCCTGCACCGACAGGCTCAAGCAAAGCCATAATAATCCGCATAAACGTGTCATTGACGTTCCTCGATAAGTGAAGGGTGAAGGGTAAAAAACAGAAGTAATGGGAAGGACCTCATCCGCTTTACTCTTCACATTGTTTCAGCCTTGCTCAATTTTGGCTTGCCGCCAATAGCCGTCTAGTTCAGCTAGGCTGCAATCTCGGGCGTCTTTACCATCGGTATGTAATGCGTGCTCTACCGTCCGAAAACGGCGTTCAAATTTATCATTGGCACCGCGCAGTACTGCCTCGGGATCTTTTTTAAGATGACGCACCAAATTAACACAAGCAAACAATACATCGCCCAGCTCATCGGCAATACGGTCTTCATCTTGATCAGTCTGCTTAAGCTCGGCCATCACTTCGTCTAGCTCTTCATAGATCTTGTCGATAACGGGCGGTAACTCACGCCAGTCAAAGCCCACGGCTGAGCAGCGTTTTTGTATTTTGTTAGCGCGCGTTAATGCCGGCAGGTTGCGGGGAATACCATCCAATACACTAGTGGCACTAGCATCTAGTGCTTGGCGTTCTTGTGCTTTAGTCTGCTCCCAGTTGGCTTTCACTTCGGCTTCATTGACAAACTGACTGTCGCCAAACACGTGGGGATGGCGGCGCACCAGCTTTTCGCTAACCGCTTGCACCACATCATTAAAATCAAACAGCGCCTGCTCTTTACCAAGCTGAGCATAAAATACCACTTGAAATAACAAGTCACCCAGCTCCCCAGGTAATTCATTTAACGCATTTCGAGTAATGGTATCTGCCACTTCATAAGCTTCTTCTATGGTATGCGGCACTATGCTGGCAAAGTTCTGCTTTTTATCCCACGGGCAACCGCTAACCGGATCCCTTAGCGCGGCCATAATGGCGAGTAAATCATCCAGCGAGTAACGTTCCTGCTTCATAAAAATCCTATTGCATATATGCCATCTTTTGTAGAGGCCGCTTTAGCTGGGTACTTGGCGCCGGGCGCTCGGCGCTGCTTTTTATAATCGCTTCGCTTCGATAATATCAGGCAGCTGGCTGATTTTGGCTAGAGCGCGATTTAGGGTGTCGATGTTATAAATTTTTAGCTCCATATCCATGGTGGCGGTTTGTTGCTTGCGATTGGCACGGCTGCTGAATTCGGTGACATTGATTTTTTCGTTGGCCAAAATAGTGGTGATATCGCGCAACAGCCCAGAACGATCACTCGCCACCACCCGCAGGGTTAGCTGATAGCCCCCCGCATTATTCTCACCCCATACCGCATCTACTACTCGCTCGGGATGTTGGCTTTGTAATTCTTTTAATTGCTCGCAGTCGTTGCGGTGAATCGAAATACCGCGACCTTGGGTAATAAAGCCGACAATTTCATCCCCCGGTATTGGCTGGCAACAACGGGCAATACTGGTCAGCAAGTTGCCAACACCTTGTACTACCACATGATCTTTACTGGTGCTGACCAGTGATTTTTTAGCTACTTTTAACTCAAGCTGGCGCAGTGCCGCTTCATCTTCTTCGGCGCTAGTCGGCTTTTTGTATTGTGCTTGTAAAAAGTTCAGCAACTGGTTAATACGCAAGTCGCCACCACCAACACCTGCTAGCAGGTCGTCGAGGTGCGCCACATTAAAGCGCTCGAGCACTACTTTGTTTAACGAAGAAAAAGCCAACCCTAATCGATCCAGCTCTTTTTCTAACACTTCTCGACCGGCAATAATGTTTTTATCGCGATCTTGTTTCTTAAACCAAGTACCCACCTTAGCCCGAGCTCGGCTAGTGCGTAAAAAGCCCTGATTTGGGTTCATCCAGTCGCGGCTAGGATTAGGCTGTTTCTGGGTAATCACTTCGACCTGATCGCCGGTTTGTAGCTGGTAAGTAAAAGGCACGATACGGCCATCTATTTTGGCACCAATGCAACGATGCCCTACTTGACTGTGGATGTAATAAGCAAAATCAAGCGGCGTGGCGCCTAATGGCATATCCACCACTTCGCCTTTCGGCGTAAACACGTACACGCGGTCTTCGAACACTTGGCTGCGCAGCTCATCCACTAAGGACCCGCTTTCGGCCATATCTTCTTGCCACGCGAGCAGCTTTCTTAGCCACGCTATCTTATCCTCAAAGCCACTTTGCTTAGTGCCACCACTGCTGCCTTCTTTATATTTCCAGTGCGCCGCCACACCCAACTCTGCATCTTGGTGCATTTGGTCGGTACGGATCTGAATTTCAACTGTTTTTCCTTCAGGGCCAATCACCACTGTGTGAATCGACTGGTAGCCATTGGGCTTAGGGTTTGCCACGTAATCGTCAAACTCACGAGGAATATGCCGCCACTGGGTGTGCACTACCCCTAACGCACCATAACAATCTTGCAGGTGCTGAGTAACCACACGCACCGCTCGCACATCAAACAGTTCATCAAATTCCAGATTTTTCTTCTGCATTTTGCGCCAAATACTGTAAATGTGCTTAGGTCGTCCATACACTTCGGCAACTACACCCGCCTCGGCAAAAGCAGACTTTAAACCTTGTACAAAATCATCAATATACGCTTCTCGTGCAAGGCGCTTTTCATGTAATAATTTAGCAATTAATTTATAGGTTTCTGGGTGTAAATAGCGAAATGAAAGGTCTTCTAACTCCCATTTAAGCTGACCAATACCTAAACGATTAGCCAGTGGCGCATAAATATTGGCAATTTCTTTGGCCACCAGTACTCGCGTTTCTTCGTCGTAACTTTTTAATTCTCGCAGGCAGCTAATACGCTCTGCTAGCTTAATAACCACGGCGCGCACATCTTCCACCATCGCCATCAGCATGCGGCGAACGCGGTCAACCTGCACTTCAGAACTGCTATCGCCATGCACATGCTGCAGCGAGCGAATCGCTTCCATGTCGACTACGCCCTGCAACAGTCGGCTAATGGTCGAGCCAAAATCGGTGGTGACCTGCGCTAACGTGAGATGATTATGTTCAAGAAACGGGTAGAGAAAAGCCGCTTTTATGGTGTCGATATCCATACTCAGCGTCAGTAAAATGCCGACCATTTCTATCCCTTGCGCTTGAAGTTGCGGCAAGGTTTCCCTCGGAGCTTTGAGCTGCAAACAATACTCATAAAGCGCTTTCAGTTGTGCCTGCTCGTCAGCCGTAAACGGCAAACTACTCGCCCATTCATCTAGGCTAAAGTTAACTGTGAGATGAGTATTGCGTACTGCAACCATAACTACCCCTTAACTAAGTTCAAATAAAGCCATTGCTTCGCAGTGTGCCGTATGGGGAAACATATCGATTAAGCACATCCGTGTAAGCTGGTATCCCGCCGCCAGTAACACTTGGCTGTCTTGGGCCAACGTCACCGGATTACACGAAACATACAGCAATCGCTTAGCAGCCATTTGACACAAATAAGGCATCACCTGCTCGGCACCGGCGCGCCCCGGATCCAACAACACGTGCTCAAAGCCTTCGCTAGCCCAAGGCTCTTGGGTAAAGTCGCTCGCTAAGTCGGTTCGATAAAATGAAGCATGTGACAGGTTATTATCTTCGGCATTTCCCCGCGCCTGCTCCACCATCTCCATCACTCCTTCTACTCCAATAACGGGGTTACCTGCCGCCGCCAGTGGAAGAGAGAAATTACCGATACCACAAAACAAATCCAGTATCGGCACACCCGGTTCGGCCGCCAGCCATGCCTGCGCCTGACTGACCATTTGCCCATTAAGGGCGGCGTTAATTTGAATAAAATCACCAGGTGTAAAAGAGAGCTTGATATTATCTATCTGATAATAAAGTGAAAAAGGAACATGTAAAGGCCGACGTCCAGTATCACCTTGTAAAAACAGCGCCACATGTTTAGTTTGCGCAAACGACAGCAGTAACTCCAAATCGCGTGGTGGCAGAGTGCCGGTATGACGCAACAACAAAGCCACACCTTCTGCTGCGTCATATAACTCCACATGGCCTAGTTGCTTTAGCGCTTTTAGCTGATTTAGCAACTGGCGCAACGGAGTAATTAGCTCCGATAACGCAGGGCGTAATACGCCACAGTGTTCAATTTCGACCAATTGATGAGACTGACTCTGCCTAAAGCCCAGTGCCACGCCTTTTCCTTGCAGGCGAATAGCCAATCGTGCCGCTCGTCGATATTCTTGGGTTTGTGGTTGCTCTAACCATGTGAGCTCGGGCAACTGATCTATACCTTGGCGAGCAAAGAGTCGGCGCACCGCATCGGCTTTTAACGTTCGCTGATCATCTGCCGGCATGTGCTGCAGCGAGCACCCCCCACAATCGCGTACGTAACGACAAAAAGGCTTCTGTCGTGTTGCCGCAGGCTTAAGTACCTTAATCAAATTGGCCGTTTGGTATTTATTATTTTGTACATCCAATCTAACCCGAACCTGCTCGCCTTTTAACGCCCCGGGCACCAGTAATGGTCGTCCCTGGTAGCGAGCTACGCCAACGCCGTGCATATTTACATCGACGACGGCCACGTCCAACAGCGGTTGGTTCTGGGGTTTGGGTTTACTTTCCTTAAAGAACTGAACCATAAACGTGGAGCCCTCGTAGCGGCTATGTCATCATAAGCATCTGTTGATTCGATGCACGCATTGTCCCACATTAGCAAACTATGACCAAATACGGCCTGCGAGCTAGAATACTCGCTTATACCATAATACCCACCCTGCTGATCGGCATTTTTTTGGCCGGTTACTTTTCCGTGAGCCGTTATCAGCAATTAGAAGAAGCCTTGACTCGTCAAGGCGTCAATGTGATCGAGCCCATGGCGCTCGCCAGCGAGCTGGCATTAACCAGTCGTAATCGCGAGTCGCTAAATCGTCTACTGAGCAATATTCACCGCAATAACAGCCCGCTCATTAAATCCATTGCCTTATTTGACGAGCAAGGGAGATTGTTGGTCACCTCAAATTATCATCGCGACTTTAATCTGCTACGCCTACCCGAGGGCATCCCTATACCTCGTTCGACCGAGGTAGAGAGTGGCGAGCATGGCATTATTTTGCGTACCCCTGTGCTGACCGACAATATTCAAACCGACTCTTCTTGGGAAGATGTGTCAGCCATCCCTATCGGCTACATAGCGATGCAACTGACCAATGACTCCGCCATGCTGGTGCATTATAAAGACAGCTTTTTTGCCGGTTTGATCGTACTGCTGGGCGTGGGCATGAGTGCTTTATTTGGCGTGCGGCTGATCCGAGGCGTATCGCAACCAATCACCGACATGGTAAGCGCTGTTTACAAAATTCGTGAGGGGCGGCTCGATACTCGGGTTAACGGTGAGTTTACCGGTGAAATGGAAATGCTAAAAGATGGCATTAATGCCATGGCCAAGTCCTTGTCTGAATACCATGAAGAAATGCAGCAAAATATCGATCAGGCAACCTCAGATCTACGAGAAACGCTGGAGCAGATAGAAATCCAGAACATTGAACTGGATATGGCGAAAAAACGTGCCCAAGAAGCAGCGCGGGTTAAAACCGAATTTTTGGCCAATATGTCCCACGAATTGCGTACCCCGCTTAATGGCGTTATCGGCTTCGCCCGCCAGCTGCAAAAAACACGGCTCACCGCCAACCAACTTGATTACCTTAAGACAATTGAAAGATCGGCAGAGAATCTACTGGGCATCATTAATGACATTCTCGACTTCTCGAAGTTAGAGGCGGGAAAATTGAAAATGGAGCAAATTCCGTTTTCGCTGCGCGACAGCCTGCAGGAAGTAATGACGCTGCTCGCGCCCAGCGCCCACGATAAAGGCCTAGAGCTATCATTACGCGTAGACGCCGCCGTGCAAGACGGTTTAATTGGTGACTCTTTACGGCTACAGCAAATCGTCACCAACTTGGTGGGCAATGCGGTTAAGTTTACCGAGCAGGGCAACGTAGATGTGCGAGTAGACGCCCGCCCAGCAAGCCAGCCCAATAAGGCCGCGCTGCATATTCACGTGCAAGATACCGGTATTGGTATTTCTGACAGCCAACGCCGCCTGCTATTTCAGGCGTTTAATCAGGCGGACTCCAGTATTTCGCGGCGCTATGGCGGTACCGGCTTGGGGCTAGTGATCACCCAAAAGCTGGTGCACCAAATGGCCGGGGGAATAGAGTTGCACTCTGAGCTCGGCACCGGCTCGGTGTTTAGCTTTACACTTGAGTTTAATCGCGCCGCTTTGTCTTTGGCAGAGCCCCTACCATTAAACGAGCTCAGTCATAAGGCCGTACTCTATCTCGAAGAAGATAACTTTAGCCGTCGCGCTACCACGGCTTTGCTACGAGAATGGGGAGTACAAGTGCTGCACGAGCCCAACGCCAATACCACTATCGACTGTGTACTACTTGGCTTTAATCCTAATGCGCTGCCCAGCCAAATAGAGCAAGGTATTCGCCAGCAAATAGCACAACATCACAAAGTGGTAGTACTGCTAAGCTCTACCGACCCCACTCTCGCCGATGGGCTGGTAAATGCAGGAGCCGAGCTGTGCCTAAGCAAACCGGTGCATTATCAAAAGCTGGCTCAGGCATTAATAGGGCAAGACGTTATCGAGCCCGAAGCTTTATTGCAGATAACCTTAGCACCTCCGGCTGAAAAACAGTCTTTGCGCGTGCTGGCTGTGGATGATAACCCAGCTAACCTGAAGTTAATTAGCGCCATGCTCAATGAGCAAGTCAGCCAAGTAGACACCTGCTTAAATGGTAAAGAAGCCCTTAACCTTGCCACTATCAACCGGTACGACATCATCTTTATGGATATACAGATGCCGCTACTCGATGGCATTCAGGCCACCCGAGAAATTCGCACCGGCAATGGCCCCAACGCCAGCACTCCCATAGTGGCAGTGACCGCTCATGCCATTGAGGGCGAACGCGACCGCTTGATGCTTCAAGGCATGGATGATTACTTAGCCAAACCCATAGACGAAACTATATTGGCAAACATCATTAAGCAGCTTGGGCTTCATCCCAAACCCAAGGGGCAAATAAACTGGCCACTCGCCATTAGGCAGGCAGGAAATAAACTACCGCTAGCAAAAGAGATGCTCGGCTTACTGTTACAAAGCTTCGACGAATTTAGTCCTCTACTCAATGCCGCCTTATCGGGCAATTTGGATGAGCAGCAACTCTATCCGCCACTACATAAGTTGCATGGCGGCACTGCCTATTGTGGTGTCCCTAAGTTGCAGTCTTTGGTGGCAGAGTTAGAAAAAGCATTACTGGCTAAGCAGACCATAGAAAATCTAGAGCCTGAGCTACTAGAGCTAGAAGAGCGTATTGCTCAGGTACGAGAAGAAGCCAAGCTGTATTTATAAAAGATAGCTGTAAAAGATAGCGGTAAGGCTTTCAGCTGTAAGCGATCCGCTAAAGATAACCTCCAAAACTGAGATCCTGACATGCGTCAGTGTGACGAAAAAAAACACCGAGCCTAGGCTCGGTGTTTTGGTTTATTTCTAATGTTTAGCTTATAGCTGACCGCTTACAGCGGTCACTAGACCCCTTGGCGGGCTTCGCGCATTAGGCTCTTCATGTCGCGGATGGCTTTTTCTAGTCCGTCGAAGGCGGCGCGGGCAATAATGGCATGGCCAATATTAAGTTCTAGCATCTCGGGAATGGCGGCAATCGGCTTCACATTATGATAATGCAGGCCATGGCCCCCATTCACCTTTAAGCCGGCGTCGTGGGCGTAAGACGCCGACGCGGCAATGCGCTTTAGCTCGGCGTTGCGTTCGGCTTCGCAGGGCGCATTGGCATAGTGGCCGGTGTGTATCTCAATATAAGGTGCACCGGTGGCCACTACCGCATCAATTTGTGCGCGGTCGGCGTCGATGAATAAAGACACCTTAATACCCGCCTCGGTGAGCCGTGCAACAGCTGCAGTGACCTTGTCGAGCTGGCCCGCCACATCGAGGCCACCTTCGGTGGTCACTTCTTCGCGTTTTTCTGGTACCAAGCATACAAACGCCGGCTTAATACGACAGGCAATATCAAGCATTTCATCGGTCACCGCCATTTCAAGGTTCATGCGGGTTTCAATGGTTTGGCTTAATATTTCAACGTCGCGGTCAATAATGTGACGTCGATCTTCACGCAAGTGTACGGTAATGCCGTCGGCTCCCGCTTGCTCAGCTAAGGCCGCCGCATGTACGGGATCCGGGTAGCTGGTGCCTCTGGCATTACGTAAAGTGGCAATATGATCGATATTTACGCCTAAATACAATTCACTCACTGCGACTTCCTCTCTTTCCTTTGATAAACAGGGCGCGACTGCGCAAAACTCTGCCGCCCAAATAAGGCGCCAGAGCCTGACGACTAAAGCGTTTGGCCGACACCAATACATCGGTTCGGGTTAATTCGAGTTCGGCCAGCGCATAAAGATGTTCTCCGGGGTAAGCACCCGGTTCAGGCTTAGCCAGCTGAATAAAGCCAGACTCCGGCTGATATTGATACCAAGCATCGGGGTCAATGGCCAGTCCACTATGAGCATCCACGGTGAAGTCCACGCCATAGCCCAATATATTTAACATATAAAACTCAAAATGACGCAGACAAGGTTCAATTCCGCCACCATTCGCTAAACTTGTCAGCGTCTGGCGATAGGCATCAAATACCTCATCGAAGGGGGTGTGAGTTTCTAGCAGATAAAAAATGAGTTCGTTAAGATATAAGCCGCTATAAAGGGCCGTACCCGTAAGATGAATGGCGGGGGCGGTAGCTTCTGCTCGGTGTAAGGTTTTTAACTCCCCCTTACCGGCAAAGGTGACATCCAAAGGCACAAAGGGCTGTAACAGCCCTTTAAGCATAGAGCGCGGTCGGCGACTCCCTTTGGCAATCAGACTTTGTCGCCCCTGTTCTCGAGTAAATACCTCAACCAGCTGGCTGGTTTCTCGATAGGGGCGACTATGAATAACGAAGGCGGCGTGCGCCGTCATCAATCGTCACCATACCCCAGACTACGTAGGGCCCGTTCATCATCAGCCCAACCGGATTTAACCTTTACCCATAGCTCAAGAAACACTTTTTGCTCGAGTAAACGTTCGATATCCAGCCGCGCTTCGGTGCCAATCACTTTTAGCTTTGCACCCTTATTGCCGATCACCATACGCTTTTGCCCAGTACGTTCAACCAGGATCAGCCCGTTAATATGTACGATGCCTTTTTCATCTACCTGATAACGTTCAATTTCTACCGTCACCGAATAAGGAAGCTCGTCTCCCGTAAAGCGCATAAGCTTTTCGCGAATAATTTCTGCCGCCATAAAGCGTGACGAACGATCGGTAATATAATCATCAGGAAAATAGTGCAGAGACGGCTTCAAACGGGCACGAGCCAGCTTGGCAAGCGTGTCCACATTGGTTCCTTTTTCCGCAGAAATAGGCACGATATCGGCAAAATCCATTTTTGTAGCCAACCACTGCATGTGCGGCAATAGCTCTTCTTTGCTCTCAACGTTATCAATTTTATTGATAGCTAGCACGACAGGACAGTCCATACGACGCAGTTTATTTACCACCATTTCGTCGTCGTCAGTCCACTTGGTGCCTTCTACCATGAAGATCACCATTTCTACATCACCGAGCGAACTCGATGCCGCGCGATTCATCAAACGGTTAATAGCCCGTTTCTCTTCGATGTGCAGCCCAGGCGTATCCACATAAATAGCTTGATACGCACCTTCGGTATCAATGCCCATAATACGGTGGCGCGTGGTTTGTGGCTTACGCGAGGTAATACTGACCTTTTGCCCCAATAAGTGGTTAATCAAGGTCGATTTACCGACGTTCGGGCGGCCAACAATGGCAATAAAGCCACAATAAGTTTGTTCTTCAGCTGTCATAGCAATACTTCCAAGGCATGTTCGGCGGCAGACTGCTCGGCCTTACGCCGACTAGTGCCAATACCAACAACAGGTTCTGGCACGCCTTCTATCTGGCAATGCACAGTAAAATTTTGATTGTGAGCTTCACCCACCACATTCACTACCGTGTAGGTTGGCAGTGGTTTTCGCTGGCCTTGCAACAGTTCTTGCAGCCGTGTTTTAGGATCTTTTTGATCGATACCTGGTTGAATGGCATTCAGCCGATCCTCATACCAACCCAGCAACATGGTTTGCATCTGCTCAATATTGGTATCCAGATATGCGGCACCAATCAGTGCCTCTACCGCATCGGCCAGAATGGACTCGCGTCGAAAACCACCACTTTTTAGCTCACCTGGGCCCAAGATCAAATACTCACCCAGTTCAAATTCCCGAGCCAGTTCGGCCAAGGTCTTTTCTCGCACTAAAGTGGCGCGCATGCGTGACATGTCACCTTCGTTCACCTTAGGAAAACGGTGAAAAAGTGCATCGGCAATCACCATACTCAACAGCGAGTCACCCAAAAACTCCAGTCGCTCATTATGACGCGAACCGGCACTTCTGTGCGTAAGTGCGCGCACCAGCATGGCTTCGTCGTTAAAGGTGTATCCCAGTTTTTTTTGTAAAATATTCAGTTTTTTCATTAACGAATTGCGCCTATGCGGCTAAAACGGACATTACTGGGCACCCAAGCAGGTAACCAGCTGTCGGCGTTACGTTCAAATTCAAAGCTAATCCAAATAGCCACGGCCTTACCCACTAAATTTTCTTCCGGCACAAAACCCCAGAACCGACTGTCGGTGCTGTTGTCTCGATTATCGCCCATCGTAAAGTAGTGACCGGCAGGAACCACCCACTCATTTAGTGCCGTATTAGGCTGTCGGTAATACATGGACACCCGGTCTGGCAGCATGGGGTTGCGCAAAATATCATGCGACCGCTCGGTTAAGCTTTCATGGCTGCGTTCTAACTCAATGCCCATCTGATAAAATTCACCCTGTTGTGCAGGGCTTAATTCTACAGCAGCAACATCGGGGCAAACTTCCCCATCACAAGCCGGCTGAACAAACAGCTGCTTGTCTTGGTAAATAACACGATCCCCAGGCAAACCAATCACGCGTTTAATGTAGTCGATACGGGTGTCTTCTGGGTATTTAAATACCACCACATCGCCACGTTTAGGCTGACCGGTTGGGATCAAAGTAGTATTGCCCACCGGCTCTTTTAAGCCGTAGGCAAACTTCTCTACCAAAATAAAGTCACCAACCAGCAAGGTCGGCATCATGGATCCGGAAGGAATTTGAAACGGCTCGTAAATAAAAGAGCGCAGCACCAACACCACGGCGATTACCGGAAAGATAGAGCGTGCCTGTTCAATCCAACCAGGCACTCTAGCTGCACGCGCCAGCGCCGCTTGGTCCACTTTATTACCATGGGCAACTTGTGCCTCGGCAATTTTACGTGCCCGAGCGGGAGCCCAAAGCCATTTATCGCAAGCCCAAATAATGCCACTCACTAGCGTGATCAACACTAAAATCAAGGCAAAATTACTTGCCATAATTACTTATCCTTTCCTACGTGAAGAATGGCCAAGAAAGCGTCTTGTGGTATGTCTACCCGCCCTAGTGACTTCATGCGTTTTTTACCTTCTTTCTGCTTAGACAGCAGCTTTTTCTTACGGCTAACGTCGCCGCCATAACACTTAGCGGTTACGTCTTTGCGTAGCGCTTTTACTGTGCTGCGCGAAATAATCTGACTACCAATGGAAGCCTGAATGGCAATATCAAACATCTGGCGCGGAATAAGCTCACGCATTTTGTCTACCAACAGGCGACCACGGTACAAGGCATTTTCTTTATGGGTAATAACGGCCAAGGCATCAACACGATCGCCGTTGATCATAATATCCAATCGCACCATGTCGGCCGCTTCAAACCGGCTAAACCCGTAATCTAATGATGCATAACCCTTACTGCACGACTTAAGACGGTCAAAGAAGTCGAGCACCACTTCGGCCATGGGAATATCGTAGCTGAGTGCCACTTGATTGCCGTGATACACCATATTAGTTTGCATACCGCGTTTTTCGATACACAGGGTGATCACGTTGCCCAAGTATTCTTGGGGCACCAAAATATTACATTCGGCAATGGGCTCGCGTAGCTCTTCGATATTGTTGAGCGCGGGCATATTCGATGGGCTAGAAATATGAATGATGCTGCCATCGGTCTGCACGATTTCATACACAACTGTGGGTGCGGTGGTAATCAGGTCCAGATCATATTCGCGCTCTAAACGCTCTTGAATGATCTCCATGTGCAACAAGCCTAAGAAACCGCAACGGAAACCAAAGCCCAATGCATTAGACGTTTCTGGCTCATAGAACAAAGACGCATCGTTAAGCGATAGTTTATCTAGCGCGTTACGGAAGGCTTCGTAATCATCGGCAGAAATAGGGAACAAGCCTGCATACACCTGCGGTTTTACTTTCTGAAAACCAGGTAAGGCAGAGTCAGCGCCATGCTTCGCGTGAGTTAACGTATCACCCACAGGGGCACCATGAATTTCTTTAATACCACACACCACCCAGCCAACTTCACCACAGTTTAGGCCGTCGGTATCTTTCTGCTTAGGTGTGAAAATACCAATGCGATCCACGCCCCATACTTGGCCGGTGCTCATCACCTTAATTTTGTCATTCTTCTTCAGGTTGCCGTTCTTGATGCGCACCAAAGACACGACGCCCAAATAAGCGTCAAACCAAGAATCGATAATCAGCGCCTGTAATGGGCCTTCTGGGTTGCCTTCTGGCGGGGGAATTTGTTTGACGATCCTTTCGAGTACTTCATCGATACCCACGCCGGTTTTCGCCGAGCAGCGCACCGCGTCCATAGCATCGATACCCACGATGTTTTCAATTTCTTCAGCCACCCGCTCGGGTTCGGCTTGCGGTAAGTCAATTTTGTTAAGGATAGGAACCACTTCTAGATCCATGTCTAGCGCGGTGTAACAGTTGGCCAGCGTCTGTGCTTCAACCCCCTGCCCTGCATCCACTACTAACAAAGCACCTTCACAGGCGGCTAAAGAGCGAGAAACTTCATAAGAAAAGTCCACATGCCCTGGAGTATCGATAAAGTTGAGCTGGTATATTTCGCCATCGTCAGCCTGGTAATCCAGGGTTACGCTCTGAGCTTTAATGGTAATACCTCGCTCGCGCTCCAGATCCATAGAATCGAGCACTTGCTGCTGCATTTCACGGTCAGATAGGCCGCCACATACCTGGATCAAGCGATCGGACAGGGTGGACTTGCCGTGGTCTATGTGAGCGATGACGGAAAAGTTACGAATATGCTTCATGATGCAATAAGGAGTCCGTAGTCTGAAAAGCGAGAGTCAAAGGCAGGATTCTACTGGATTAGCCCTACCGTGGCCAATCCTTAGTCGATATTGGTTACCGACAGTATGGAAGAAATAATGACGGGCTCGGTCTGCAAGCGGTTATTACCTTTGGCCCAACGTGATGCCAGTACAAACCCAATAAAGCCTCCAACAGCTGCGCCAGCTAGCGTTCCGCCATCACCCATGCCAAACCCAGCACTGGCCAGCAAGGCGCCGCCCAGTAATAACAGCAATGGCAATAAATAAACCAGCAGGGCACTGCCAATTAAGCTGTGCTCGGGAATGCCAATACGCACCTGCTGATTAATCGTTAATGGTAAGTCGGTGGCAATAATAAATCGATGATCACGGCCCGGCAGCGCCTTAGACACAATGCCGGTGCCGCACTGGCTGTTTTGCTTACACTGGCCGCAGGCCGACTTACTAAAGCACACTACTTCTACGCCACCGTCGTATAACGCTGATACGGTCGCAACCTCTTCAATCATGATTTTATCCACTATTAATTGTGAGGAGTAAGGGGAGAGCTGTGGGACGTAAAACCAAAGCCGTTGTACGTCCTACGCCGTCAGCTGTACGTTAAAAGCTAACAGCCTCTCTTGTCGAGGGCGTTTTGTGGGTCGAATTCATTCGGCCATTTTGGTTACCCTACGGGCTTATCTTTAACTGACCGCTTATAGTTTACGGCTTCAAGCTTTGTACTTCACCCTTTACTCTTCACGGTGTTTTTCCGGTACTGTCATGGATAACGGACTCTGCTATTTGGCGCGCGGTCTCGGCAGGAATGGCCCCCACCACAGTAATTTCAATTTGTGATGCATTTACCACGCTCAGTAAATGGGTGGCTCCTTGCCGAATCAATGGCCGATTCATATCGGTATTTCGCCCCGCCTTCGCCATGTACACAGACACATCAACGAGGCCGTTAGACAACATTAAATAATCAACAGGCTGCTCGGTAACGGGAAGTTTATGAGTATCTTGCGAGCGCAGCGTAAACCCTGCCGGTAACCAACCCACTTGCCAAGGCAGAGGTTGCGGTAACGTTGGATACACATCAGACACCGACATGGCAGGCGGCAAGGTGGCGCTTTTTAATTCACTGACCAGCGAGCTGGGTTGATCACTAATTTTTAGTGCCACTCCCATACTCTGCTCTACCATACTGCCCTCTTGAGTGAGCGTGTCTAGTTTAACCAGCAAGCCGCTTTCTTGATCCAGCCATAATACATACCCATAGTAACCAGGCGCTTTAGGTGCCAGTCGCACCACTTGGGCAACCTTGCCCAATACTCGGCTGCGCCCAGCTAGCACCGCATCGTAGTGCTCTAATATAGGTGTGAGTGAAACCTGTTGTAAGCGATAGAAAAGCCCAGGTAGGTTGGCGTTTTTTAAGGTATAGCCGCTGTGACTGGCATCAAAGAAGCTGGTTTCATCATTACGCTGCACAAACTCACGGGGTCGCCCATTAAGATGGGTGAGGTGAGTAAGCACTTCGCCGTCTAGGTGGCCCCGAGTTAGCCGTTTTGGCTCAAGTAGACCTTGGCTAAATTCAATTAACGTGAGCTCAAAGTTAAGTTGCTGATAAGCTTGCTGCATACGTTGCAGCACAACCTTTGCTGACTCTTGCTCAGCCATAACGACACTGGGCAACGCCCAAGCCATTATCAGAATAACGGCACGCAGCCCCTGTATTCTCAAAACCATTACCTTTCGTTTTGACGCAGTCGCTGCTGCAGCTCATGGTCCATTAGCAGCTCGTGAATGCGTCGCTGTTGTTCTAACAGCGCTTGTTCATTCGCTGGCTGACGCGATTCCATCTGATAATTCAAACTAACAGGAGCAGCGCCACCATTCAGCGGAATGGTATTTAGCACCGGCGATTGTAAGTCGTTTTGGCTATATTGCTGCACGCCAACAATAACCGCCGCCGACACAGAAGCTGCCACCGCAAATTGCCCGATATAACGCAACATCGGAGACACTCGACCAAAGCGCGGTCGCACTATGTTGTTAGAGCTTTCGTTAGCATTAGCAACGTCCGCAGTGGGCTGCAATGCAATAGGTGGCGCTACCATAGCAGGTTCGTCAGCTAAGGCCGCCGCAATTCTATCGCTTAAGTCTAGCTGCAAATGACTGGGTAAGTCGTTGCGTAGCGCATCACCATAAAGATGGTAACGACCAAAGGTATCGGCTAACTCTTGCTCATTGCTGAGTTGCTCAAGCAAGACACGGTCTTGGATTTCTCCGTCGACCAATGCCGAAATATATTCTTTATTCGCTATAACGTTTGCCATAACAATTATTCCCTGTTCAACCCTGAAGTAACGGCTGGACTCGCTTGTCTATTGCTTCGCGTGCTCGAAAAATACGAGAGCGAACTGTTCCCACCGGACAATCCATCACGTTTGCAATATCCTCATAGCTCATCCCTTCCAGCTCTCGCAAGGTTATCGCCGTTCGAAGATCTTCCGGCAGTGTCTCTATAGTGTCGAACACTGCACGCTTGATCTCTTCCGATAACATGAGTCGTTCTGGTGTGGCCTGATCTCGTAATCCGCCACCACCGTCATAATATTCTGCATCTTCAACTTCTACATCTCGGCCTGGTGGCCTCCTACGTAACGCGACCAGGTAATTTTTCGCGGTATTTACCGTAATCCGATATAACCAGGTATAAAAAGCACTTTCACCGCGAAATCCGGGCAACGCCCGATACGCTTTAATAAAAGCCTCCTGCGTCACATCAGGTACATCTCCTGGATTGGACACGTATCGAGACACTAGGTTCGCTACTTTATGCTGATATTTTTTTACCAGCAGGTTGTATGCGTTTTTATCGCCACGCTGTACCCGTTCAACCAGCTGCTGGTCTGTTAAATTATCGCTCATGCGAGCCGCGTAGCCTCCGAATAATCCGATGTATTAATACATCAGCCCGTAATAAGCGCACCTATGTAGACTATGGATGCGGACAAAAGTTCTGAAAAGTTTTAATCTCATTTCTCATTTGAAAAGGCTGATTCAGGCTGCACCAGCTGCCTGCTTGGGATAACATATAAAAACTATCCATTAGAGCCAATGATACTTTATGAAGGATCCCGTTGAATACCTTTGCGACGTACTCATCATTGGCAGTGGTGCCGCTGGGCTGTCTCTGGCATTGAAGCTGGCCGATCACGCCAATGTTCATGTTCTTAGTAAAGGCCCCCTCGCAGAAGGTTCAACCTTCTACGCTCAAGGTGGCATTGCCGCTGTTTTCGATAAAACCGACAGCATAGAATCTCATGTTGCTGACACCTTAGTCTCTGGCGCGGGTTTGTGCGACCCAGCCGTCGTTGAGTTCACCGCTCGCCAAGCACCTGATGCCATACAATGGCTCATTGGCCAAGGCGTGCCCTTCGATACCGAAGATTCCCCCCAAGGTGAGTCTTGTTATCATCTCACTCAAGAAGGTGGCCATAGCCATCGGCGTATCTTTCATGCCGCCGATGCCACCGGCCGCGCCGTGCAACTCACCTTAAATGAGCGAGTGCAGCAACATCCTAACATTCATATTCTAGAACGGGTAAATGCGCTGGATTTAATTACCAGCACCAAGCTTGGGCTACCCGGCCATTTCTCTAAGAATCGAGTGTTGGGCGCCTATGTGTGGAACCGCGATAAAGAGCGGGTAGAAACCGTGCGCGCACGCTTTATTGCCATGGCCACCGGCGGCGCATCTAAGGTCTATCAGTACACGTCAAACCCAGACGTTAGCTCTGGCGATGGCATTGCCATGGCATGGCGTGCCGGTTGTCGGGTGGCCAACATGGAATTTAATCAGTTTCATCCCACCAGTTTGTTTCATCCAGACGATAACAACTTCTTATTAACAGAAGCCTTGCGCGGCGAAGGTGCGGTACTTAAACGCCCCGACGGCAGTCGTTTTATGCCCGAATATGACGCGCGTGCCGAGCTTGCCCCCCGCGATATTGTCGCCCGTGCCATCGACCATGAAATGAAGCGCCTTGGGGCAGAATGCATGTTTCTGGATATTAGTCATAAAGACGCCGACTTTATCATTAGGCATTTTCCTACTATTTATGAACGCTGTCTTAAAGTGGGCATCGACATTACTCGCCAAGCTATGCCCGTGGTACCTGCCGCACACTACACCTGTGGCGGCGTCATGGTTGATGACAAAGGCCAAACCGACATTGGCGGTTTATATGCAATTGGCGAGGTTTCTTATACCGGTTTACACGGCGCGAACCGCATGGCCTCTAACTCGTTGTTAGAGTGTATTGTGTTTGCTCGCGCCGCAGGGCAAGACATATTAGCCAAGCTTAGTACCACGCCCGAACCACCGATATTACCGCTGTGGGATGAAAGCCAAGTAGAAAACTCCGATGAAGAAGTGGTGATCCATCATAACTGGCATGAATTGCGGTTATTTATGTGGGATTACGTGGGCATCGTACGCTCTAACAAACGGCTAGAGCGCGCTAAACGGCGCATCGACTTGCTGCAGCAAGAAATTCAGGAGTATTACGCCAATTTTCGCGTTAGCAACAACTTGCTTGAATTGCGTAATCTGGTGCAAGTGGCTGAACTTATCGTACGCTCGGCCATGGAGCGCAAAGAATCCCGCGGCTTGCATTACACCCTGGATTATCCCGAACAACAGGACAACCCAAAGCCAACGATTTTAAAACCTTAAAAGCAGCGCTCGGCGCCAAACACCCAGCGCCGAGCTCAAACAACACGCTGTTCTTGTGCCGTCTTACCGGGCTTGCCCCGGTATCTGCAGTAGCCTATGCAACACCTCAACCCAAGATCCTGACTTTCGTCAGAATGACGCAAAAATGGAGTGGTGTTTAGCTTGGTGCTAGGCGCTATAGCTTAGGCTTTTCTGCCAGCAATACGCGTTGGGATAAACGGCGAAATATCTCATCGGGTACCGCATCTTGAAACAGCCAGAACGGTGGCCACGCATCTCCGTCTAATACTAATAACAAGAAGCCGGGCCCTGCTCGGCTTTTTGTTGATAGCACCCCGCTGCGCCCATTAAGGCTGAGCACCCCTTGGTTATATTCACCCTGCAGTCGATAACTGCCACTGTGATGCCACAACAATAACGACACCAGCAGCCAAACCGGCGTAAACCAAATAAGCATATCTACACTGAGTAATAAACTGGCGGGCAGCCACCACAAGCTTGCCGCCGCCAGTAAATAACAGCCATGTAATCGAGAAGCTTTAGCGCTGATTGCGAATCTGGTTACGCTCAAGAATATATTCCACCATCGCCTGAAAGTCAGCGTCTTTAGACTGCTGATGACCCATTAGCCAGGCAAATAAATCGGGATCATCGCTTTCCAAAAAGCGCTTAAATACAACTTTATGCTCGTCGGTTAATCCATCATATTCGTGTTCAACAAAGGGGCCTAAAATAACGTCCAGCTCAAGCATGCCACGGCGGCAAGCCCAAATCAGACGAGGTTTATCAGAGGAATTGAGCATGGAGGTATCCAAAAAATAAGACAAAGCCCATAGTATAAGGTCCAATGAGTACTGACAAATGTGTTGGCCATCTTTACCATGAAGGTCACACTTAACTAATTGACCACCATTAAGGGGAGCGCCCGTGTTGACTCTTTCTTCTTCTCCCGTACTTTATCCGCTTAGCGATAGAGCCGTTATCAGCCTAACCGGTGAAGACCGAGCCAAATACCTGCAAGGTCAGGTAACCTGTGATGTAGAGCAGCTTAAACTAGGTGATGCCAGCTTAGGGGCTCACTGCGACAGTAAGGGCCGACTGTGGGCCTCTTTTTGGCTCGCAAGCCTAGACGAACAGTTAGTCTTAATCCTTAACCACAGCTTAGTTGAGCGCCAGCTTCCCGAGCTGAAAAAATTCGCCGTGTTCGCCAAGGCCGAGGTAGCAGACACCAGCGAAAAATGGCAGGTATTTGGTTTGGCTGGTGAGGGCCTGTCTCAATGGCTTAATGAACAGCTTGATGGCTCCGATAATCTAACGCCAGATGGCGGTGTGGTCATTCCCGTGGCCGCCGAGCATGCGCTGTTGCTGCTTCCCAAAGAGAGCGCTGCACCTGAGTTACCGCACGGCGATGAGCAAGAATGGCAAGGGTTGATGATTCAAGCCGGCATGCCAGACATGAGCCAACCGCATCAAGGCGAGTATATTCCGCAGATGCTGAATCTTCAGGCATTAAACGGTATCAGCTTTACCAAAGGGTGCTACTTGGGGCAAGAAACCGTCGCCCGCGCTAAATATCGAGGAGCCAATAAAAAGGCCATGTTTATACTGGCGGGTAACAGTGATCAGCCAATTACTATCAACCAAGATATTGAATTACAACTGGGTGATAACTGGCGCCGAGCAGGTACTGTGTTAAGCATTTACCAAAAAAACGGTGAGTGTTTGGTCACCTCGGTATTAAATAAAAATCTAGAGCCAGATGCCGTATTCAGAATTAAGGGACAAGACGATAGCCGCCTTGCCCTACAGGCACTGCCCTACGATCTAATAGATTAACATTTACCACAATGCACAATTAGCTTGAGTGCTGTCTAAGCTAGGCTGCACTCAAGCCTGCCTTTAGCTGATTTTTAACCCTCCACAATCAACTACAATATTTTGTACGCAACCCCGTGCCTAATAACGGTGAGCCTACGACTAAAAAGAGGAGTTAACATG
This sequence comes from Oceanisphaera ostreae, assembly GCF_042676125.1. NCBI lineage: Bacteria > Pseudomonadati > Pseudomonadota > Gammaproteobacteria > Aeromonadales > Aeromonadaceae > Oceanisphaera > Oceanisphaera ostreae. The sequence continues at coordinate 80,060 of NZ_JBHTJS010000058.1, forward strand.
CGCACTACTGGTGACCGTATTCGTCATACCCTAGGGTTTGAAATTATCGGTCTGTTAATCTTTGCCCCTTTAGCTACCGTGGCCTTTGGCTACAACATGTTTGAAATGGGCACCATGGCCGTGGTCGGCTCTATTGTCGCTACCGTGTGGAACTATATTTATAACTTACTGTTCGATCACGCCATGTTAAGACTACGTGGCAGTGTGCGTAAAACCACCTTAATTAGAGTGTTTCATGCCTGCTTATTTGAGGGGGGCTTGTTGCTGTTCTTCTTGCCGATAATCGCTTGGTATCTAGCGATAAGCTTATGGGACGCCTTTACCATGGGCATGGCGATGTCGGTTTTCTATCTCGTCTATGCTTTTGTTTATAACCTTATTTACGACAAAGTGTTTCCGGTTCCTGAGCCTGCGCAGCTTTCTTGAAAAGACCGAGAGGGGTGAGCATAACCAAAGCCAACACCCAAGACTTAAATACTCTTTGCCACTGAAGAATACGGAAAAATTAAGCTTAGATTTAAGAGCGACATTTACAGGGTAAGAGCAAGGCCTCCGGCTAGCCCAGCAGCCGAGACGTGTTTGGTAGGCGACTGGTTTGAAGGGATAGGGAAGAATACATAACACTCCCCCTTAACATCCCGCTGAGACGGGACTGTCAGCTAAAGCGACAGCCTACAAAACCCAACGTCATTTGTTCTACTGAGCGCTGCTTTTAATAAGATCTTAACCCCTCAGGGTTTTTCGACCTTACCTCACCTTAATTTTTCCGTGGGTTCCGCGTATTCCGTGGCAAAGAAGTCTTTAAGATTTTTTTAATACCAATCTCACTAAATATTTGATCTATTTTAAAGCTTGGAGTGTTAGAGGGGGCATCGAGTTGTCTGTGAGCATCGTCATCAGTCACCTGCGAAATATAGGAGAGGATGAAGGGCACTGCTCCACCGACCATCACATGACAAGGATGTCATGTGTTTGAGCGTTACAGGGAGGTACTTGCAGCGTGTCGGTGGAGTAGGCCGTTTATCCGACCTTTATAGGAAGTAAAAGCAGACTACTTATTTAGTGCGATTGGTATAACTCTTCACCTTTGAGCTGCCAATATTAAACATAAAAAAAACGGCCCTGCGAAGGGCCGTTTTAATAGCTAATACTCGTAATTTATATTAAGAGCGTTGCTCTTCCACGGTGGAAGCGGCTAGATGCTCTTCCTCGGTGACGGGTTCTGGATTACCTTCCATCTTCGCCACTATGGTATTTACCGCGGTATCACCCACCACGTTAGACGCAGTACAGAACATATCGTTAATACGGTCTACCGCCATAATAATGGCCATAGCTTCAATGGGCAGGCCCATTTGATGCAACAGCACACCAGCCATCACTACCGCACCACCGGGTACACCACCTACACCCACCGACATCAACAATACAGTGACGCCAACGGTGATTAGGTCGCCCGCAGGAATTGGCGTACCAGAAATGTTGGCGGCAAACATGGCGGCCAGCGTAATATAAATGGCTGAGCCAGACATATTAATGGTGGCACCCAGTGGCACACCAAAACCGGCAATGGCTCTAGATACGCCCAGTTTTTCAGTTAGGGTGCGCATGGTAACCGGAATAGTGGCGTTAGAGCTGGCGGTAGATAGCGAGAACAGTAACTGTTCGCGGGTTGCTTGGCGGAACATCTTAGGCTTAATGCCCGTAGTCAGCCACACCGCCATTGGATACACCACTAAAATCCAGAAGGTGAGTACCATCACCACTAAACCAACGTAACCAGCCACCGACATGAGGGTGTTGGCCTCAAGCGTTGCGCCGAGACTAATCATCAACGCAAACACACCATAAGGCGCCAGCGTCATTACCAAGCCTACTAGCTTCATCATCACCTGATTAGCTACGCGGAAGGTGCGCATGGCGGGTGCCGCAGCGCTGCCCATCGCTTGAATCGCCAAGCCGGTAATAATGGCCATAAAGATAATTTGCAGCATATCGCCAGAAGCAAAGGCCTGCACAGGATTGCTAGGCACTATGTTAATAAGCATGGCGCCGATGTTAGGCGTTTCAGTGGTGGCTAATTCCACGGTAGTAGAAGCACCGTTCGGTAAGGTCGCACCCATGCCCGGCTGAAAAATCACCCCAACCAGAATGGCGGCGGCAATCGACAATATGGTATTCACGATATAAAGACCAAAGGTCTTGCTGCCCAAGCGGCCGAAGCTGGCAATATCTCGCAGCTCACAAATGCCGGTCACAATCGAGATATACACCAAGGGAACGACCATCAGTTTGATGAGCGACACAAACATGCCTCCCAACCCCTCGGCCAGCCCCACAATGTTGTTATTTAAAAATGCAACATCAGCAAAAAGATACTGAATCATGCTGCCGATCACCAAGCCGACAAACAAGCCGGCGAAGATACGGGTGGAGAGCGATCCTTTCATGGTGTAATCCTCAACAAAACCAAAACGATTGAACTGCGGTTTATTACTTAGACAGCAAAGTAAACTGGCTATTTAACTAGAGGCAGGATTTTACATTTAAAATACAGTTCAGCAACCCGACCTCTACCACGAACGACCACTTCGTGATCTAGTTCACAAAAAAATGAAAAAGGTTAGGTAAAACTGAGTCCGTAATGGAGTAAAAATACCATTTATTTACATTTTTGAATGGCCGATAGGCTTAGGTCTACGGTCTGCGCTGCCATCGGTAACGATCGCCAAAGATGCGCAGCAACAATTTCTGCAGCACAGATCCTGTTCGTTGCTATGCTGAATAAAGAGTGGTTTCACTTGGGCATTAAGACTCAACCGCCACCACTACCAAATATTATCGCCTCTGCCTACCGTGGTGGGCTGGGGTTGGGCCTCGAATACCGACTAGAGTGAGGCGAGAGATGCAAAAACAGCTCCCCAGCTTTTCTACCAAAGAATATCGCCAGCGTTTAGTGAAAGTAAGAGCCGCCATGGCGCGGCACAATATTCAAACGCTCATCGTGCATGACCCTTCTAACATGGCCTGGCTAACCGGCTATGACGGCTGGTCGTTTTATACCCCTCAAGCCGTGGTGGTCGGCCCAACAGGAGAGCCACTCTGGTATGGGCGATACATGGATGCTAGCGGTGCTAAGCTCACCGTTTACCTACAGCCAGAAAACATTACTTGGTATCCCGATTACTATGTAATGAATCCTTTGCTGCACGCCATGGAGTATCTGGCTAACCAAGAGCTAAAGCCCCGTGACTGGGCTTATGGCAATATTGGCGTGGAAATGGATAACTATTATTTTAGCCCCACCGCCTATTTTTCATTACGCGATAATCTGCCCGATGCCGAGCTAGTAGACGCCACCGCCTTAGTGAATTGGTGCCGTTCAATAAAATCGGAAACCGAATTGCGCTATATGCGCATTGCCGCGCGCATTGTAGAAAACATGCACCAAACCGCACTCGACATCATTGAGCCCGGCTTACCCAAAAACCAACTGGTGGCAGAAATTTATCGGGTAGCCATGCTCGGCCATGATGGCCACTATGGTGATTACCCCGCCATAGTACCGATGCTCCCCTCGGGCAAAGATGCCTCGGCCCCACACCTTACTTGGGACGAGCGGCCAGTTAACCTTAATGAAGGTACCTTTTTAGAATTGGCGGGTTGTCATCGTCGTTATCACTGTATTTTGTCTCGTACCATTTATTTAGGTCAGCCCACCGATGACTTTTTACGTGCAGACGAAGCACTTAATGCTGGTTTAGAAGCAGGCTTAGCAGCTGCCAAACCCGGTAATCGCTGTGCCGATATTGCCGATGCTCTCAATGCCACCTTGGCAAAGTATGGCTTTAATCGCGAAGGCGCACGCTGTGGCTACTCCATCGGTTTAAGCTATCCGCCCGACTGGGGCGAGCGCACCATGAGCTTACGTAACACCGACCAAACCATCTTAAAATCCGGCATGACCTTTCATTTTATGCCCGGCCTCTGGCTAGATGACTGGGGAATGGAAACCACAGAAAGTATCGTGATCACTAAAACCGGCGTAGAAACGCTTAGCAATTATCCTCGGCAGCTGTTTGTGAAATCATAAGCGGGGGAAGGGAAAAATAGCACCTGGCACCCAGCTACCAGCGCCAAGAAAGACGGAATAAGGGACAATAGCCAAATTAGCCTGCATATTCAGTCTCTATGATGCTTGAAATCGTTTCGCCTTCGGCAAAATGCAAGGGCAAGCGTTCGCCGACAAAAGCGCCGTAAGCCGTGAAAGGAGCAGCCACTTTATGCGTTTAGACCGATACGACATACTGATTTTGCAGATTTTGCAGCAACAAGGGCGCATTACTAAGTCGGGACTTGCCGAGGCAATCAATTTATCCGTCAGCCCCTGCTGGGAGCGTGTAAAACGCCTAGAACAAGCCGGTATCATAGAAGGTTATGGTGCGCGCATTAACAGCCAGGTGCTGTGCAAGCAAACCCCAGTATTGGTTGAGGTAAGCCTTAATAGTCACAGCGCCAGCAGCATGAAACGCTTTGAACAAGCCATGTGTGAGTGCGACCTAGTGGTTGACTGCTACGCCACCGGTGGCGGCGTGGATTACATCATTAAAGTGCTGTGCGATGGCATCGACCAATATCAGCGCCTTATCGATCATTGGCTAGACTCAGATCTCGGCATAGATAAATACTTTACCTACATCGTCACCAAAACCATCAAACAAACCACTATTCCTAAGATCAGTGCGGAGTAAAGCTGCTATGCGCCGTCCGTTAATGATCAACACGAACCTGCTAACTCGGTGCATTTTTCTCATTCCTGCATCCTACGGTTAAACATAACAGCCGCTTTAGCCGGCTGACTTTATGCAACAAAACGAGGAGGAAACACCCGACCGCTTTACGCCGTATGCCGTTCGCATTTACCGGACAGCGGATGGCGTAAAGCATACAGTTACTTCCACCTCACTTCTTACGCCTTACCCATCACCATGTTTAGAAAGAAAAAAACCTCACTTAACCGCGCTCAAACAGAAGAATTCATCATATTTACACCCGCTTACAAAAAGTAACTCTCCCCCTTGCCCGCTAAACTCAATGCATAACAAGACAACCACAGCTTATTGCTTGTTCAACATTCGCCTTATCGTAATAAAGAGGTGCGCTTATGAGTTTAAAGCTTCAGCCGGTCATAAACAGCAAAGTTACCGACGCCATCATGCCGTACCTAAAAGATCCGCGACTGGTGCGCGAGTTGGCGTACATTAATGGTAAATGGGTGCACGGGCAGCAAGACATTGCCGTTATCAACCCCGCCACCAATCACACCATTGGCCACTGCACGCTGCTTGAGCCTCCACAAATAGAACAAGCAATAGCGGCCGCCGATATGGCCTTTGGCCCATGGCGCAATCTTATGCCCGACGAGCGGGCTGACATTTTATTGCGCTGGCATGACCTCATTTTAGAAAACAAAGAAGATCTCGCCACCCTCATGGTATTAGAGCAGGGCAAGTCACTGGCGGATGCCCGTGGCGAAGTCGATTATGGAGCTTCGTTTGTACGCTGGTTTGCCGAAGAAGCCCGCCGAGCCTATGGCGACACTATTCCCAGCCATATCCCCAATGCACAGCTGGCCACTATTCGCGAACCCATCGGTGTGGCAGCTCTGATCACGCCTTGGAATTTTCCCCATGCCATGATCACCCGCAAAGCGGCGGCGGCCTTAGCCATAGGCTGCACCGTGCTCATTAAACCCGCGAGCGAAACGCCCTTTTCTGCCCTCGCCTTAGCAGAGCTTGCCGAGCGCGCCGGTTTTCCAGCTGGCGTATACAACGTTATCACCGGCAAAGGCAGCCAAATTAGCCAAGTGCTATGTCAGTCCGACAAAGTGCGCGCCCTATCATTTACCGGCTCTACCCGCGTCGGCAAAATTCTACTCGCCCAAGCGGCCAGCACCGTCAAAAAATGCTCGATGGAACTAGGCGGCAACGCGCCTTTTATTGTGCTGCCAGACATGGATATTACCGAGGCCGCCAAAGCCGCCGTGGCCGCTAAATTTCAAACTTCAGGACAAGACTGCTTAGCCGCCAACCGTATTTTTGTACCCCAAGCGAAGTACGAGGCCTTTTTGCAGGCGTTTGCCGACGAAATGGCCCACATCAAAGTTGGCAATGGTTTCGATAAAGACGTGACCATGGGTCCGCTTATCTTTCGCGAAGCGGTCGACAAAGCGCAAGAGTTAGTAGATGACGCCATTATTAAAGGGGCACGGCTTATTGCCGGCAGCCAAGAACACACCCCTGGCACCAACTTCTTTATGCCGGTGCTGTTGGCTGATGTAACGGCGCAAATGAAGGTATTTCGCGAAGAAAACTTTTGCCCTGTGGCCGGTGTACTGCCCTACAACGACATTGCTAGTCTGATTACTCAGGCCAACGACACCGAATATGGGCTAGCCGCCTATGTATATGGCCACGATATTCGCACCATTTGGCAACTGCTGCGCGGCTTAGAGTTTGGCATGGTGTCGGTTAACTCGGTGAAAATGACCGGCCACGGCATTCCCTTTGGCGGTGTTAAACAATCGGGCTTAGGCCGCGAAGGCAGCCGCCACGGCTTCGATGAATACAGCCAACTTAAATACTACTGCCTAGGCGGATTAATGAGTGAAGGGTGAAGGGGACGACATTTCACACTAACCCCAGAAAAACCCATTGTTGCTACGAGAACACAGTACGTACGCACGGACGAAGCTCCATATCAAAGGAGAAAAAAGATCATTATTTGTAAGGTCTAACCCATAAGAATTTTTTGACCTTATCTCATCTTAATTTTTCCGTGGATTCCGTGGATTCCATTGCAAAGAATTTCTTAGTCTTTAAGAAAAAATTATTGCCATTTAGCATCATGAAAATTAAGGAGAGCATCATGACTTTAGACACTCAAAAATGGTTAGAAATGGATCGCCAGAATATATTTCACGCATCAACGCACCTTAAGCAGTATGCCCATGGCGAGATTAAAGGCCGCATTATTACCGGCGCCCAAGGCATTCGTATTACCGACTCCACCGGCATCGAGCTGATCGACGCTTTTGCTGGGCTGTATTGTGTAAACATCGGCTATGGCCGCTCCGAAATGGCCGAAGCCATTTATGAGCAGGCAAAAAAGCTGGCTTACTATCACACCTATGTGGGCCACAGTAACGAGGCGCTAATTGAGCTCTCGGATCGCATCATCAAAATGGCACCGGCCGGTATGAGCAAGGTGTACTACGGCATGTCGGGTAGTGACGCTAACGAAACTCAAATGAAAATAGTGTGGTACTACAACAACGTGCGCGGCCTGCCACAGAAGAAGAAAATTATCTCGCGAGACCGCGGCTACCACGGCTCGACCATTGCAGCGGGTTCACTCACCGGGCTAGATACCTTTCATGCTCACTTCGACCTGCCCTTGTCCCGTATCAAGCACACGCTAGCACCTGTGTATTATCACCGCGCGGATCACGACATGAGCGAGCGCGAGTTTTCGCACCACTGTGCCAATGAGTTAGAGAAAATGATCTTGGCCGAAGGGCCAGACACCGTTGCCGCCATGATCGGCGAACCCGTGCTGGGCACCGGTGGCATAGTGCCCCCACCTGAAGGCTACTGGGCTGAAATTAATCGCGTGCTCGATAAATATGACATTTTGTTAATTGCCGATGAAGTGGTATGTGGTTTTGGACGCCTAGGATCAGACTTTGGTTCGTTGCACTACGATATGAAGCCCGACTTAATGACCATTGCCAAGGGCTTAACCTCGGCGTATCAGCCATTATCTGGGGTAATTGTCGGCGATAAAGTATGGAAGGTGTTAGAGCAAGGTACCGATGAATGGGGTGCCTTCGGCCATGGCTACACTTACTCTGGCCACCCTATTGGTGCGGCAGCGGCTTTGTGTAACTTAGATATTATTGCCCGCGAGAACTTAACCGAAAACGCCCGCGACACCGGTGCTTATTTGCAGCAACGCATGCATGAGACTTTTGCCGATCATCCGCTTATCGGCGACACCCGCGGCGTCGGTTTACTCCACGCTCTGGAGTTTTCGAGCAATAAAGCCGAACGTCAGCACTTTGACCCAAGTCTTAAAGTGGGGCCACAAGTTGCCGCAGCGTGTTTGGAACAAGGCCTAATCGCCCGCGCCATGCCCCACGGCGACATTCTTGGCTTTGCACCACCGCTGGTGGTCAACCGAGATGATATCGACAACATAGTCGAGCGCACCGCCAAGGCTGTGAATAAAGTCACCGATCAGTTAGTGCGCAGTGGCGATTTTAAAACAAGAGACAAGGTCACCGCTTAATAGCTGCGGTAAGTAAAAAGCTAACAGCGGTCAGAAAAGCGAGATAGCGCCAAACTAAAAATAAGCACCGAACCTGCTGGTTCGGGGCTTTCTGCCAAACATGACCAGACTACAGAAACACTATGTTATCTGTAGCTTTGGCTCATCGGCGACTCAAGAGTATAAGAAGAGATAACTGAGATAACCTCAGCCGACCATCACATGACCGGGCCGAAAAATGCTCCTGCCATTTCGGCATTTCCGCCATCCATGGCGATCGAAGTCATGTGCTGAGCGCCGCATGGATGCGGTTTAAGCGGGTTGGAGGAAGCTACTCAGTTATCTCTGAGTGCTGCCCCTAAAACCAAAGGCGAGATCCTGACTTTCGAAAGCTCGTCAGGGTGACGGCTAAAGAATCCCGCAGGGACGATCTTGTACCTCGGCAAATTTACCTAGCTTACGTATGGCGTACCGCAATACCTTATAATAAATCTGCTCTTTCATCACGACATTCATCTGACCCCATTTCGAACTCTCGACAAATCCACGGCCGCTGTTCATAAATAGTGCACAGAAAGGTTTCACGGTCTATTGCCGAGCACCAACCGTCTGCTAACCGCAGCATGGTTTCTCCCCCCCATTGATCTTGGGTAATGTGCTCTTTGGGGACACCAGTGTCGCTAATTAGCATGACTTCTAAACGACAACAGCATGCCTGACACGTTGCACAAGTCACTTCGCCTACAGATACATTTTTAACTTCAATAACCACGTATATTACCAATTTTCATAATTGCGCATTTCTCCCACGCTGCAGCGTGAGAACTCAAGTCTCGTCGCGCTGCGACGACGCTGAACAGCCAAGCTTACCTAGAAAAATAGTTGAAGGCTGATGCTGATGTTAAAGCAACACCTGAGATATTAGCATCATTCTGGCAGTGTCATTAACATCAGTGTCTTGTTAGTTTTATTCTGCCATGCACTAGGCCTCATGCTATGGTTGAGCGTTATTGATGCCTGAAATTAGGTGCCTGCGTAATCTCGCTATGGCGGCTCCAAAAGTGCTGCCAGAACAAAATATTATGCTGTAAATGCAGGCCTTAAATGAATATGGATAGGATAGGAAAATAAATGACCGTTGTTCTTACTCTTCACTTTCTTTTGGTTATGACATTTACAGCTAGAATTTTACTTCGCGATGACTTATCGCCCCCCGGGCGTTTGGCGTGGTTTATCGTCTTAAACGTGCTGCCATATTTTGGCGTTGCCGCCTATTTTTTGTTTGGCGAAATTGATATTGGCAAACGCGCCGTCAAACGTCACGACGAGATTTTTGATGAAATTCGGGCGAAAGCACTGGGTTTTATGGGGGACAGGACCAGTGTCGAGCGGCTGATCGAGCCGCTCTATCGCCCAGGTTTTCGCTATGCCGGATCAATTAACGGATTTCACACCGTGGACGGAAATAGCGCTGAACTGATGGCTGACGGCGATGAAACACGAGCACGGCTGGTCGCAGACATAGATGCCGCCACCGATCACGTGCATGTGCTCTATTACATCTGGCTTGACGACCATACCGGCGGAGATGTCGCACAAGCGTTGATTCGGGCCGCGCAACGAGGCGTGACCTGCCGTGCAATGGCGGACGGGCTCGGCTCTCGGGCGTTAATCAAATCCAAGCTGTGGCAAAGCATGCAAGATGCTGGAGTAGAACTTGCGGTGGCGCTGTCGTTTAGAAATCTAATCCGCACCATCCTACTTAGTCGCTTCGACCTAAGAAACCACCGCAAAATCACCGTAATTGACGCAAGTATTACCTATTGCGGCAGCCGCAACTCGGCAGACCCCGAGTTTTTACCCAAGGCGAAGTACGGCCCGTGGGTGGATATCATGCTGCGCTTTGAAGGCCCAGTGGTCGCCCAAAACCAACTATTATTCGCCAGTGACTGGATGCACTCCACCGGCGAATCGTTGGACCAATTTAAATTACAGATCGAGCTAAACGCTGAGCAAAAAACCGAACCATCAGCCGTACCAATTTCAGGAGGATTTCCGGCGCAGGTAATGGGCGTCGGCCCGACGGAACGTCGTGGCGCAACACCACAGCTGTTCGCCAACCTAATTGCCAGCGCACAAACCGAGCTGACAATTTCTACGCCTTACTTTGTGCCTGATGCCACGCTTTTAGAGTCGCTGTGCGCTGCTGCACACCGCGGCGTTGCCGTTACGCTAATTTATCCGAAGGTGAATGACAGCTGGATTGTTTCTGCTGCTAGCCGCAGTTACTACCATCAGCTGCTTGATGCGGGTTGTGTCATCTATGAATTTAAAGGCGGTCTGCTGCACGCAAAAACGCTGACTATTGACGGCTGTGTCAGTCTGATTGGTTCTTCAAACCTTGATCTACGCAGCTTTGACCTGAATTACGAGAACAATATTTTGCTGCAAGATCCAGCCATGACCATGGCAATTTTCGAACGCCAGCAAACTTATATCGCCAGCTCCGAAACGGTGGAACTGGCCACGGTGCTTGCCTGGCCCTATTACCGACGGATCTGGAATAACGTCATCGCAACCATTGGCCCCGTACTATAATTTGCAACGGGAAACCCAGCTTGTCGCTTACATAACCACCCATGTTAGAGGCATTTTTCACGTTCGGCGCTGCTCAAAAAAATTGGCCACAATAGTGGCCAATATCAAACGAAAGAACAAACCAGTTTACATGGGTGTCTTGTCAGTTAATTAAACTTACTTATCAATTAACATTCTGTAATATTCACAGCAATCGCAAGTCCGCCTTCTGACGTTTCTTTAAAGCGATCATTCATACTTTGAGCGGTCTCCCACATAGTTTGAATCACCTCATCCAAAGTAACTCGGGCATTGGCAGGGTCGCTTTCAATGGCAATATTTGCAGCAGTAATCGCTTTAATAGCACCCATTGAATTTCGCTCAATACACGGTATTTGCACCAAGCCACCGACTGGATCACAAGTTAATCCCAAGTGATGTTCCATTGCTATTTCGGCTGCCATCAATACTTGCCCGGGTGTTCCGCCCATAATTTCAGTTAAACCTGCCGCTGCCATTGCTGACGACACGCCAGTTTCTGCTTGGCATCCGCCCATGGCTGCAGAAATTGTCGCGTTCTTCTTAAATAAAGTGCCAATTTCTCCTGCGACCAATAAAAAACGAATAACTGCATCGTCTCCTGAAAACTCAGTAAACGCCTGAGAGTACATTAAGACGGCAGGAATAATTCCGCTTGCACCATTAGTTGGCGCCGTAATAATTCGTCCAAAGCTTGCGTTTTCCTCATTAACTGCCAATGCAAAACAAGAAATCCACTTATTTATATTTACAAAATTTGTCTCAGCATCAAACACCATTTTATACCATTGCGCTTGATTTCTATATTTATTATCCGCCCCTAACAACTTCCTATTTAATCCTGCCGCTCTACGAACAACTCTTAAACCTCCGGGTAAAATACCTTCTTGAGTTACTCCTTTGTAGATGCAGTTCTTTATGTTTTCCCAAATATCCAATGCGTGCGCATCTATTTCTTCTCTCGTACGCCAGCTTTCTTCATTAATATAAACTAAATCTGAAAATGAAACTTCTAATTTATCACAATAAAATTGTACATCTTTTCCATGATGACATGGATATAAAGTCTGCGTAAGAACCTCATCGGCCGAAGTTTCTTCTTGTGTGGCTACAAATCCACCACCAATTGAGTAATAATCCTGCTCTAGTTCGGTTCCATCATTAAAAATAGCTTTAAAAATCATCCCATTAGGATGGAAATCTAAATTTTTAGACATATTTAAAATCAAGTGATGGCCATATACGAATGGAACCTCTACTTCAGCACCTAACTTAAGCGTACCCGCTGACTTTATCGCATCTATTTTTTCTGTTATTTTTTTAGTATCAATCGTTTTAAAATCTTCACCAGAAAGCCCTAGCATTCCGGCAATATCGGTTCCGTGTCCAATGCCCGTTTTGGCTAATGAACCAAAAAACTCAACAAACACCTCTTTAACTTCAGATAGCTTATGGTCTTTGCGAATGACATTCAAAAACAACTCAGCAGCATTCCAAGGCCCCATAGTATGAGAACTAGACGGACCAATGCCTACTTTTATAATTTCAAACACACTAATCGATTTCATTTCAACCTCTAAGTTTCACTTTAAAAAACAATACCGACATTAAACCACCTGAAGTATCGTCTAATTTAAATATACGTGACCCTTCTTCCAGTGTAATTTAATCCTATTTCCAACAAAATCAGCAGAGTAAAAATCCACTGAGTAACACTGACCATTGAAGTAACATAGAAAATAACAAATTTAAATTTACAACAATAATATCTAGCTATTTATTTTATGAGTTAGTGGTTCTCTTACTTAACTATTTACTAAGAAACGGCTGGCGCTGTCGCTATCAGCCGCTTCGTGTCACGCCTCAGGCCCTACGCCATTAAGCTACATTCCAAGTAAGCGTGGTAAACCCATCGAAATACTTGGCACATAGGTCACTAGCATCAAGAAGCCCAACAGAATCATCAGCCACGGCATCGCGGCCCTAATCACTTCAGACAGCGGCATACCGGTTACGGCAGAGGTCACAAACAAGTTGAGCCCCACCGGCGGTGTAATCAAGCCGATCTCCATATTCACCACCATAATGATACCGAGGTGAATCGGGTCAATCCCTAGCTGTATGGCAATCGGGAACAAGATAGGAGCCAAAATCAGAATAATCGCCGAGGGCTCCATAAATGCGCCCGCAATTAGCAGCACAATATTCACCACCAACAAAAACATCCATGGCTGCAACCCGGCTTCTAACACCATCTCAGTAATTTGCTGAGGAATTTGCTCTGTGGTTAACACGTGGGCAAACAACATGGCGTTGGCAATAATAAACATCAACATAATGGTGAGTTTTGCCGACTCCAACACCACCTTTGGCGCCTCTCTAACGCGCATGTCTTTATAGACAAACAACGCAATAAAAGCAGAATACACAGCTGCCACTGCTGCGGCTTCGGTAGGAGTAAACATCCCTGAGTAAATTCCACCCAAGATGATAACCATCAGCAGCAAGCCCCACACAGCTTTGCGCGCCGAGCTTAACCACTCACGAACAGTGGCTCTAGGTAATGCCGGTAGATTTTTCTTCACCGCAATAATATAAATTGCCGCCATCAATACCACGCCCAGTAATACCCCCGGTACCACACCGGCCATAAACAAGGTGCCCACTGAGGTTTCCGTGGCAGCAGCATAAACAACCATCACCACCGAGGGCGGGATCAGAATACCCAACGTACCCGCATTGGTAACAATACCTGCGGCAAACGGCTTGGGATAACCCGAGCGCACCATGCCAGCAATGGCAATTGAGCCCACCGCCGCAACCGTTGCCGGACTAGAGCCCGATAACGCGGCAAACAACATACACGCCAATACAGCACCAATCGCCAAACCACCGCGAATGTGCCCAACACTGGCGTTGGCAAAATCAATTAAGCGCCGCGCCACCCCACCGGTGGTCATAAACGACCCCGCCAGCAAGAAGAACGGAATAGCTAACAGCGTATAGTGCTCACTGGTTTCAAATAGCTTAATCGCCAGCGACCGTACCGAGTCGGGGCTGAACAGCATAATAGTGACAGAGCCAGCTAAGCCGAGCGATATCGCAACCGGCACCCCAATAAACATCAGCGCAAATAACGCGACAAACAAAAACAGAATTGTCATTTTTTAGACTCCTCTGTCTCAGACAATTTCATGGCATCGGCGGCTTCATCAGCCAAGCCTAAACCCACTTGTTGGTGGCGAATTATCCGCACTAAAATCTCAAAAAAACGAATAAACACCAAAGCAAAACCAAAAGGGACAATGGCACCGATATACCATTGCTTAATGCCAAACTGCGCTAAATCATCAGCACCAATCGAAACTTCCATTAAGGTACTGACCCACTCAAAGCTGGCCACACTCAACAGCCCGGCATAAGCCAAACTAACAACACAAGCAACAATGGCAATGATGCGCTGCACGGGCCGCGAGGCTAATTTAACTAAAGCATCAACACCAATATGCCCACCAATACGTACGCCATAGGCCAAACCAAAGAAAATCAGCCAAGCGAACAAGGCCTTGGTTAAGGCATTACTCCACGTCATGGTTTGCACTATGTCTAAAATGAAGTCACCAATGGTATAAAAAAACTCCGACACACCTTCAGAGCTTTCTGAAAAATACGCACCTACTGCATAAAAAAAAGTATAAAAGTTATTAAAAATCACATAAACAAAGGTGACTAGCGTCATTACCGCCAGTAAAAAAACAATAAAACCTTCTTCAAAGCGGTCCCAAATCAGGCGCGCAGCATTCATAAATATTCACCCCGAAACGGATAGCAAAACTCAGACACGACTAACGAGCGCTAAATCAGTCGTCACGCAGCACAATGACCGCGTGACGACTCGCTCAGTTACTGCTGGTTAGAGGCTTCTGCTGCCTTGATGCGCTCTGCACCAATGTCTTCTTCAAACATATTCCACACCGGCTTAACCTGCTCACGCCATTGATCACGCTGCTCTTTCGTTAATGTAATAATTTCGCTTTTGCCACTATCAATAATTGACTGTTTATCACGCTGGTTAATTTCTTCAGCAAGCTTGTTCACTTCAACCGTTACTTCACTCATGATTTCAGTCAGCTCAGTACGCACATCCGCTGGTAAACCATTCCAGAACTCGGTGTTAGTAATCACCATGTAGTCGAGCAAACCGTGGTTAGACTCGGTAATGTACTTTTGTACCTCGTGCATTTTTTGCGAGTAAATATTGGAGTACGGGTTTTCTGCACCGTTAACTACACCGGTCTGCAAGCCTTGATACACTTCTGCAAAGCTCATTTTACGAGGGTTAGCGCGCAACGCTTTAAACTGCTCATCCAGTACGGCAGAAGCTTGTACTCGGAACTTTAAACCACGCGCATCTTTAGGAACGCGCAGCGCCTTATTGGCAGATAACTGCTTCAAACCATTGTGCCAATAGCCTAAACCAGTAATGCCTTTATCTTCCATGCTGGTTAACAGCTCTTGACCCACAGGGCCTTTTTGGAAGCGGTCAACGGCTTCAATGTTGTCAAACAAAAATGGCAAATCAAAAATCTGAATCGGTTTAGAATAGTGTTCAAACTTAGCCAGTGAAGGGGCAATTAACTGCACATCACCCAGTAACAAGGCTTCCATCTCTTTCCCGTCACCGAATAGCGATGAGTTGGAATACACATCTACTTCTACTTGCCCAGGTAGACGCTCTTCCGCCAGTTTTTTAAACAACAATGCACCTTGGCCTTTTGGCGTGTGCTCGGCAACTACGTGCGAAAATTTGATCACAATAGGCTCGGCAGCCGTAGCTAAACCAGCCAATCCCAGTGATACAGCACAAGCCAGTGCCTTAACGGTCGTTTTAAGCATTAAAGTTCCCTCTTAACAGTGGATCGAAGCCGTGTCGCATGGGCGACACACAATGTTACAACCTTGTTCTAAAATCATGCCATTAATGTAGCTTAATTTACTACGCTAAAGAACAAGAAGTGCGACTGATGTCGATAAAAGAAATGTCATTACAGCTATAACCGCATGAATTAGAGAAATGTAAGGTTATTCAAGCTGATACTAATGGTTTTTTGCGGTGCTCAGGTGATGGGCCGTGCAGAGTTTTTCACGGCAGCCGTACGGCCTCCGACTCGACGCTGGGTGTGTCACTCACCGTTTTAGCCAACTGCACACCTTTATGGTGTGTTCGATTAGGCTAAAACAGCGCATATCAGCGTGATAAGCTCGCCCATCTGCACTTGAGCTGTCTGTTGACACTATCAATCGCCTCTAAAAAGTTACATTAATGTTGCGATCTTTTTAGCCAACTCAAAATCTCTCTTCGATATACCGCCAGCTTCATGAGTCGTTAAATTTATAACCACTCTGTTATAGACATTGGACCATTCGGGATGATGATTCGCCTTTTCTGCCAGCATCGCCACTTTTGTCATAAAGCCAAATGCCGCAACAAAATTAGCAAACTTAAATTCTTGATGTAATTTATCATCCTTAATGGTCCATAATTTTTCAGAGCCGTTGTTAAGCTCTTGCAGCGAAGCATCTATCTCGACATTACTAAATCGTTCGATCATATTAACCTCTCAATATTATAAAATAGCCAACACAGCCCATCATTAATAAACATGACTACACTTACCTTATTTATTTATTTATTTATTTATTTATTTTCACTCTCCTAGCAACCCTCGCCTTAACTGTTATTACTATCTTGCTGGACCAAGGTAGAAAAATATAGCTGATGAGCATTGCATCTACTCACACCAATAATATTTTGCAACGGAGCCAAGGTGCCGAGGCAGCACAAATCGGCAAGATATCAGGTCTCTAATCGCCCTTCTTTATAAGCAACTATACCTTCACCCTGCAACCATTCAACGTCATGACTGGTCCAAATGTGAGCCTCAGGCTTAACCCCAGGATCTTCATCTAAACTGGCCACTCGCAGTATGACATGGGGTTGAGCCGGTTTTTCAGCCACTAAGTGTGTGCCACATATGGAGCAAAAATGCCTGATCTTGCCTGGGCTAGACTCAAAGCTAGCAAGCTTGTCGCGCCCTTGTAACCATCTAAAGTTTTCTCTTGCTACACCAGCGGTAGCGTTAAAAGGCGCTGCGTGTGCCTTTTTACACGTTTTGCAATGACAAAAAATGATCGGCATATCCAGCCTAGAGACTGCATACTTTATGGCGCCACATAAGCAACTTCCTTTCACGATAACCTCCTTGCCATCCTTAACGCAGTCAACACGGACCAACCCTGAGCTTGCTGGCATTTTTGATTAGCCTTGCTATGCGCCCGCCTTTAGGCTCTACAACTAACATTCTAGCCTCACTTTTCGGATCTGCTAGAGCGTACATAGCCACCTCATACCAAAATGCTAAACCGCCTGACTAGAAGCGCAAATCAATTGAGTGTTAGAATGCAAACATCTCAACATTAAAGGATATGTAATGAAGTTTGTTATTTTAGTGGTCGTCATTTTAGTAGTGGCATTTTACTTTATTAGAAATTCAAATAATAAAAAGGCCGCCGCCGAAAACATAACGATAGGAAGCGAGTTTTTAGCAACCAACAAAGCGAACAATGACATATTCGAAACTGCTTCAGGTTTACAATATAAAATATTAACAAAGGGTGAAGGAACAGTTCATCCCACTGCCAGCTCAACAGTAACAGTGCATTACCATGGCACGCTATTAGACGGCACTGTATTTGATAGTTCAGTAGACCGTAACGAACCCATCAGCTTTCCTTTAAATCGCGTGATCAGAGGATGGACAGAAGGTGTGCAATTAATGGTAGTGGGTGATAAATTTAAATTTTTCATTCCGTCTAAACTAGCATACGGCAACAGCGCAACCGGAAATATAACCCCCGGTTCGTTACTTATTTTTGAAGTAGAACTTTTAGAGATTCAATAATTTTTTGCAACGGAATCCACAGACCCCACGGAAAAATAAAGATAAAATCGGAAATGTTTATTTGTAAGGTCTTAATAAAAGCAGCGACGAGTCATTAATCTATAAAAGCGCCCTTCTCATCGTGCGACTGACACTATGGTAAAAGGGCGTATCCTCCAAACTCATTCGGGTAGAACGTGATCTGGGTATCGGAGCCTCCTCAACACACCAAATTTGAATCTAGTAAGTTTAGATGCCGAAGGAAAAATCAGCCACTTAACATGGGTGTTTTGTTAGTTTTCAAGAAGGCAGTAAATCAGGTCACCGACAAGCTGACCAACGGCGGCGACTGGCAGGTAAGCCGTAAGCTGAAATCTGGAAGAAAAACAAAGAACGCCAAGCTAAAAAAACACCGAACCTGCAGGTTCGGTGTTTTTTGCCGTCATCCTGACGCACGTCAGGATCTTGGGTTGGATCGGTTTCGGCTAGGATGCTGTGTGAGGGCAGGCAAAGGGCACGACTCCTCCGACTCGCCGCTAGTGCGCCACTCACAATTTTGGCCAACTGCGAACATTCACTGGATGTTCGATTAGGCTAAAATAGTTCGTCACGGCGAGACAAGCTCGCCCCGTAAAGGCTCAGCCGCGCCATCCTGCCGCGGCTGAGCAGACCCCCTTTATCGATGATGGTACGGCCAAGGTCAAGGCGTGACGATAGCTTTGTTTTGGGCTGTTTTAAATAACTGTATTTTCTTGTTTGCCTTTTTCCCATTTAATAATATTGTTAAATGTAATTTTGGCTCTTCTTACCATTGCTTCATCTGTTGCAAATCCGACATGCGGAACAAGAACAGTATTCGGAGCATGTAGGATAGGGTAATCTACGGGAACCGGTGGTTCCATATCTACTCTATCTAAACCGGCGCCAGCGATGGTCCCATTGTGCAGTGCTTCTGCCAATGCACCATTATCAACAACCGGTCCAATTGCTGTGTTGATTAAATATGAACTAGTTTTCATCAGTGCTAGCTTATCTTTATCAATTAAGTTTTTGGTTTCATCTGTTAGCGGTATATGAAGGGTAACAATGTCACTCGTCTTTAACACTTCATCTAGCGACTTATATTCAACACCTTTTTCTATTAGTTCTGTATTTACGCTTCTGTTATAAGCAATGACGTGACAACCATAAGCTAAACCTAATTTAGCTACTGCGCTACCTATATCTCCAGTACCTAATATTCCCAAGGTTTTACCATTTAAATCAATCTGTCTATAACCATTTTTTGTACCTCCCTCTCTCGTTACACCATCTAAAGGTACAATATTACGTAACAGTGCAGTTATTAGCCCAAAAGTAAGCTCTGCTACTGAGTTTGTGCTATAACCTGCGGCATTTGAGACTTTAATCCCTTTCTCTTTACATTTTTCTAAATCGATATGGTTATAACCTGTGAAGGCTACTGAAATATATTTTAACCTCCCTGCTTCGTCGATAACTTCACCACTCAGTGGCGTATTAGCGAGCACTAAAATATCTGCATCTTTGACCCTAACCTTAAGAGTCTCATCATCTGTCTTCCCATCGTTATATACAACTAACTCATGGCCACTATCAGCTAATGGTTTTGTTATTAAATTGAACTCTTCATCACTAATCCCTAGAGATTCTAAAATTACAATTTTCATTATTATCTTTTCTCCATTTTTTATCGTTACACGCAACAAATCCCTAAAATACTAACATACCAGCCATATTAAAGAAAATATCCAAGAGTAACCCTTGGTATGAGCAATATAAATTGATTGCCCTACTCTGCAATAAAAAAGACTGAAGCATCTAAAAACAGAGGGATGGGTACTGATTTTGAAGCGATGCTCGAGAAATAAGTAACAATCGACAGTTTTGGCTCGCTCCATACAGAAGTGTACCAAAGTAAGAATACTATCAAGCCACTCATGTTAAAAGTTCATCTAACAGCAGCTTAGTACAACCAATAGCCTGATTTTATCGTCATCATCAGCCAGCTACGTGATGACGACGAGGCAAAAAATTCGGGACTTGATACGGATTTTTCAAGCACCGAGTTGCCTGCAGGCAAGATCTGCTAGCAGCTAAATAAAGGCTGGCAGTTTCCAAAACGAAGACGGTGTTATTTTCTCGATTATTTTTTAGCTTGAAGTCCTAACAGCCTCTCCCCGATTAGCACACTAACGCTTAAATAATAGGAAATTGTTGATTGGCTACTTTTTTTCGTTATTTTGCAAAAAAGAGACAAACTGTATTTTTCCTAATTGATTTACCTTGTTATACGTTGATTGAATGGCAAACACATAACGATTAAAAAATATAACTGATCAAAGCGTGGAATGAGTAGAGATAACAACGAACCGCCACTTTGTCACTAACCTTGACTTTGAGCATTTTAGACCAGCTTGAGCAATTACCCTGACAAATTTACCTAAGTCTCTAGTTAAATTGTAGTGTTGCAATAATAACGTCTTGCCAAACACCAACAAGCAAATGACAATGACTTAACTTACCCCTACAGCAAAGAAAAAATTTGTATGAAAACACCTAAGCACCTTAATGCACTAAGAGCCTTTGAAGCGACAGCCCGATTAGGTAGCTTTAAAGCCGCAGCTGATGAAATAGGTGTCACCCCTGAAGCTATTGGGCAATTAGTTCGCACATTGGAGTCTTACTTTTGCATACAGCTTTTCATACGTAATAAAGGAGGGAAAAAGCTTACAGCAACCCAAGAAACACTCAATGTACTGCCAAGCTTGAGTGAAGCATTTAGGTGTTTATCAAGTGTTACTGATAGATTAAATGGCTTGTCAAAATCGGGAGCTTTAACTATTAGCACCTCCCCATCGATTACCTCTAAGTGGTTAGTACCGATTTTACCTAAGATTTTGAATGACGAATCTGATATAGACGTTAAGTTAGATATAACAAACCGCCTGATCGATTTAACTACAGGTGAATTTGATATTGTCATTCGATACGCTGAAAAAGCAGAGGATTGGTCAAGCTTTAATGTTATTTCATTAGCTGAGAATGAAAGCCTTCTAGCTGTTTGTTGCCCTAAATTATTAAAAGCACACCCAGAAATAGCCGGAACTTCAGGCTTACTTAAGCAAACTTTAATTCGCGATATAACCATGGAAAATTCAAGTTATCCTAACTGGCGAGAGTGGTTAAATAAAGTCGGAGTTACCGAGTTTGATAACACTAACTTTTTAGAGGTAAATGCATCCTTAGTTGCAATAGAAATGGCAAAACTTAGTCAAGGTGTTGCACTGGTGCGTGAACACCTTGTACATAGCGAAATAGCTGCAGGGACTTTAATAAACCTTTACCCTAATAACCTTCTATCAACAAATTGGGGGTATTACATTATTACCCCGCTAAACCCTAGATCCCAAGTTAAACTTTTTGCTAACTGGCTTGAAAAAGAATTAAAATTGTTGTTGCGAAAACTGTGCAATTAACCGCAAGCATTTTTTACCTCGCCTTGTACAAATAATTTCTGCTATCGCACTGCCTGTAACGCGCGAAGCTACACCTGTATATTCAGCACTTGCCCCAGCATAGATTTTCATACAAACATTTTCTTCTGTTGCACAGAAGTTATCATGCTTTGTTGAGTTTTTTTAAATAGGTATAATGGTCATATTAAGGTGACACAAAACTAGTTACAGTATAAAAGGGCAACTCTTAAGATGACGACAGCATCCTCAACAAAAACCTCAACAATGAAAACATCTGGTCAAATCGAATCTGAACTTAATTATATTAAGCCAGAAAGCACTCTCGCTCCTGAAGTTTTTTACTCTGGTGGAGCGGCTCCACAAAAATACAATGATGCTTATGCATTTATGCCAGCCACTATTGATGATGCGCGCAGTTCACAAGAAACATTTTCAGTTCACAAACAAGGCTTTCAATTAGTTACAGCCCCGACAAAACATAAAGATTTTATAGACGAAAAAGCTATTGAAGCTAGTTATTATGACGAAGTGATTGCGATTATTAAAGAAGCCACCGGTGTGAAAGATGTTTTTGTTTTTGATCATACTGTAAGACGTGGCTCTGCAGATAGCAGCCGTAAACCCGCGCATCATGTTCATAATGATTATACTGAGCAGACGGCTCAGTCTCGTGCACAAGAGCGCATTGGAGTGGAGCAGTTTGCTAAACTCAAAGGGCGTCGAATGATCCAGATTAATGTTTGGCGTCCCTTGGTGGATATTGTAAAGCGCTCACCCTTAGCATTTTGTAATGCAGCTAGTGTTAATCAAAAAGATTTACTGCTATCCAAAATTCATTTTCCAGATACAGATCATGTTGGTGAAATATATGCATTGCGTAAAGCTGCTGAGCAGAAGTGGGTCTATTTTTCAGAAATGAATCACGCTGAAGTTGTTCTTATTAAAGGCTTCGACTCCGTGAAAGATGGTGTAGCTCGGTTTACACCACACACGGCTTTTGAATACCCAGATCAAGATCCAAATGTTGGCGCAAGAGCGAGTATCGAAGTACGTACATTTGCTTTTTATTAAAACAAGAAAAAGTAGTAACCTACTTAACTTATTACTATTGACTTAGGCTGTAAAGGAGTTAATAGCGGTTTAGTATAAGTGTTTTTTTGTATGAAAATAACTACTACCAAAAAAAAATAAAAAACAAGCGCAATATTTTTAAATAAAAGACCAAAACTACAAAATAAAACAATCGAACAAGTTGTTCCCTAACAGCTTATTTACAGTATTAACTGTCTTTATATTGGCGCTAAGGGACAAACGAGATCCTGACTTTCGCAAGCTCGTCAGGATGACGGCAGAGTACTCTTACCTAAAATAGCTCGGCCTTACTAAATACGAGGGTGATTTTGGCGTAAAGCGGTTAGCTTTAGGCTACTCATGAACTTAGCACTGGTTACTATGGCTAACCGACGACTCAACACTATTGAAAGAGGGAGTAGGAATTGGCGGAGGCAAGCCTGCAGTCGTTATTAAACTGCAGGCGGAAACGTCTTACATAAAAATATTAAAACACAGCTTATTGCCGTCTGGATCTTTAACATAAGCGCCGTAAAACACATCTGCAACGCGCTCACCAGGAGCCCCCTCACAAGTCGCACCCAAAGCGATGGCCTTGTGGTACATAGCGTCTACGCCCTCTTTACTGCCCGGTGCAAACGACACCATAGTACCGTTGCCTGCTTGTGCTGGCTCTTGGTTAAAAGGGATGCACACCGCCAACATGGGTGCGGCCATGCTTTTACCAATAAAGCTAATGCGGTCCATATCAATCAGCACTTTAGCGCCCATATCGGCCAGTAATTCGCCATAAAATGCTTTTGCGGCGGCTAAGTCGCTAACACCCAAAGTGACATAACTAATCATATTAATGCTTCCTAAAGTAGTGAGTCTTAACAAACGCTCACTGTACGCTAATAACGACATATTGACGCGCTATTCTCTAACTTTATGTGTAGGCTGTAAGCGCTTGCTCTCACTCTTCCCGCGCAAGTATTAAAACGGACAAGGGCATTGCCCGTGCACTGGCTCACCGCTCGTCGGATGCACAAAATATAAATCACTGGCATGCAATTGCAACCGGTCTGCCCGCTGTTCGCTAGTGGCACTGCCATATAAGTCGCAACCAAGAATAGGGTGGCCAATTGATTGGCTGTGAATGCGCAACTGGTGAGTGCGGCCAGTGAGAGGATTAAACTCCACCAAGCTGCGTTGCGGCTGCGCTAAACGTGCTAATACCCGATATTCACTGATGGCGGCCTTGCCGGTAGCAGCGCATATTTTTACCCGTGGAAAATGAGCTTTGTCTTTCGCTATCGCCGCCGTAATCTGCCCCTGATCGTCAGCCACCCAGCCTTCGAGCATGGCGCGATAGCGCTTTTGAATGGTGCGTGCTTGAAACTGTTTATTAAGGTGCTTAGCGGCCAGCGCATTTAGCGCCACCACCATAATACCCGAGGTGCCAAAGTCTAAACGGTGCGGTAACTTTGCCTCTGGGAAGGCCGGGGTCATCCCCGCTTGGCCATGTACCAAACGATAATGTACTGAGTCCCAGTTAAGCGGATTCTTACCCGACAAACTAAGCAAGCCACTGGGTTTGTTGATCAACAAGATGTCGGTATCTTGATATAATATCTGCAAAAAATCGTCACACACCGGCGCCACAAAGTCATCAACAATGGTATGAGTCGGCAGACTAACACTGGGCATGTCGTATTCCTTTTTATGGATTTTCTAGTGAACTGCATAATGCCTAACACCAAACTGACTAAGTAACTGATCTATTTAGCTGCTCTGTAAAGGCCGAACGAAGGGCCTACTCCACCGACACGCTGCAAACACATCCTTGTGGCGCTCAAACACATGACATCCTTGTCATGTGATGGTCGGTGGAGTAGCTCTCTTCATCCGCCCCTATGCCACAGAGTCGACTGTGGGCTCGACCTACAGACAGCTCGGTGCTTAAAGAGAGGCAACGAGATCAGCTCCCACGACCGTGACAATGCCAGGGCCGAAAAGTGCTTCTGCCATTTCGACATTTCCTCCATCCATGGCGGTCGGATGGCATTTCCCAAGGCCCCATGGGGAAGCTTGCTGCCATGCATCTTTGTTGGGTCATGGACCGAATATCCTGTGAATATTCGCAGCCGTTACCCAGCAAAGATGGCTAGCCCAGTGGCGGGTCGTGGGAGCGGACTCTGTTTCCTCTAGTATCCAATTTTAAAATAGATCACTTTTTTATTCAGATTGGTATTACTTAAGAGTCGAGCTAATAACAAAAAATCCTGACGTGAGTCAGGATTTTTTAAAGCCAAGTGACAGCTAACCGCCAAAGGCGAGCGCGATAACTAACCGCTTAGCACTGTGGTTACCCTATATGTACTAAATACGGGCTACTGAGTGCCACCTACAGTTAGTTGATCTAACTTAAGCGTGGGTTGGCCAACACCGACCGGCACGCTTTGGCCTTCTTTACCACATACGCCTACGCCACCATCTAATGCTAAGTCGTTACCGACCATAGACACTTGGCTCATGGCCTCGGGGCCGTTACCAATTAACGTGGCGCCCTTGATAGGGGCGGTAATTTTGCCGTCTTCAATCAAGTAAGCTTCTGAGGCTGAGAACACGAATCGGCCCGAGGTAATATCAACCTGACCACCACCAAAGTTAGGTGCATAAATGCCTTTTTTCACACTCTTAATGATGTCTTCTGGCGGTGTTTCACCACCCAACATATACGTGTTGGTCATGCGCGGCATTGGCAGATGCGCATAAGACTCACGACGGCCGTTACCGGTGGGGGCCACGCCCATTAAACGGGCATTCAGCTTATCTTGCATATAGCCTTTGAGAATACCGTTTTCAATAAGCACGTTGTAGCCGGTGGGGGTGCCTTCATCGTCAATAGTCAGTGAGCCACGGCGATTATCTAAGGTGCCGTCATCCACAATGGTGCACAAACTAGATGCCACTTTTTCACCAATGCGTCCGGCATAAGCCGACGAGCCTTTGCGGTTAAAGTCGCCTTCTAGCCCATGGCCTACTGCTTCATGCAGCAAGACGCCCGGCCAACCAGCACCCAATACCACGGGCATGGTGCCCGCTGGGGCATCAATGGCCTCTACGTTAACTAAGGCTTGGCGTACCGCCTCTTTTACATAGCTCATGGCTCTGGGGTGACCGTCGACTTCTTCTAAGAAATACTCATAGCCAACGCGACCGCCGCCACCACTGCCACCGCGTTCGCGGCGGCCATTACGCTCAACCAATACCGAACAGTTTAGGCGCACCAGTGGGCGTAAATCGGTGGCTAAGGTACCGTCTGTGGCCAGCACTAAAATCTCTTCGTACACCCCAGAAATAGACGCAATTACCTGAGTGACTGCCGAGTCTAAGCTGCGGCCGAAGGCGTCCATTTGCTGTAACAGTTCAATTTTTTGCTCACGCGTCAGGCTGTCTAGCGGGTTCACGCCCATATAACGGCTGGTGACGGCGCGCTCTTTGCCGACTTTAAAACGGCCATCGCCGCCTTTTTCTGCAATACCGCGTGCCGCACTCACCGCTTGGTCGAGTGACGACGCCGTTAGCTCATCAGAATAAGCAAAGCCGGTTTTCTCGCCGCTAATAGCGCGCACACCCACACCCTGCTCTATGTTGTAGCTGCCATCTTTTACAATGCCGTCTTCTAATACCCAAGACTCATGCACGCTGTTTTGAAAATAAAGATCGGCAAAATCAATCTGGTGTCGGCTCAGGCGTGCCAACTGCGCGTTTAGCAGTGCCATGTCTAAGTCGTTTGGCACTAAAATGCTGTTATTAAGTTGTTCAATACTCATTTATTTCTCCTGACCGCGCTAAAGCGGGCATGTTGTGCCACTGGCATTTGCCGACGAATATCTGCCAGTCGCTCTGTGTCTATGGGCGTACTAATCAGCCCCTCGCCCTTAGGCAAACAGCGTTCAATTTCTCCCCACGGGCTAATAATCATCGAATGCCCCCAGGTTTGCCGTGCGCCTTGCTCACCGTATAGTCCGGCTGCTAGCACATAGCACTGATTTTCTATGGCTCTGGCCTGCAACAAAGGCTGCCAATGCGCCTGCCCAGTTACCCGAGTAAACGCCGCCGGCACCAGTAAAATGTCGGCGCCTTTAGCGCGCAACTCGCTATACACTTGCGGAAAACGCAAATCATAACAGATAGACAACCCTAAACGCCCGAACGGACTGTCTACCACGCAGAGTTCTTCGCCCGGCGCATAGCTGTCGGACTCACGATAGCGCCCCTGCTCATCGGACACATCCACATCAAACAGGTGCAGTTTATGATAATAAGCCACGCGCTCGCCTAGCTCGTTATACACCAAGCTGGTGGCATGAAAGCGAGCGCTGCCTTCAATGCGGGTTGGCATAGAGCCCACCACCAACCAAATGCCATGATCGCGAGCCCACTGGCTGAATTGGTCTTGTATGGGGCCGTCACCCAAGGGTTCGGCCGCCTGCTGTATGGCGTTTTTACACCCGAACACCGCCACATTTTCTGGCAGTAACACCAACAACGGCCGCTGCGAGGGTAATTGTAGTAATAAGCCGGCCAAACGCGATCGATTCGCTTCCCAATCAGATCCGGCATTAATTTGAATCGCGACCAATTCCATCACCGGCTCCTTCATTGTACGGCTAACAGATAGCTATCAGCCTAGCCCTTCGGGCAGCCGTAAGCTTTAAGCTCAAGATAAACACCCAAACCAACCTGCATATTCAGTCGGTGTTTCGCCTGTCATTTTGCTCATATCTGTACTTGGTTTTCTGTTTAACTGACGGCTTACGGCTTACCGCTCCCCAAAGGGACGCCCTTACTCCGGCACCGAGACTCGTTTTTTGTCTCTGCCCAGCTCGGTTATATTGGGCTCCGCCAGTGGCCCCGTTACTTGATAACGGATCCGCGTAAACACATCGACCACCGGTCCCAGCACCTTAGACAGCGCCAATACATACAGACCTGCAACGGGCGTAACGGCGAAGGCGGCAATCACCGGCAAATTGCCGGTTAAATTAGGTGTAAGCTCAAACTGATAATCAAGCCGTTCGGCAACCAAGTCGAGCCCACCATTGCCCCGCAAGTTACCCGCAGCCCCTTTTAAAAGTAAGTCTTCGTTGTGTAACACCCCACTGCGCAGCTCGCCACTGGCAGTAATACTGTCAAAGTAAAAGCCTTCGGCATACACATCACGAAAGTCTAACCGCAAGCGGCGCATTAAAGACTCTAAACTAAGCACCGAGAGCAAACCGGCCCCTTTATCGTTAATTTCACGCAACACCCCAGCGCCAGTGTCTATGGCGAGTGTGCCGTTCATATTGGCAAGCTTGGGCTGCCAAGGCACATCTAACCAGCGTAGCTGGCCATCAAGCCGTGCCGAGGTTTCACTAAAGGGCGACTCTTTATCTAGCGTCTGCCACACCCGCTGCAAAGACGGGCTGCTACTTTGCCATTCTAAGCGGCTTAAATTAACACTTTTTTCTTGTAACCATTGTCCCTGCGCCTGCATTTTTAGCAACGGACCATTAAGGGTAAACTCGCTTAATAGTACCTTGTTGTTTTGGGGTTCGGGCTGTAGTGCGAAGCTGAGTTTACCCAGCGCCAGCTGCTGCCAACGACAGTCATCACAAGTGAATTGCAGCGCCGGAACTTGCTGAGGCCGTATATTAATGTCCAGCCCAGATTGATTATCAGCGGGCTTAGCTTGATCGATTGCCGCGGTGGCTTGCCCTAACCACAGCCGCTTAAAATTTGCCTGCAACGGCTGGTTGCCACCAAAATGAATACCGCCCTCGGCTTGCTCGGCACTAATCTGCAGCTGTTGCCGATTGTTATTGAGCGGCTGAATGGATAATTTAAGCTGATTCAGCGGCTGCTGCCATAGCTCGGCACGGCTCGCTTGTGCCATTACCCGATACGGGCTAGGCCAGCTAATGCCACCGGCCTTAGACTGTCCTTGGCTTGGCGCACCCGTACTGGGCAAAGCGTCTTGCAGCTCGCTCAATAATGCCAGCCAATCATCTATGGGTAAGTCGGGCACGCGCACCGCAATATCCAGCGGTGCTCTGGGTAGACTCGCGCGTACCCCAGCACCAGCAGATAGCCATAGCTGTTGCACTTGGGGCCCCGAGTTAGCAAAAGCTAACTTTGCTTGACCGTTAATATGCTCACCTATATTTAGCTGCAACTGGGCCTGATTAATATCGCCACTAAGCTGTAGTTGGCTATGCTGAGCCCGCCCCGCGCTTTTATTAAGCGGTGGCGGCAGCCGACTGCTCAGCCCAGTTAAGGCCGAATTAGCGGTAAAGCGATAATGCAGCGGCCCTTGGTCGGGCAAGGTTAAATCTAGCTGACCATGCCAATCTGCCGTACCCGCTAGGGCTTTTAACGGTGGCGACACCCGGCGCAGCTTTTCGGCCTGCAGCTGGCCTTTTATTGCCAGCGCGACCTTATAGCTGTCTGGCGTGTCTTGGCCGGTATAATCCAGCTGTAATGGCTGTTCGTTCCACTGGGCTTTCATATTACTAAAGTGCGTTTGTTGCTCATCAAATAACAAACGTCCCGTCACTTCGCGCAGCCCTAAATCAAGAGGTTTAACTCGCACTTGGTTACGCGAAAAATCAACTTGCCCAGTTACCGCAACCGCGCCCCCGCTAAGGGGGATGGTCAGCGCCAGCTTAGCCTCTAGCGGGCCACTGACTTGTACTTGCTCTAAGGTGATGCCTACCGAAGAGGCCAGTGGAGAGTCTTGTAAATAGGCGGTAACGGCCTCGCCTTGGCCATTAATATCTGCACTGAGTTCTAGCTTGGCATTTTCATCCAGCGGCACAATGCGCGCATCAATGGCGCTGGCATTAACGGCACCCAAGCGCCCTTGGCTGCCTTTCATATAAAGGCCGTCGTTTTCAAATAATAGGTCTAGGCTTAAATCCGATAAGGGCGACCACTCGGGATCAAAACGAAATTGGGCTTGGCGCAGCGGTACTCGCGCCTGAAAAATTCCGCTGTCGTCGGCATAGGGAAATTCATTCAACCGGCCATACCAAAGCACTTCTGCGCCCTTAGCTTGGCCACCCATAATGGCGCCCTGTAAATAGTCGACCAGCTCGCGGCCCATCACCGGCTCAGGAAAATAACTAAAGGCTTGTTCGGCGCGCAACACGTCCACCCGCGCCGAGGCACTCAGCAACGGCGACGCCTGTTCAGACAGCAATAAACTAAACCAGCCCTGCAATGTTAAATCGGCGGTGTCGACCTCAAGATCTCGGCTCCATAACATCCACCCTTTGGGCTGTTTACGCCAGCGTACATTAGCGGCCAGCCGCTGCATGGGCCACGGTGTCCTAAAGGCATCATCAAAGACCCAGTCGGCGGCGGTCTGCTGTTGCACACTCAGTTCCCCCCCCTCGGCTGCCACCACAAAGCGACCGTTAATGCCTTGAGTCTGCGGGGCCCATTCAAAGGCTTGGGTGCTAATATTTTGTAGCTTGCCCTGCCAGCGCCAGCCCGCTAAATCACTATCAGCAGAAAAATACACATCGGTTAGCTGGCCACGAGGAGCAATGCCCGCGAGTTGCCGCGCCGGCCCTGGCCAAAAGCTCTCGCCCCACTGTGCTAACAGTGCAACGTCGGTAAAGCTAAGACGGTTTAAGTACCCTTGTAATTGATCTTGATGTTGGTCTAGTTGCAACTGCCAACTGGGCCATACTTCACCGTCAACACTAATATCAATGTTGTTACTGGCTAACTGCCAGCCCGCATCGGTGGGCTGCCACTGCAAACGCCCGCCTTTTATAGCCACATCGTGTTGTTCACCCCAACCAAAGCGGTTTTCGCCAAGTTCCAACAATCCTGCGCTTAGTTGTCCTTGCTGCCATTCAAGCCACAGCTCAAGGTTCACTTTGGCAGTTACCGCCTGATCTTCCGGCCGAATAAGGCTGAGCACATTAGATGCATCTACATTATCGGCCTGCAGGTACACACTGCCATTCAACTGGTCACTGGGGCCGCTAAAGCGGCTGCTAAGTTGAAATTGCTGCCTAGCATCGGCGCCAAAACCCAGCCGCCCTTGGCCTTGGTGTAATCCGGGTTTATTTTGCCAATGCAAATCAGGAAGGTGCAGCTCAACCAAGTCTTTGTCTGGGCTGCTTACAATAAGTTGGGCATCTTGCAGAGAAAACTGTTCTACGCCCTGCAGCACTAAGTGGCGCAAACTGCGCCAGTCAATAGACACCGGCGTGGCCTCTGAGCCAGAGTCTGCAGCCAAAACGATGGGCACTCGTAGGCCGTCCAGAATCAGCTCATTTAGCACCGGCCGCCACTGACGTACACTTTGCCACAGCTGCACATCCACCAGCGCGCGGCGTAACGTAATAGGCGGGGCATTATCTTGGTGTAGGCTTACCTGACTGACTACCAATACCGGGCCATAGTCTTGCCAACTTAGCCCAAGCTGACCTATTTCAAGCGTTAACGCCTGGTCATTAAGCTGGCTATTCAGCCACTGTTGCTGCCAACTCGCCAGCCAAGGCGAGCCAAAGCGCAGCAAGGTGACCAGCACTGCCAACAATACAGCTACCGCGGCCACGCTTAGCCACGCCCAATTTAAACTTCGCCTAAACGCCACGGACACTACATCATTACCACGTCAAATTGCTCTTGGTTATACAGTGGTTCGCTGTTTACTTTTACTTGCTTACCAATAAACACTTCTAGTTCGGCCAGCATATGCGTTTCATCTTCTTGCAGCGCCGAGGCCACTGCCAGCGAGGCATACACGACAAACTTATCGGCATCGTAGGCTTTATTGACTCGGGTAATTTCGCGCAAGATTTCATAGCTTACGGTTTCTACAGTTTTCACCCGTGCCCGGCCACTGCACTCGGGGCAGGCGCCGCACAATACATGCTCTAAACTTTCTCGGGTACGCTTGCGGGTCATTTCCACCAGCCCTAACTGAGAAAACCCATTTACATTGGTTTTGGCTCGGTCTTTAGATAACGCCATCTCTAGGCTGTGCAGCACCCGGCGTTTATGATCCGCATCGTACATATCAATAAAGTCGATAATAATAATACCACCCAAATTACGCAGGCGCAGCTGACGGGCAATGGCCTGAGTGGCTTCAGTATTAGTATTAAATATGGTTTCTTCAAGATTACGATGGCCAACAAAGGCGCCGGTATTAATATCGACGGTGGTCATGGCTTCGGTTTGATCGATAATCAAATAGCCGCCCGATTTAAGCTCCACCTTTCTGTTTAACGCCCGCTGAATTTCATTTTCAACATCATAGAGGTCGAATATCGGCGACTCACCGTGGTAATACTCAATTTTACCCGATAACTCAGGTACGAACTCTTCTACAAAATTACCTAGCACATCGCAGGTGCTACGTGAATCAATACGCACTCGGTCCAGCTCTGTGCCGACAAAATCACGCACAATTCGGCAACTTAGCCCAAGATCTTCATACAATATAGAGCAGGCCGAATACTTACCTCGTCGCTCTTGGATCTTACGCCACAGCCGCTTTAAAAAGGCGGCATCTTGTGCCAACTCTACCTCGCCCACGCCCTCGGCCGCTGTGCGAATGATATAGCCACCTTGCTCGTCTACGTAGCTGCCTACTATTTGCTTAAGTCGGTCGCGCTCTTGTTCTGAATCAATGCGTTGCGACACCCCTACATAGGCACTGCCGGGCATAAACACCAGATAACGAGAAGGTAGGGTAATGTCGGTAGTAAGGCGCGCCCCTTTAGTGCCCAGCGGGTCTTTAACCACTTGCACCACTATGTCTTGCCCCTGGCGCACTAGCTCGCCAATGTTGCCGGCCTGAAAATGCGCCTGCTCCTTGGTGGCAACACATTCGGTGTGCGGAACAATGTCGGATGCATGCAAGAAGGCGGCACGTTCGCCGCCAACATCAACAAAGGCGGCCTGCATACCCGGTAATACCCGGCTGACTTTGCCTTTGTAAATATTGCCAACAATGCCACGACGCGACTGACGCTCGACATGCACTTCTTGCAGAATTCCGTTTTCGACTAACGCAACCCGGGTTTCTGCGGGAGTTACATTGATAATCAGTTCAGCCGTCATGCTTGCACGCCCCATAGAAGAAGTTAATGATCTCTAAACTACCATAGATTGACGATGGTATTAGGGTCTCAATCCAACAAAACCCCGGCGTTACGCAATAAGGCTTCCGTTTCTACTAGTGGCAAACCCACTACGGCGCTATAACTGCCATTAATACATACCACAAAACGTCCCCCCAGCCCTTGAATCCCATATCCGCCGGCTTTATCCAGGGGTTCACCACTAGCCCAATATCGAGCAATATCGGCATCCGTTAGCTCACGAAACGTCACGGCTGTGCACACCATTACCACGTTTAGCTGCTCATCACAGGCTAGCGCCATGGCGGTCATTACCTGATGGGTGCTACCAGACAAGCGGCGTAACATGGCATAGCCTTCGCGCTGGTTGTTGGGCTTTTCTAGCACATCGCCGTTTAGCACCACTATGGTGTCACCGGCAAGCACGGGTATGGCCTTTGGAGCCATGGCGGCTCCGGCTTTAGCTTTGTCAGCGGCGAGACGTTGCACATAGCCTGCGGCGTCTTCATCCGCTTGCTGGCACTCTTCTACCTCGGGGCGCAACACCGCAAACGCCACGCCTAACTGCGCAAGCAGTGCGCTACGCCGAGGTGAGCCAGAAGCCAAGTAAATTTGTGGGGACATTGAGAGAAACCGTTAGCCCTTCGGGCAGCTGTAAGCCGTCAGCGGTAAGCTGTTAGTTTAAAAACATCGTTGTTTGTAGCCGCTGCTTTAGCTGCGTAATTCTGCACGGCAGGATAGCTTTTAAATTCCCGCTGAGACGGGACTAGCAGCTAAAGCGCTAGACTACAAAAAACAACAATACTTATGTTTAGCTCGGCGCTTGGTGCTCAGCGCTGCTCTTACGTTTAAGACAAAGCGAACTGGCGACGGCATTTGCGTAGTAGCAAAAAGATCCAAGGCCAAAACACCATGGTGCTTACAATCGACCAAAAGTACTGATAATCCAATTGGACATCTCGATTCATATAAGCCGCCCACAGTATCAGCAGCTTATTTAAAATCGTTAATGCCCCCACCACAAACGCTTGTTGCCAAACCGAGTAGTTACGCATGCGCTGAAACTGAGAAGCTGCAATATAAATGGGAATAACCAGCGCTAATGCATGCATGCCCAACACCGAGCCAAGCAATATATCCAGCACCAAGCCTGCAAAGAATGCCGTGCCTACGTTAGCTCGATGTGGCAGCGCTATGCTCCAATAAATAAGGGTCATTAGCAGCCAGTCGGGTCGAAAGGGAGCAATCATGTCAGGCAAGGGCAGAATAGATAAAATAAGCGTTAATAGTATGCTGGCGGCGATCACTAAACGCCCTTTTAGCGAGAAGCTTCTCATTCTGTTATGTGCTCTCTGGTTTTTGGCTCAGGCCACAGCAGCAATAGATAGCGCACTCGGTCTAGCGCGGCAAAAGGTTTAACCTGAATATCGGCAAAGGGTTGGCCTTCTTCATAACCCACTCGGCTAACAAGCCCCACCGGATATCCTTCAGGAAAGCGCCCTCCTAAGCCGGAGCTCAACAAGATGTCACCTTCTTGAATGTCGGTGTTACGAGTAATGTTATGCAGTGACAAACGATCGAGCTGTCCACTGCCGCTGGCAATGGCCCGTATGTCGTTGCGCGCCACCCGTACCGGAATACCATGACCACTGTCGGTAATTAACAGCACGCGACTAGTGGTTTTACCCACCGATATCACTTGGCCCACTACTCCTTGTTCATTCAGCACAGCTTGGCCTTCGAATACGCCTTTCAAGCTCCCTTTATCAATCACCACTTGGTGAGAAAAAGAGTCTGAATCTACTGCCATTATTTCTGCCACCATGCGCCGCGCGTCAAGACGCACCGGCGAGCCTAGCAAACCGCGCAACCGTTTGTTTTCTTGCTCAAGGTGGCTCAACCTTAACAAATCGTCGCGCAGCAAAAAAAGTTCTTGCTCCAGCCGTTTAGACTGAGAGAGCAAAGACTTATTGGATATCAGCTGGTTAGATACTGAATCAAGTAAAAGTCGCGGGCTGCTCGCAATATACTGCAACGGGCTAACCAACGAATTGAGGTACACCTTGGCTCCGTTAAAGCTTTGGTAACGGCTATCGGCAATAATAAGCAGCAACGACCCCACCACCGCTAAAGCTAAGCGGATGGGTAGAGAAGGTCCACGACCAAAAATCGGTTTCATGGTGCAATAGGCAAGCCGATGTGTTCTGCCCCATTATTAATCGTAATGGAACAAATCTCCGCCATGCATGTCGATCATTTCCAATGCCTTGCCGCCACCTCGGGCCACACAGGTCAAGGGATCATCGGCTACCACGACAGGAATGCCGGTTTCTTCCATCAATAAACGATCAAGGTCTCGCAACAAAGCACCACCGCCGGTAAGCACCATACCGCGCTCTGCGATATCAGATGCCAGTTCTGGCGGCGACTGCTCTAGGGCAACCATTACGGCACTAACAATACCCGACAGAGGCTCTTGCAGCGCTTCTAATATTTCGTTGGAGTTCAGCGTAAAGCTACGTGGTACCCCTTCGGCCAAATTACGGCCGCGCACTTCAATTTCTAGCACTTCGTCACCCGGATATGCTGAGCCAATTTCATGCTTAATGCGTTCTGCCGTCGCTTCACCGATTAACGAGCCGTAGTTGCGGCGCACATAGTTAGTAATGGCTTCGTCGAAACGGTCGCCACCTATGCGTACCGACTGCGAATACACCACACCATTCAGTGAAATAATCGCCACTTCGGTAGTACCGCCACCAATATCGACCACCATAGAGCCGGTTGCTTCAGATACAGGCAACCCCGCACCAATGGCGGCAGCCATGGGTTCGTCAATTAAATAGACTTCGCGTGCACCTGCACCCAACGCCGATTCTTTAATGGCTCTGCGTTCTACTTGAGTTGAACCGCAAGGTACGCACACCAAAACCCGTGGGCTGGGGCGAAAGAAATTATTGTCATGCACCTGTTTGATAAAATGCTGTAGCATTTTTTCGGTTACGTAAAAATCGGCAATAACACCGTCTTTCATGGGGCGAATGGCGGCAATATTGCCAGGGGTACGACCCAGCATTTGTTTGGCGGCATGACCCACGGCGGCAACACTTTGGCTTTGGCCTGATTTATCTTGGCGAATAGCCACAACAGAAGGCTCGTTAAGAACGATACCCTGATCTTTAACGTAGATGAGTGTGTTGGCCGTGCCCAAATCGATCGACAGATCGTTGGAAAACATGCCTCTTAGCTTTTTAAACATATGCTGAAGGAGACCTTGGATTAAGAAAGCAGTAAAGTGCGGCTAACTTTATCAATGCAGCCCACCTCTGGCAAGGAACAAGCATAGCTAAAACCACACAATGTGTAGGTACGAGTTTCAATAGCGTAATAAGTTCCTTAGACTTGTGCGATTAACTCATTTATTTTTACGCTGTATGACGCTATCCGCTTGGCACCACCTGTACGCAACGTGCCCACGAGCACAACGGCTGCAACCGCTGCAGCATCCTTTATTAGCTCAACACCAGCTAACACTGTGGGTTAAACGCGATGACTTAATCCACCCCACCATTTCGGGCAACAAATGGCGCAAGCTTAAAT
Source organism: Oceanisphaera ostreae (assembly GCF_042676125.1). NCBI lineage: Bacteria > Pseudomonadati > Pseudomonadota > Gammaproteobacteria > Aeromonadales > Aeromonadaceae > Oceanisphaera > Oceanisphaera ostreae. The sequence goes on from NZ_JBHTJS010000058.1 coordinate 116,252, forward strand.
ACATACTGCGCAACGCTTTATTAGAAGGCGATCGCGGTATTCTGAGCTTTGGCGGTGCTTACTCTAATCATCTACACGCGCTTGCTGCTGCAGGGCATTACCTAGGTTTACCCACGGTTGGCATTGTGCGTGGCGAAGCGAGCAGTGCTGATAACCCGACTCTGCGCGATGCACAAGCGTGGGGCATGACTCTCGTGTTTGTCGACCGCCAGCAATATCGCCGTCGCCAAGACACCGATTGGCTATTAGAGCTAGCCCAGCGTTATCCGAAATACCGTATTATTCCTGAAGGTGGCAGCTGTGCCGATGCGCTACCAGGAGTGGCAGAACTGTGGCAGGAGATAGAACAAGAACTAAGCCAGGCGCCGCAGCAGAGTTTCAACCAACAACCACTCACCATAGACGAAGTTATACTGCCCGTCGCCAGTGGCGGCACCCTAGCAGGATTACTGTCTGCTCGACCCAGCCACACCCGAATAAAAGGTTATGCAGTATTAAAGGGTGCCCAATGGCTAGCCGACGAAATCTGTCGCTTACACCCTAATGCCGCCGATGATCCCGGCTGGCAGTTGTCACTTGAGCATCATGGTGGCGGTTACGCTAAATGCTCAGCCGCTGATAATGCCGACATTAATTTACTGGCGGGCCAACTTGTCCTGCCGCTCGAGCCCATTTACAGCGGCAAGACGCTGCTGGGGTTATTTCGTGATATTGCCGCCGGTGCTTATCCCGCCGGCAGCAAGTTAGTATTTTTACACACCGGCGGCCTTCAGGGGGCGCGCGGGTCGTTGCGGTTGCGTTAATCGCTCGGGCCGCGCAAAAAAGTAACCTTGCCCGGCATTAATCCCCTGCTGAGATAAGCAGTGCCATTCGGCCAGCGTCTCTACGCCAATAGCAATCACCCGTGTGGGGCTGCCTACGCAATTACCCATTAAACTTCTTACCGCCATTTGGTTAGTGGGTTTACTGTTAACGTCGCGCACTAAACTGGAATGTAATTTAAGATAATCCAGTTTATATTCTTTAATATATTGCGTGCTCACAATATCTTGCCCAGCATGATCTACCGATAATAGACAACCCAATGCTTTAAGGCCTCGTAGCGGTTTTCTCAACTCCTGAAAGTGTCGACTAACCTGCGCTTCAGACAACTCAATAACGAATCGATTAAGCAATGATTTGGGATACTGAATTAACTCAAAGAGCAGCCAGCGATAAAAGTCACGGTGCAATAAACTAGCTGCAGAAATATTAAGCGATAGAATATTATTTTGTTCATCGGCCTGTAACATCATCAGCGTCCGCTGTATCAATGTTTTATCTAGCTCTTTTAATAGCCCACATTTTGCCGCCATAGGCAAGAAATGCCCCGCAGACAGCTCTCGGCCTTGTTCATCTTGAATGCGCGCCAATAATTCATACATGATAGGAGGCTGGTCTGTTTCAGTATAAATACCTTGGCGGTCTAGCTGAATTAAGTCCCGTTCTAACAAACGGGTAAGCAAGGTACGCCAACGCACCGTCCCCTTGCCCATGCTTTCTTCAGTGACCCCTTTATAATACATGAAGTAACCATCCCCCCCTTGCAATGCCGCACTACGCAATGCCAGCTCGGCCTCTTCTTGGACCTGGGTTATCTGCTCTCCATAGCGAAAGCATACTCCACCAATATAAATGGCGGGGTCTTTTACATAATCAGGCCAATGCAGGCGGCGCAACACTTTCATCACTTGGCGAGCCACTTCCTGCGCCTCACTTTCGACTAGATTGGGCAACAATAAAGCGAAGGTATTGCCGTTATAACGGGCCTGCAGCGCCCCCGGTGAGCGTTGAATGAAATGCCCCAAATAAACAGAGGCCGCAGACAACAATTCATCGCCACGTTTATAGCTCACGTAGTGGTTAATTTTTTCTAAATCTTGCAGCTCAACCAACAACAAGGCGCCAGAATGGCTAGATGGATCACTTAACACGGCTTCTAATCGGTTATCAAAAAACACGCGGTTGCCGATGCCTATTTTTTTATCTATAAATACATTGGCACGCATAAAGGTATCGAACCGGCTGCGCTCTTTACCTAACTCCTTTAGCTCAAGCTGTAGCTTGTCGAATGCCCTGCTGGCTAAGGGCGGCCATTCATCTGCAGGGTTATGCGGCTGCATGCTCAATTTGTTCTGCAAAATATAGTGTCCACGTAGTTCAAGCAGCTCGGCCCCATGCAACTGACGTCTCAGCCAACCTAAAATAAAAAAGGTCCCTAAAAACACCAATGAAATAGCGCCAGCTAACCAAAAGAACGAGGGTAAGGAGTTAGAAGCTTCATAAAAAGGAGGTCGTAACACCAAGCGGACTTGCAAGCCCGGGTGCGAACTAAGCGGACGTAAGTATTCCAGTGACAGCTCGTTTTCAGATAAGACTTGCGAGGTATGGTAGTGATACAAAATCGACTCTTCTTGCAGCACCACTAGGTCGAGAATACTGCTAGAGTCCAACAATGCCGGTACCCTGCTATCTATGAGAGCTTGCTTGTCGGAACCCTGTTGCCAAATATCATCAACCAAGCGCACCAAGCCGTCTACCTGACGATTCTGATATACAGCCCCTACTTGATAGAAGCTAACTCCTGCTCCTACCAACATCAAGATAACGGTTGCCAGCATGAACAAACTGATAGTCGCGGCAAGCTGATTAGTAAGTCTCATTGATAATCCCTGACTACACCGGCATATTCCGGCATTCTTCCCTGAATGCTGCTGCTCTAGCCTATGCAATCTAACAGCCCACGTTCGTTATTATTCTAGCCTAGTCACTAAAATACCAATGCTATTAAAATATCCAGAAAAAGACGCTATATTCGATGATTTCGCATGCTTCTCCCTCAGCCGTACGACACAAAGTGTCAAGATAGCGACTATTTTTAAGTATAAATTACGTCAAGCTCGCGGCACATGAAGAAACGTCACAACACCACAGTCATATGAGCCCAATTTTATCATACAGTGGCAAGGTGCGTGCCAAAAAACAGCTAAAGAGACTCGTTATTTAATGAATTGGATATAAACAACCGCAAAAACTCCTGAAAAAACACCAAAATGGACTAAATGAGCCGATTGCCGTTTAATAGACACCGGCTTAATAGATGAGAGAGTTAAAAAACGTGCGGGAAAAGTTTTGGGAACATTATTCGCTAGATGAGTTGAACGCCAAAGAGTGGGAAGCCCTGTGTGATGGTTGTGGCCAATGCTGCTTAGTTCGTGAGGTAGGGGATAATCAGGTAACCGTCTTTAATATTGCTTGTGAACTGTTAGACATAGCTCAAAGCCGTTGCAGTGATTATCACAACCGCTTTAGTTTAGTACCCCACTGCCATCAGTTAACGCCGACGAATATTCCCCTCTATAACTGGCTACCTAACTCCTGCGCTTATCGTCGCATCCAAAAAGGTGAACCTCTGCCCGACTGGCACCCGTTGCTAACCGGAACCCGCCAGCAAATGCGCGAACAAGGCATCACAGTTTGCGCTACTGCACTGCCTACAAACGAAGTGCCACGGCACAAAAGGCACCAGCACATTATTAAAACCAAGAGTATTTAGAGCCCTTTGGGCAGCTATAAGCCGTGAAGGGTGAAGGAGGCGATATAGAACGAAGACACACCCAAACCAACCTGCATATTCAGCCTCTGTTTCGCCTGTCACTTTTGCTCATATCGAGCCTCTGATCTTACCATCAAAATCTCTTTCTGATCTGATCTCTATTTTTCCGTGGACTCTGTGGATTCCGTGGCAAAAGGTGTTTAGATCTTAAGTCGTTCCGCCTGCAGCGAAATGCGAGAGCAAGCGTTCGCCTACAAAAAAGCCCCTGTATAAACAGAGGCTTAACTTCGAAAGTTAACTCAAATGAGTCTTGATCTAGAATGGTATATCGTCGTCGAAGTCCATTGGGGGTTCATTATAGGTTGGTGCCGGTGTCGCTGGCTGATTTTGTGGCGCTGCAGGTTTATTTTGCTGGCCATATTGTGGCTGGCCCTGCGGTGCAGGAGGCTGCTGTTGACCGCCTTGCTGACCGCCCCAATTATCTTGACCACCCTGTTGCTGCTGCTGGCCGCCTTGTTGGCCACCCCAGTTGTTCTGCCCGCCGCCCTGTTGTTGGCCACCTTGCTGTTGACCGCCTTGCTGGCCCCAGTTGCTTTGGCCACCACTCTGACCGCCGCCTTGACCACCGCCTTGTGGGCGTCCGCCCAGCATTTGCATGGTGCCGCCCATATCGACCACAACTTCAGTGGTGTATTTATCTTGGCCACTTTGGTCCTGCCACTTACGGGTTTGTAAACGACCTTCTATGTATATCTGCGAGCCTTTACGCTGATATTCACCAACAATTTCTGCCAGCTTGCCGAAAAACACCACGCGGTGCCACTCGGTACGTTCTTTCTGCTCGCCGGATTGCTTGTCACGCCAGGTTTCGCTGGTGGCCAAAGTAATATTTGCCACCGCATTACCGTTAGGCATGTAACGCACTTCCGGGTCCTGACCTAGGTGGCCGATCAGGATAACTTTATTAATGCCTCTATTGGCCATAACTCGCTCCGTACTTACAGGTTAATCAAGCTTTGCGCTTGATCTAATTCAAAAATATTGCCGTCTACCTTTAGGTAAGCGGCTCCCTCTTCTGGGATAATTAAAGCTTCGTGCACGCCAGGCAACGCTAACAGCTGCGTGAGTAAGTGCTCGCGGCGTTCAGTGTTTTCTATATTAACACTTATGGGCAAAATATGAGATCTCACCTTGCTAACATTACTCATGCCCGCCGCTAACCAAAACCAAAATGCCATGCAGGCCGCTACCAGTAAAAACACACCGGCGCCGCCAAGCTCTTGATACAAAAGACCACCCAGCACACCACCTAAAAAAGCACCAAAAAACTGGCTGGTCGAATAAATACCCATGGCAGTGCCTTTGGCACCAGCCGGTGCTAACATCGACAAAAATGCCGGCAACGAGGCTTCCATAAAGTTAAAAGCGGTAAAGTACAGCACCATGGCCAGCGCTAACACGGCGATATGACCTTGGCCCGCAGCCATTAAAATCAACGCCAGCATCATCACTAAAATAGAAGCCTGAAACAGCTGTTTGTTGATGTTGCGCTTTGCGCCCAAAATTAAAAACGGCACTATTAGTACAAAAGATAACAGCAGCGTAGGCAGGTACAACCACCAATGATGCTTGGCTGCTAAGCCCGCATCTAGCAAGCTAAGCGGAAAGGCCACAAACACGGCAGTAAGCGTTAAATGCAGTAGCATAATGCCAAAGTCGAGGCGTAATAACTGTTTGTCTTTTAGTAAACGGCCAAACAGCTCAGGTGCTGCGGTGACGTCACGAATTTGGCCGCGATGTATTGAGTCTGGCAGCATAAAACGCACCATAATAATGCCCACTACCGACAATATCGCGGTAGCCCAAAATACGCCCGACAAACCAAAGAAAGAGGCCAATACCGGCCCCAGCACCATGGCAATAGCAAAGGAAATACCGATGCACACGCCAATAATGGCCATGGCTTTCGTGCGATTTTCTTCACGAGTAATGTCGGCGGCCAAGGCTAGAATTGCGCCAGCAATGGCACCAGAACCTTGCAGCACACGACCAATAGCAACGCCATACACAGAGTCGGACATGGCGGCGACCACCGAGCCCAAGGCAAATAAGGTGAGTCCACCATAAATCACCGGCTTGCGGCCAATGCGATCCGATAACCAACCGGCTGGTATTTGTAACACCGCTTGGGTTAAGCCGTAAATACCAATGACAATACCCACCCACAGAGGGGAAAAGCCGATGAGGTCGGTACCGTATAAAGCAAACACCGGCATGATCATAAACAAGCCAAGCATTCGCATGCCAAATATGCCCGCTAGGGTAAAGGAGGCCCGCCGTTCGCGGGGGCTAAAACCTTGCTCGTCGCTCATTAATCCTCTGCGCTATTACATATGATAATAGAAATGGCCGCTAGTTTAGCACGGAGACGTAGTCAAGATTAATGCTTATTCTAACTTGGCGGGCTTATGATCCAGTGCCATACTGTCCGGTCGAATTTACATCAAGGTGAAGTTGCAGATGAAGAAAATCGAAGTACGCGGAGCCCGAACCCATAACCTAAAAAATATCAGTGTGGACTTGCCCCGAGACAAGCTCATTGTGATCACCGGTTTATCTGGATCGGGTAAGTCATCCCTCGCCTTCGATACCTTATATGCAGAAGGACAGCGCCGTTACGTAGAGTCGCTGTCTGCCTATGCGCGTCAGTTTCTTTCGTTAATGGAAAAGCCCGACGTGGACCATATCGAAGGCTTGTCGCCGGCGATCTCCATTGAGCAGAAGTCTACCTCTCATAACCCGCGATCTACCGTGGGCACCATTACCGAAATTTACGATTATCTACGCCTACTGTTTGCCCGCGTGGGTGAGCCAAGATGCCCCACGCATTCGCTACCGCTAACGGCACAAACCATCAATCAAATGGTGGATAAGGTGCTAGAGCAGCCAGAAGGCGAAAAGCTGATGCTGTTGGCGCCCGTCGTGCGCGACCGTAAAGGCGAGCACACCAAGCTGCTAGACGGCTTATCGGCGCAGGGCTTTATTCGCGCCCGCATCGACGGCGAAGTGTGTGACTTATCGGATCCGCCCACGTTGGAGCTACAGAAAAAGCACACTATCGAAGTAGTGGTCGACCGCTTTAAAGTGCGTGACGATCTGCAACTGCGCTTGGCCGAATCCTTTGAAACCGCGCTTGAGCTGTCTGGTGGCATCGCTTCTGTGGTAGCCATGGATGACAGCAACCAAACCGATTTGGTGTTTTCCGCCAACTTTGCTTGCCCGCAATGTGGTTATTCCATTGCCGAGCTAGAGCCACGCATCTTTTCGTTTAATAACCCCGCCGGTGCTTGTGAAACCTGTGATGGCCTAGGCACTCAGCAAGTGGTCGATCCTGAAAAGGTGATCAGCAACCCAGAGCTGAGCTTATCGGGCGGTGCAATTCGCGGCTGGGATAAGCGCAGTTATTACTATTATCAAATGCTTAAATCTCTGGCCGAGCATTATGACTTCGACTTAGAAGTGCCTTATCAAGAGCTAACAGACGATATTCAACAAGCGGTGCTGTATGGCTCGGGCCGCACCAGCATAGAATTTAAGTACATGAACGACCGCGGTGATGTGCTGGTGCGCAAACATCCGTTTGAAGGCATTGTGCATAATATGGAACGCCGTTACCGCGAGACCGAATCTAATTCGGTACGCGATGAATTGGCCAAGTACCAAAGCCACCGCGCCTGCCCAACGTGTAGCGGCGCTCGACTAAAAGAAGGGCCGCGTAATGTTTTTGTGGCCGAGCACACCCTGCCCCAAGTAGCGAACATGGCCATTGGTGAAGCCCATGATTTTTTCACTAATATGGAGCTGTCTGGCCAGAAGGCACAAATTGCCGACAAAATTTTTAAAGAAATTGGTGCTCGTCTCGGCTTCTTGGTTAACGTCGGCCTCAATTATCTGACCTTATCGCGCAGCGCCGATACCTTATCTGGCGGTGAAGCCCAGCGCATTCGACTGGCCAGCCAAATTGGCGCCGGCTTGGTTGGTGTGATGTATGTATTGGACGAGCCCAGTATTGGCCTGCACCAGCGCGATAATGAACGCTTACTTACCACCTTGGTTCACCTGCGTGATATCGGTAATACCGTGATCGTAGTCGAGCACGATGAAGACGCGATTCGCGCCGCCGACTATGTACTAGATATTGGCCCCGGCGCTGGGATACACGGCGGTTACATAGTGGCGCAAGGTACGCCTGCCGAGGTAATGGCCAACCCTGACTCGTTAACCGGTGCCTATTTATCTGGTAAAAAGAGTATTGCCATTCCTGCTCAACGCACGCCAGTAGGTGAGCACTGGCTTACCCTAAGCGGTGCCACGGGTAACAACTTACAAAATGTAGAGTTGCAGCTGCCACTGGGTTTAATGACCTGTGTTACTGGTGTGTCTGGCTCGGGTAAGTCGACGCTTATCAACAATACCTTGTTCCCTATCGCCCATCGCGAGCTCAATAAAGCCACCGTCAGCCAACCCGCGCCTTATCGCACCATAGAAGGCATGGACAAACTCGATAAAGTGGTGGATATCGACCAAAGCCCCATTGGCCGTACCCCGCGATCTAACCCTGCTACCTATACCGGTATTTTTACACCGATTCGCGAGCTGTTTGCCGCAACTCACGAGTCACGTTCGCGCGGTTATAAGCCGGGCCGGTTCTCGTTTAACGTGAAAGGCGGACGCTGTGAAGCCTGCCAAGGCGATGGTTTAATTAAGGTAGAAATGCACTTCTTGCCTGATGTGTATGTGCCCTGCGATGTGTGTAAGAGCCAGCGTTATAACCGCGAAACCCTCGAGGTAAGATACAAAGGCTTAAACATTCACGAAGTGTTGGATATGACGGTAGAAGCGGCCTGTGAATTTTTCGCCCCTGTGCCGGCTATACACCGCAAGCTGCAAACGCTAATGGATGTAGGCTTGTCGTATATTCGCCTTGGCCAGTCGGCCACCACCTTGTCGGGCGGTGAAGCGCAGCGGGTGAAGTTGGCTAAAGAGCTGTCGAAACGTGACACCGGCCAAACCCTGTATATTTTGGATGAGCCGACCACCGGCCTGCATTTTCAGGATATTCAGCTACTACTGACCGTGTTACATCGCCTGCGCGATCACGGTAATACGGTGGTGATTATCGAGCACAACTTGGATGTGGTTAAAACCGCCGACTGGATTGTGGATATGGGCCCAGAAGGCGGCAGCGGCGGCGGCCAAATCTTAGTGGCGGGCACGCCAGAGGAAGTGGCCACTCACCCCACCTCTCATACCGCACACTTTTTACGGTCGATGTTGGAGAAAACAGCGCCCAGCGCCTAGCGCCGAGCTAAAGCAGACTTAGCTCTTAAGTAATGCCGCTTAACAGGTGTGGTTCTGCCGTCATTCCCGAAGGAACGTCATCCTCGCGTAGGCGGGGACGGGAATCCAGGACCTGTGGCGCAGAACTATCAACCAGCGGACCGCCTGCAAAGAGACTGGACCTCCGCCTTCGCGAGGGTGACGAAAAAGATAAGCGAGCCCCTGAATCCACATAAGTTATGCCGGACTGCTTATGTCGCCATACTAGTATAAATGCCGGGCCACGACCCGGTATCAGCATGACGGCTCCGGTATCTCGCACTTAGCACTGTTCTTCGGCGGCTTTTAGCTATTGATAACAGCCTACTTATGGCAGCTTTTCACCAATACTTTCAATTATGTTAGTTATGATGAATAATTAGGCAATGTAAATGGCGTTTATTCAGGAGGCGCGATGAATATTCAATCTGCCTTTTCTGCAGGTTTGCAGGGTTACCAACGTTCAGCTGACAGCGTGACCGAAGCGTCACTAAATATCAGCCGGCAAAATATTAATACCCTTGCTAACCAATCTAGTGCGGGTGCCGAAGGGAATCTGGATCAGTTTGTTGATGCCAGCAAAAAATCGGCAACGAGTAATCTCATTCAACTACAACAAGCCGAACTGCATGCACAGGCCAACGTGCACAGTATAAAAACTGCCGATGATATGCTCGGCACCTTAATTGATATTCGGGTGTAATATGCAGATACCTCATGCCAATCAAGAGTTATTTCCCTTTGCCCACCCCATGGCCGCCAGCCAGATCCAGCAAGATAATGCGCAGCGCCCGCTTATAGAGCCAGTCATCGAAGCCGAACAATCCGCTACCCGACAGTCGGCGACAGACAGTTTTACCGCATCGGAACAAGCTGACACTCCAGAGCTTTATAATCGCCAAGGGCATTCTGACGGTGCAGCCAAAGCTGACGCGGGCGACGAAACTAAAGCCGGCGCCAAAAGTGCTGAGTCAGCAGAAGATGCAGATAATGCATCTACCGCTAGCACGCAGAAAAATGCGGCGGGTAAAGAGCTGACGATTGAGCAGCAAGAAGAGCTGCTACAGCTACAGCAACGAGATCAAGAAGTTCGGGTGCACGAGCAACAACACGCCAGCGTAGGTGGCCAACATACCGGCGCCCCCAGCTACGAATATGAAACAGGGCCCGATGGTAAGCAGTATGTGGTTGAGGGGTCCGTATCGGCAGACTTATCACCCATCGCCGGTGATCCCAATGCCACCATAGAAAAGATGCAGCAAGTGAAAGCGGCAGCTCTGGCGCCAGCCGAACCTTCCAGTGCCGATAAAAATGCCGCAGCACGCGCCGACCAATTAATTGTTGAAGCGAGGGCCGAGCTACAGCAAGCGAGCGATCCAAGTCACGAGGACCCATTGGCGGCAGAAAAGGCCACCGGTGCTACATCGGCCCCCTCAACCTCTGACACATCAGCAGCCACTGCTGCAACAGTGACTAAATCACCAACGGATATTGCCACCGACACGCCTACCGCTAAAGATGCCAGTGGTCTGATGGAGCAGAGAAATCAGGTCATCGCCGGTGTATATGGTCAAGCAGCCAAGGTCCAGTCTCAACAACTGCTCAGCTTAGCCTAACGTTCGGTGCTATTTTGGCATTCACTGTTATAAAATGAGCGACATCAATGATGTCGCTCATTTTTTTGCCGCGATAAACAGTGAAGAGTGAAGCTGTCACTTGTAGTCCCACGCGACCGCTGTAGATCCTGTGGCGCAGGAGATCGAGATCTAAAAAAATTTGCCACGGAATCCACGGAAGAACACGGAAAAATAGAGATCAAATCTGAAAATGGCGCTAATGGTACCGGTAAGGGCCAAACATATGGGCATCAGAGGATGGCTTTGCTCTTACTCGTTAAATCTCTTATCGCACGTGAACTGCGTCCGTGAGTTCCGTGTTCTTCCGTGGCAAAGAGTCTTTAGTCATTAAGAACTTTAGTCTCGGTTTTTAAGTTTGGTTTCACTCTTCGCTCTTCATTTCCAGCTTTCTTAAAGGATAAAACCGGTGACCACCTTAAAGTATATCGCTCACTACCCCGAACATATTCAAGAGCAAGCAAGGCTACTGATAAGCAGTGGTCGCTTAGGTGATTATCTCGAGAAAAAATACCCCGAGCAGCACCAAATACAAAGTGACAAGGCGCTATATCAATATGTAAACGAGCTAAAAAATCAGTATATGCGTAAAAGTGGTCCGCTTTCTCAAGTCAGCTACAACAGTAAACTCAAGGTGCTAAAACATGCGTTGGGCGTGCATACCGTTCAGTCTCGAGTACAAGGCAGCAAACTGAAGTCTCATAACAGCATTACGGTGGCCAGCTTATTTAAAGAAGCACCACCAGAGTTTTTATCCATGATCGTAGTGCACGAGCTAGCTCACTTTAAAGAAAAGGACCATAACAAGGCGTTTTATCAACTCTGCTGCCATATGGAACCTGACTATCATCAGCTCGAGTTCGATACTCGGCTGTGGTTGCAGTGGCGTGAGCAGTAATATGCGCTCGTGGTCACCAATGTTATAGTTTTGTAATGAAAACGTATGCGATAGATCAAATCTATTAAGGTTATGTGGTAAATACGTATACCGCCTTAATGACGACACTCTTAGAATACGCTTAGAAGCATAACTTCAGGATAATAATTATGAAAAAGCTCGTATTCTTAGCTAGTGCCCTGGCTATAAATGCATTGCCGGCCTCAGCCGAGATGCCCCCCCAAGCGGCTGCCTGTATCGCTTGTCATCAAACAACAGGCCTTGGTATGCCACATTTAGCGCCCGCTATTGCCGGTATGCCTGCTGCCTATTTAATGGCTCAGCTAGAACACTTTAAAACGGGTGAGCGCAATAATCCGATCATGAAACCCATGGCGATGATGCTAGACGAAGCTGGCGTGAAGGTAACTAGTGAATGGTTTGCCAGCTTGCCATTTCCGCAGCCGACAGACCTGGTTTTTCGCGGTGAGAAATCACCACAAGACATTACTGACTTAGGTGAAAAACTGGCCTACTTAGGTGCTTGGGAGCGTGACTTACCTAGCTGTGTTTCTTGTCATGGTCCTGCAGGCGTGGGAGTAGGCGAAACCTTTCCGAGCCTCGCGGGTCAGCATGCCGATTACATCGAAAACCAGTTAAACGCATGGCAAAATGGCGCGCGCACCGGCGATAGCAATGGTTTGATGAGTCATGTGGCAGAAAAACTGACTGCCGAAGAAATTACTGCTGTGGCCAAATACTTTGCTAGCGTGGAGGTTAAATAATGATGAAATTATCTTATTCGTCACTATTGGTCAGCTTAGCTTTGGCCACCGTAGGCTCTACCTATGCCACCGAAGCCGATGTTAATAAACTAGCGATACAAGATCCGCTGCCAGGTAAAACTGCTGAACACTATCCCTCCCCCCCAAGTTGGGACAAGTTACCTGATGGTGTGTTTGGTGAAAAAGTAGTACGCGGCTATAAGAACTTCGTAGATACCCAGAGTTTATCGCCACAATATGTGGGTAACGGTCTTAACTGTGTGAACTGTCACTCGGATGCTGGTCGTAAAGAAAACGCCGCGCCCTTGTGGGCAGCCTATATGAGCTACCCGGCTTTCCGTTCCAAAAACAATAAGATCAACTCGTTTGAAGAGCGGATGCAGGGCTGCTTCTTATATTCCATGAACGGGTCACCACCAGACTATGGTGCTGATGCATTAGTAGATTTATCCGCTTATGCCTACTGGCTAGCTCAAGGCACTCTAACCGGTGCAGACTTTGATCCCGCCGATATGGAAGTGCCCAGCGATGCCGAACTGCTTAAAGGTGGCAAGCGCGATGACTTCCCATTCATGAAGGCATATCTAGAAGCAGGTGGTAGTAAAGAGCCCGAACTACCTGGCCGAGCCTATCCAAAAGCACCTGAGCCGGAACAAACACCCGACATTGCCCGCGGAAAAACCGTATTTGAGCAAGAATGTTCAGTGTGCCATGGTGTAAACGGCGAAGGTCAAAAAGTGAATGACCGCTATGTGTTCCCACCGTTATGGGGCCCTAATACCTACAACTGGGGCGCGGGTATGCACAGAGTTAACACCGCTGCCAACTTCATTCAGCACAATATGCCGCTGGGTCAACCGGGCAAGCTAACAGACCAGCAAGCGTGGGACGTGGCTACCTACATAAACTCGCGTGATCGGCCGCAAGACCCGCGTAACAAAGGCGATGTCCAAGAAACTCGTGAGCAGTTTCACAAGCACAACGTAGAAATCTATTACGGTAAAGAAGTGGATGGCAAAGTGTTGGGCAGCGAAAGCTTCCCTAACCACCCAAACAAAGTACTGTAATCAGCATCGCTAAGTAATAAAAAAGGGCCCTGAGGCCCTTTTTTATTACGTTTTTCATTCCATATTAAAAATTAAGCACTCAGCATTGCGGCTTTAGCCCATCTTGCGTTGCTGTGACTCTTCTTGTTCCACCCGCGCCAACGAACGCATGTCATATCCGGTCGGGGTCTGATACGCCCTTAAGCCAAACTCTGGCAATACCGCAAAGATATGATCGAAGATATCCCCTTGTATGGCTTCGTACTCCACCCACTTGGTGGTATTGGTAAAGGCATAAATCTCAATCGGTATACCATTCGGTGTTTGCTCAAGTTGGCGCACCATCAGCGTCATCTGTTGGTGAATGTGGGGATGATTCTTTAACAACCTTTCCAGATACGCCCGAAAAGTGCCTATATTGGTCAGGCGGCGGCCATTAACCAACGAGGATAAATCCAGCTTCTGAGCACTATTATATTGTGTGAGTTCCTGCACTTTTTCATCCAGATACGGCGCCAGCATTTGCGCCCGTTGCAGCCGGTGAATATCGTCTGATTGCAAGAAGTCCACACTGCTGCTGTCGAGCAGCAGGCTGCGCTTGAGACGACGTCCCCCCGACTCGCTCATGCCCCGCCAGTTTTTAAACGAATCGGAAATAAGCGCGTAAGTGGGAATGGTGGTAATGGTTTTGTCCCAGTTTTGCACCTTAACCGTAGTCAGGCCGATATCAATAACAGCACCGTCGGCACCGTACTTGGGCATTTCTAACCAATCACCCACTGTTAACATATTATTTGCCGACAATTGAATACCAGCTACCAACCCCAATATCGGGTCTTTGAAGACCAACATCAGTATCGCCGTCATGGCGCCTAAACCACTAAGCAGTATCAGCGGTGACTTACCAATCAAGGTAGAAATGACCAACAACGTTATAAAGATACTGGCAATCAGCTTAATACTTTGAAAAATTCCACGTAGCGGGAAGTTCAGCATCGCCGGTTTATGCTGAAAAATATCCAGTAGCGCGTCCAGTAATGAGAACAGCGATAACATGCTGTAGAGTAAAATCCAGATATGTGCCGAGGCCTGAACTATAGGCAATAAAGTGGACTCGCTTTCTAACCACACACCCGCTTGGATATAGATGATAATGCCTTGCAACGTGAGTGCTAGCCGGCTAAACAGTTTGCGCTCAAAAAATGCCTGGCGCCAGATTTGCCGATTCCCCTGCGCCCGGCCGCCAACCCAAGAAATAACCACGCGGTGTAATAAAAAGTGAATGCCAGCCGAAATCAATACAATCAATAAGACGACTGCGAGGGTATATACCAGATCCGAAAATTGCGGAATATATTTATCCAGAACCGGCATCACTAGCCCTTCTAGATCATTCATCTTATCCATTACTTTTTCTCACTTTTTAATCATTAATCGCACACGGCACAGGCCGTTATCATCACGCGGTTTGCTTTGGCCCATAGAGATAGGGTCCACTTTTTTGTAACGCTTGCAGATAAGCCGGTCTTGCCTGTAGCTGTGCTACATAGGCTTTTATTCTGGGGTAGCAATCAGCCAATTTAGCGCTGTGCATCGCCGCTTCCAGTGGAAAGCTCATCTGAATGTCGGCGGCACTAAACTGTTCACCCAAAAACCATTCGTGGCAGGCTAGGTGGTCTGCCACAAAATTAAGATGGGTGTGAATTTGCTGAGTCAAAAAAGCATCATTAACTCCGGCTACCAACTTCTTTACCAGTGGCCGAATAAAAAACGGCATCGGCGCCTGTTCCATTTTGTTAAACACATGACGCATCAACAAAGGCGGCATCAAAGAACCCTCGGCATAGTGCAACCAATAGACATAATCCCACCAAGCATCCGTGTTTACTGTGGGTAAGAGGGCTTGGCTGCCATAACGTTGCGCCAGATAGTCGATAATGGCACCCGACTCGGCAAGGCGAATATTATCATCGGTTAACACCGGCGCCTTACCTAGCGGATGCACGCGCTTTAAGCTCTCGGGAGCCAACTGTGTTTTGGCATCACGCTGATAGCACTTAATCTCATAGTCTATTTCCAGCTCTTCCAGCATCCAGATAATGCGCTGTGAGCGAGAGTCATTCAGATGATGCAGCTGTATCATGCCGTCCCTTCCTTATCTATGTCGTCTCATCTTCACAGAGTGAGAAAACAGCACAATAACATAAATCATGGTCTACTAATCTGGGTTGCTTGTCTGCTCCACCGACCTCAGCGCAATAACGAAAGAAAATCTGGGGCGGCATGCCGAAGCGTCGTTATTATATTTTAAATGCCAAATGTTAAGACTTATGTCGAATAGAACAATCTGATAACAAACCCTATGCTCTGCTGTGAAATGACACCATTTAGATGGTCACCATCAAGGAGAGTCCTGTGTCACAAACAGACAACACCAATTATCGCGATAAGCATAAGCCCAGCCGCGATTTTGAAAGCCGCACTGCCTATCTTGAGCATGAGCTCACCATAATGGAGCCCAAGCGCTGGCGTATTAACTTACCTTTTAGAGATTATCGTTTTGAATTAGAAGACTTGGTGCCTGCCCTTGCCGCCACCATAGGTAAAATTGTGATGGTGGCAGCCGTGGTGGCGGCGTTTGCCGGTCCCTTAGGACTATCCAATGAGTTTGTGGTAGAAAACGTCCGCTTCGAGATGTTAATTGCCGCCGTATTGTTTGTGATCTTGTTTTCTGGCCTGATCAATCCCAATGCTAACTTGGCAGGCACTCATGGCCCCATGATCCCGCTGATCCCGTTGATTGTTGCCTCGGGCGGCCACCCGTTGGCGTTAGGGTTACTGGTCGGTCTGTTTGGCTTATTGCTCAGTATTACCAAAGGGGGTAGTAAGCTGATGGCGCTAACCAGTGATGGGGTGCGCGGCGGCCTGCTGATTTATTTAGGCGCCATAGGTCTGCTCAGCCAAATTGGTGCACTAACCGCCTGGGCGAATGGCATCGACATGGGCTATGTCGCCTTCGTGGTTATTTTAAGTACTATTATCATGTACGCCCTGCTCGCTCGCCTAGAAATGCGCTGGCTGTCGATTCCCCTCGGCTCAGGCATCGCCTTTGTGATCGCTATTTCTTTGGGTGCGCCATTCGAGTTTGTCACCGAGCCCGGTATCCCCCACCTAACCCCCTCTTACTGGTGGGGTGAAAATACCGGCTGGCAGATGGGCTGGCCCGAGCTACATCACTTTATTAGCGTCGCCCCCTTTGCCGTATTGGCCGTGGCCATGTGGTCACCGGATTTTATGGGGCAACGGGTATTCCAAGAGCTTAACTACCCGAAAAAAGCCACTAAGGTGCTGATGAACGTAGATGACACCATGGGTGTGGCCTCGGTACGTCAGGCGGTAGGTAGCGTACTGGGTGGCGGTAACCTGGCGTCTTCTTGGGGGACTTATATTATTCCAGCAGCAATAGCTAAGCGCCCTATTCCGGCCGGAGCCGTATTAACTGGAGTGATGTGTATTATTGCCGCGCTGTGGGGCTACCCCATGGACTTGGCCGTATGGGACCCCGTATTGCGTGTGGCGCTCATTGTCGGTGTATTCATGCCGCTGCTCGAAGCCGGTATGCAGATGACCCGTAGCACCACCAGTAGTCAGTCGGCTGGTATCGTGGTATTCGCCTCTGCCTTTGTGAATCCGGTATTCGGTTGGTCGCTGACCATGCTGCTCGATAACTTAGGCTTAATCGGTGACAAAGAGCGCGGCAAAACACTACGCCGCACCGACCGCTGGGTGATCCCCGGTATCACCTTTATCATTCTACTGGCCATTATGGCCGCCGTTGGCATGCTACCCGGTATCCCTGCTCTTATTACTGAGAGCTAACTAAATATATAGCCGGAAGCTGAAAGCTAAACAAAAAGACCGAACCTGTTACTACAGGTTCGGTCTTTTTTATTTCCAACAACCAAACCTAAAGCTATTTTTGCCACGGAATACACGGAAAGACACGGACGAAAGACCAACACCCTAAAAAGAGACTATTTATTGTCAGGTCTTACCAAATAAAGGTCTATTTTAGAGCTTTTAATCTTAATTTTTCCGTGTTCTTCCGTGTATTCCGTGGCAAAGAAGTCTTTAACGTTTTTTGCTTAGCTGGGTGCTCGGTGCTGTGCTTAAACCTCAAACTCCGGTGCCAATCGGCTGAGGCCTAACCCCTGACTTTTGCTGAGCTTAATTTGTACCGGCACTCGTTCTTTTAAGGCGTCTATGTGGCTGATCACCCCGATCATTTTACCGCTGGCATTCAAGGCATCCAGTGCATCTAAGGCGACCTCTAGAGTTTCCGCATCAAGGGTACCAAAGCCTTCATCCAAAAATAACGAGTCGATACGCGTCTTACTGCTCACCAGATCCGATAACGCCAGTGCCAATGCCAAGCTCACCAAGAAACTTTCGCCCCCCGATAGCGTTTGCGTATCGCGCGCCACATCGGCTTGCCAAGTGTCTATTACCGAGAGTTCCAGCTCACCACCCGCAGTGCGAGCTAGTTGATAACGGCCGTGTAAACGCTCTAAGCGCTGGTTAGCTAATTGCACTAGATGCTGCAGCGTGAGCCCTTGGGCAAAGCGGCGATACTTGGCACCGTCGGCGGAGCCAATCAGGTGATTGAGCTGATCCCATAGCTGCAGGCTGTGCTGCTGAGCCGTAATATCATCAAATAACGCCTGCTGGCGCTGTCGGCGTTCGGTGTCGGTATCAAGCCGAGACTGATGGCCACCAATCTGTTGTTGCGTGGCACTTAACTCACCTTGCAGCTGCTGCAATTGGGCTTGCAACTCTGTTTTTAATTTGGACTGAGTGCTGGCATCTATTTCTTGCTCACCTAGATCTTGCTTGGCAGTTACGGCGCGCTGCTCGGCTTGTTCGAGCAGTGTTTGCGCTTTATTTAGCGTCTGCTCTAACTGTTGTTGTTGCTGGGCTAACTGTTGCAGCTCGGCATCACTGAGCACGGCGGCTAAAAACGCAGCTTGATCGGAAAAAGGGCTAGCAGCTAACTTTTCTTGCCATACTTGTTGTCGGTTGTTCAGCTCGATATCAAGCGCACTACCCTGCTGTTGCAAGGTCTCCAGCCGTGTGGTTTTTTGCTGCCACTGCTGGTTGGCGTCAAGCCAACATTCGGTCAGCGAAGCAAGCTCAATAATAGCGCCGGCCACGGGGACTAATGGTGCTCGTTCGGCAAGACCTAATGCCTGCCAGCGTGCTTGCCACTGCATTGCATCTGCTTCGGCCAACCGTTGCTGGCTTGCCAACTGTTGGCGTTCCTCTACTAGCTGCAGCAACCGTTTTTGCTGTTGCTGCCACTGCTGCCATTGCTGTTCGCATTCGACTAACCAAGCTTGCCAGCTTTCCGGCACTGGCCAGTTAAGCGCTTGCAGTGACTCGCTCAGCGTGGCTTCTTGTTGCTGCACCCGTTGCTGTTGCTGAGCAATGTGCGCTTGCTGGCGGGCAACTTCTTCAGTAAATGACTGCCCTTGTTGCAGTAATAAGTTGTGTTCATGCTGCAATTCACTCAAGGCCTGCTCGGCCTGAACCTTCAGCTGTTGCGCTTGCAGGCCTTGCTCTTGTTGCTGTTCTATTTTAGTTAGCTGTTGCTCAAGACTCTGCAACTGCTGCTGACGCTGGCCGATAACAGCTTGCTGCGCCGCCTGAACTTGCTCTTTACCTTGTGCTGACTCTTGTGTAAGTAGGCCAAGATCAGCTAACACGGCATCTAGCTGCGCGGTAATTTGCACCATGTCTTGTGCCAATTGCTGTAATTGGCTCAGCCCTTGTTCTACTTCGGCTTGGCGTTTAGCCACCATTTGGCTTAATTGCTGTCCTTGCAGTTCTTGTTCAGCCCGCTGTTGCTGCTTTTCAGCCAAGCTGTTCGCCGTTGCGTCATCTAACGCCTGATATTCTTCAATCGCGGGGTGAGTTTCACTGCCACACAGCGGGCAGGCTTCATCGGGCTGTAATCGGGACCTGTGTTGCTCTAGTGCACGAATACGTTGCTCTTGCTCTAGCAACTTTTCTTTATCGCGAATGTGCTCTTGCAGGGCTTTATAATTGGCACGAGACTGTTGCAGCTGTTGCTCTAACTGCGCCAGCTCAGGCTGTTGCATCGCCAGTTTTTGTACTAATCGAGTATGTGACTGCTGTTGCTTCGCCAACTGTTTCCAATCGTGATGCAACTGACTCCACTGCGGCTGTTCTTGCCTAAGCTTTTGAATCTGCTGA
This sequence comes from Oceanisphaera ostreae, assembly GCF_042676125.1. Classification (NCBI taxonomy): domain Bacteria; kingdom Pseudomonadati; phylum Pseudomonadota; class Gammaproteobacteria; order Aeromonadales; family Aeromonadaceae; genus Oceanisphaera; species Oceanisphaera ostreae. Next base: position 135,841 of record NZ_JBHTJS010000058.1, read on the forward strand.
CGTAAGTTAGCCAGTGACTGGCCAGCCAACACCTGTTGCAGCAACTGCTGTTGTTGCGCATCGGCTGAAGTAGTTTGCTCGAGCTGCTGTTGCGCCAGCTCCACTTTAGATTGCAGCTGCTGACGTTGGCTATTGAGCCGATTGAGCTGGTTTTGCTGATCAACCAAGGCTTGGCTCAGCTTATCTAAGTTGGCTTGCTCTTGGGTACGGGTTTTAATTTGTTCACGCCAACCCGCTAAATATTCCCCCAACCGCTCTGCCACCGGGTTACTGGCCATCTGTTGGCCCAGCTTTGTTTGTTCGTCATTAAGGCGTTGCTCTGTAGCAGTAAGCTGTTGCGTTTGTTGGCCACTCACCTGCAGCGCCTGCCACACTAAGTCATGACTATGTGTCGCCAACTGCTCTTGTTCTTGCTGTTCTTGGCGCAGCTGCTGACTAAATTGCAGTACTCTGGTGTGGCTTTGTTGCAACTGCTGCCAATCTGGCAGTAAGCGGTTGGCTGGCAACGCTTTCTCTAACTGTGTACGTTGCGATTCAGCCAACTGCCATGCGTGCTTGGCACCTTGCTGCGCCAATAGTGCCGCCGCCTGCTGCTCGCTTGCTTCTTGATAAGCCACTATCTGCTGTAAGCGAGTTTGCAGCTGTCCTAAGCCTTGGCTTTTTTGTACCCACTCCACTTCGGCGGCCTTAATATCGGCTTGTGCTTGCAGTCTTTGCTCATCACTAAGCAACTCCATGCCTTGGGCTCGCGCATTAAGCTCGGCCAAGATGCCCTGTTGCGCTCGTGTTTTCTCAAATACTCGCTTCGATAATTGCGCATAAATATCGGTGCCGGTCAGTTCTTCAAGCAACTCGGCCCGTTCGTTGGCGTTGGCGTGCAAAAACGCCGCAAAACCGCCCTGCGCCAGCAACATGGACTTAGTAAAGCGGCCAAAGTCTAAACCGCTCAATTCTTCTGTTAAGCGCAGCTTGTCATGAATTTTAGTGGTAATGATGGTGCCATCTAGCTTGGCGAGCTCTACCTTGGGAGCTTGTAGCTTACCGTCTATCTTGTCTCGTGAACGGCGTTGACTCCAAAAGGCACGATAACCTTGTCCTTTAATGTCGAACTCCACTTCCGCTAAACAATCTGCGGTGTGGCGGGTCATTAGCTCGTTGCTGCTGGCCGACACTGATTTCATGCGTGGCGTTTCGTGATACAAAGCTAAACAAATAGCGTCGAGCAGCGTCGTTTTACCGGCCCCAGTGGGTCCGACGATGGCGAACAAGCCGCTGTCGCAAAAAGGCGGCTGGGTAAAATCAATTTTCCACTCCCCTTTCAGGGAGTTTAGGTTTTTTAGCCGCAGACTGAGGATTTTCATGCATCTTGCTCCATGTCTGCCAATAACGTTTGATATAAACCATTAAGCGCCTGTTCGCGCTCCGGAGGTAATAACTCCGTAGCTAGCCGCTGACCAAATACCTGCTGTGGCGTTAGCTCGCTCAAGGTCACTCCTACCTCAGCCGTTAGTCCATCTTGCTGTAATGTGCGCTGGCGGCGTACCAGTAAGATCTCTAACGCTAGCCCCTCGGCCAATTGCTCGATTCTGGGCTGTAGGTCACTTAAGTAATCATCTTCAGCTACCGTCACCTCTAGCCACACCGACCGCACTTGTTTAGCCGTTTGTTCGGCTATTTTTGCTTGTTCAGCCGCCACCTGCTGCATTGCCTTAGCCAACTGCTCTAAATTACCTTTTACTCTGGCCAGCGGCTGAAATACCGGCACCGGCAGTGGAGTAATGGCCGTTAAGCCATCTGCCGAGACATCGACCAACAACACTTCTTTTTGCTGGCCAACTTCATCGAAGCTTAAGGCGATGGGCGAGCCGCAGTAACGAATATGCTCATGGCCGCCCACCTTTTGTGGCCGGTGAATATGACCCAAGGCGATATAGTCCGCCGGCGGAAAAGCACTGGCGGGGAAGGCATCCAAAGTACCAATATAAATTTCGCGTACCGAGTCACTACTGCTCGCACCCACCGTGGTTAAATGGCCGGTGGCAATAATCGGCAGCCGGCTGCCATGGGATTGATTATGAGCTTCACTATGCCGCTCGGCTTGCTCAAATAATTGCTGATAATGCGCCGCTATTGCTTGTTGTAGAGTCTGTTGTTTGTCGGCGGCACTTTGCCCAGACTCGCTGATCATTACCTCGCGAGCGCGAATAAAAGGCACTGCACATAACACCGCACCCGGTTCACCTTCGCGATTAGTCAGCGTTAGCACCTGATGTTCAATATCGGCCAGCACGCCTGGGATCACCTGCACATTTAGGCAACCGAGTAAGCTTCGTGATTCATTAAGCATGGCCACCGAGTCATGATTACCACCTAATATCACCAGTTGCGCACCTGTTTGCTGCAATTCGACGATAAAGCCGTTATATAGCTCACGGGCATAACTGGGCGGAGTACCGGTATCAAACACATCGCCCGCCACCAACACCGCATCCACTGCTTGTTCTTGCACCTGCTCCACCAGCCAACGCAAAAAAGCCTTATGTTCTTCAAGGCGGGTTTTACCCATAAAATGCTGGCCAAGATGCCAGTCGGAGGTGTGCAATATGCGCATAGTGACTCTTATTAGTTAGTGGCTCTTATACCAATCAGAATAAAGATGTGATCTATTTTAAATCAGTATGAAAGAGGAAACAGAGTCACCTCTTCTTAAGCTCTGCGTTGTCTGTAGATGGTGCTAACAGGCGGCTCCACAACTTAGAGCCGGATAAAGGGATCGACTCCACCGACCAGCACATGACATGGATGTCATGTGCTTGAGCGCCACATGGATGTGCTTGCAGCGTGTCGGTGGAGTCGCCCCTTTGTTCGGCTTTACAGGGCTGCTAAATAGATCCGTTATTTTCTCCGATTGGTATTATTAGTGCGTAGATGCTTCTTATGGGCGTTATTGTACGGAGCCAATGAGTTAAGGTACAGATTCGAGGGCTAGGTGAAGAGGAAAGGCCAATTACGTCTACCAGCTGTTGCTTGTCAGCTCTCCCTGCCGTTGCAGGTATTCTCGGTCTTTCCGTTATATCTTGTCCCTTTTTATCACCCCCTGTTCAATACTTGGCATCATTCACCCTTATTGTGTAAATATAAGCAATATTATTGCTAATATTAGGGTTGTTTAGCATTAAAACGCAATTATTAGCCTGTGAATGTGCGGTATTCTATTGTTACATCTCAGCGTTCCAAATTTTAAGGCGTACTGCACATGAGCTTTACTCATCAAAAATACGTGGCTTACAAGCCTGTTGGTAAAACAAACCGTCGTTGGCCGGATCGGGCGATCGAACAAGCACCACGCTGGTGTGCAGTTGATCTTCGTGACGGTAATCAGGCGCTAGTCAAGCCGATGAACGTGACTCAGAAGCAGCGCCTTTTTGATTTATTGGTCAAGCTGGGCTTTAAGGAAATTGAGATTGGGTTCCCTGCTGCAAGCCAGCCAGACTTTGATTTTTGTCGCAAACTAATCGAAGAAAACCGCATTCCACAGGATGTACGTATTCAGGTGTTAACCCAAGCGCGACCAGAGTTAATCGCCCGCACCTTCGAAGCCTTAAAGGGGGCAGATAAAGCCATTGTTCATGTCTATAACTCGACGTCCACAGTACAGCGTGAGCAGGTGTTTGGCCTAGACCGTGATGGCATTCGCGAGATTGCCGTTAATGGCGCTCGTTTAGTTAAAGAACATGCTGATTTGGCACCCGAGACTGAGTGGGCGTTCCAGTATTCTCCGGAAAGTTTTACCGGGACCGAACTTGATTTTGCCGTCGAGGTGATTGATAGCGTAAATGCGGTATGGCGACCAGATTTGGGCCAGGCGGTGATCATTAACTTGCCCGCGACGGTCGAAATGTCGACGCCAAACGTATTTGCCGATCAAATTGAATGGGTATGCGACCATGTTCGTCATCGTGAGCACTTCAGCATCAGTGTTCATACCCATAACGATCGCGGTTGCGGAGTAGCAGCGGCAGAGTTGGCGGTGATGGCGGGAGCAGATCGTGTTGAAGGCACCTTGATGGGTAATGGTGAGCGCACCGGCAATATGGACTTGGTCACCATGGCGATGAACCTGTACTCCCAGGGTATTGATCCGCGCCTGAATTTATCCGGTATGGCCGAAATTGTTGAGACGGTTGAGGCCTGTACCGAAATCTCAACCCACCCGCGCCACCCCTACGCCGGCGATCTGGTGTTTACTGCGTTTTCTGGCAGTCATCAAGACGCTATCCGCAAATGTCTGGCTCGCCGCAAAGCAGGTGACGTCTGGAATGTGGCCTACTTACCCATTGATCCTGCTGATCTTGGCCGTCGTTACGATGAAGTGGTTCGCATCAACAGCCAGTCCGGCAAGGGCGGTGTGGCTTATATACTGGAGCGAGACTACGACATCACCCTGCCGCGCTGGTTGCAGATTGAGTTCAGTAAAGTGGTGCAGGCAGAGGCTGAAATCAATGGCGGTGAAATTGACTCATTGACCATTCATCGTTTGTTTGAGGAAAAATACCTCAACGTGGTTCCAGACTGGGCGTTGGTGACCTATGACTTGCACCGTGACGAAGTCGGCGTACACGCCGAGGTGCGCTTTGGGACTCCTGCTCAGCAGATTCATCTTAAAGGGCAAGGTTCAGGGGCGGTGGAAGCGGTGGCAGAAGCTTTAAAAGCACAGTTCGGCGTTGTGGTGGCGGTAGAGGCTTATGACGAATTTGCCTTGGGCGAGGGCACGAAAGCAAACGCCTTGGCGTGTATCCGAGTGCGCATCAACGACACCCACTGCAGTGCTGCCGCACTGGCAGAAGATACGACTTCAGCCACCATACAGGCTTTGTTGTCAGCCGTGGCCCAGCAAGTGGATTTACACAGTCAGCCAGGGCTTGCAAACCAGACCCCAGCAGTAAGCGCCTAAACAGCAAAGAGCCGGCATCTGCTGTCGGCAAACCCGCTAAGGCCATGGCAGAAAACATAGCGCTATGCTTGACGCTGTACGCCCTAAGTTAAAGACACGCACCGCCTTTCTTTGACTTATAGCGTACGGCGTACAGCTCCCCGAAGGGGTTACATTAATGTCGCGCTACTATTAAGGCCGCACCGATCACGGTAATGGCGGCGCCTAGCCAAGCGCCGTGAGCAGGACGGCGTTTTGTTAATAACCAGAGCAAGGGCAACACCAATACCGGACTCACAGAACTAAGCATCGCCACCATGCCTACCTCACCATGGCGTAGCGCCAACAAAATCAAGGTCATGCCCACGCCCATCGCCAAAAAGGCATTCATGGCGACCATACCAAAAATCGGCCAGTTAATACGCTGCGCAGGTTTAGCCACTGACCAGCCACACCACAGCAAAAATAAATGCGCTAAAAAAGCAGTGCTCATGCGTACTGCGGAAGCAGACACGGGGTCGACGGCGGCCAGTTCATCCATCATCACCGGCTTTACCATCAAGGTAGAAACCGACTGGCACAACGCGGCCAATAGTCCCAAAGAAATGCCCAGCCAAGGGCTGCCGTTATCTTGCTCCCAGGCATGTGTTTCATTGGCGCGCTTGCCCATAAAAATGGCAGTCATTACGCCGCCGATTAATAACAGGCAGCCTACCAGCGTCCAGCCAGCGATAATTTCACCAAAGATCAAATAGGCCAACAGAGCAGAAAATAGTGCATGAGTGGCGAATAACACGCTAGCGCGACGCGGACCTAAGCGGTTCATGGCGGCAAATAATGCCGTATCACCGATAAAAATACCGATCAAACCAGAAATAGCCATAATGCTGAGGCTGTGGCTGTTTAAGCTAACCCAGCCACCGGTTAATAACGCCGCCCCCCACAGCATGACGCTGACACAAAACATCCGCCAGCGCGAAAAGGCAAAGGCGCCTAAATGGCGCGCGGCATGGGCCGATAATAAACTGGCCACCGCCCAGCAAGCCGCAGCAGCTAACGCTAAGTAATCATAAGAGAAAAGAGCAGTCATAAGAAAAAGGCATTAATCCGTCTTTGAACAATAGTGTGAGCGCGAGAATATCCGACATAAAGAATAAAACCGCCCTGCAATAGGCGGTTTTACTAACGCTAAGTACTGAAAATAACTGACAGCTTACCGCTATTTTAACCCTTCTATTTTCATTACTTTTTGTACCGCAGGGTCGGCTTTCATGTCGGCAAAATGGCGAGCTACATTTGGGTAATCGCTTAAGCCATTTTCCAGCACTTTTGTCGCCCAATAGCAGTATACAAAAGCACATGCATCCACAATGCCCCGATCGTCTTCTAAGTAATAATCACGACTGCCCAAATGCATGTCCATACGCTTCAGCAAAGGAAGAATCTGGGCAGGTACCGCGCCTTTGATGGCTTTTTTAGCTTGCTCACTGGTGTCGGTAGTGTATTTTTCTGGATTGAAAAAAGGCGCAAATGCACGATATACATCGGCGTTAAAGAAACTCAGCCAATAATCACACTGGCACTGCATGATGGGGTCTGGCCCCGGGCCTAAATGCGCACCTTCAGGCAAACGAGACAAATAGCGCAAAATGGCGCTACTTTGATACAAAGCGCCCATTTCTTCGGTGAATAGCACGGGCACCGCAGCTAAGTAATTAATGTTTCTAAATTCTGGATCTCGTGTATCTGCCAACTCCAGCTCATAGGGCAGCCCTAGCCAAGCAAGCACGATGTGAGCAGAAAGTGAACAAGCACCAGGCCTGTAATATAACTTCATTCAATAACCTCCTAGGTGGCCCTTGGGCCGCTCGAGAAACTGATACTGCGGGACTGCAACCGGCCCGAGGCTCCGGATACGACTCATTTGATTATCAGCAGAAAAAGAGAAATTAGCGATGTTATGCCGCTTATTTTATCGATAAGTTGCTATCAAGTTGAAGCAGGGCTCAGTCTTCTATTGCTAGCAGCATTTTTTTCAACAAGGCCGCTACTTGTCGTTGCTCCTCAATTGACAACGTATTCGCCAACTCAGCCTCGGCAGCTAAGTGATGCTTTACCGCCGTCTCCAATACATTAAAACCCTGATCGGTAAGCGTAACAATGACGCCGCGTCGATCGTGCTCCGCCTGAGCACGGCTGACCAAGCCTCGACTTTCCAGACGATTAATACGATTAGTGAGCGCCCCAGAAGAAATAAGGACCATACTTTGTAACTGATGAGGTGATAGTTGAAAACTAGGTGGATGGCGACGCAACGCCGCTAACACATCAAACTCGCCCACATTTAAGTCGTAGTGAGCCAAATCTTGCAGCACGCGGCGGGTAATAAAATATTCGAGGCGCACAATGCGACCAATTACTTCGGTACTTTTTAGCTCAAGATCGGGCCTAACTTGCTGCCAAAGACCAACAATACGATCAATTTGATCTATCGCCTCACTCTGGGAGAGGTCTTTAGAAGTATTCTGCATGTGGTTATGATCCCTAGTTGTTAGATGCTCCGTTTCAGTCGCAGCCATTTTTATGCCAATAAAACAGGAATAATACCATAAAGATTTATGTTACTGACCTGATGGAATCGCGTGTTCAGACACAAAAAAAACTTTTTTTTTAACGGTTAGCCAGCGAAGGTGGCCGTTTAATGACCGTGATAGTTACGGTATACTCCGCTGGTTTAACAATATTGATAGCTATGAATAAGCCAACTGGGAGAATAAAAAGGTGAGCCTGTTAAAAAACCTGTTGCTGGCCGGTGTTGCCGCTGCCGCGTTAAGTGGTATGGCTTATGCCGCCAACGAAATGTCGCCTGAAGCGATTAACGACCGTACCCAACCGGTAGGAAGCGTTTATACCGCAGCCGATCTGGTAGGTATTGTCGACACTGTAGCTGCAAGCGATAGTGATGAACCGGCAGCGCCGCGTAGCGGTGAGGCTGTATACAACGCATCTTGTTCTGCTTGTCATGGCACTGGTGCTGCGGGAGCGCCTATTAAGGGTAATGCCGAGCAGTGGGCTTCGCATGTAGCTAAAGGGCGCGATACTTTAATTCAGCATGCTCTTCAGGGCTTTAACGCCATGCCACCTCGCGGTGCCTGTGGTAACTGCTCTGATGAAGAGATTACTAACGCGGTAGACTATATGCTGGATGCCATCTAAGCATTTTCTCGCTATATAACGACCTAATAAAAAGCCGCAGCCATGCGGCTTTTTTATTTTTTATCAAACATCGCCCGTAAACTCGCCACGCTGGCTTGGCCTTTTTCCATACGTTCTGTTTCGCTGGGTGGCTTGCGATTATGTTCCCAGTCTAAGTCTTGCTGCGGTAGTTCAAGCAAGAAACGGCTGGGTTCTGGGCGCATCTGCTCACCATATTGGCGACGTTCGCGACACAGAGTAAAAGTAAGCGCTTGCTGAGCGCGAGTAATACCCACGTAGGCTAAGCGGCGCTCTTCTTCAATATTGTCTTCATCGATGCTGCTTTGGTGTGGCAGTAATCCCTCTTCCATACCCACCATAAACACATAAGGAAATTCCAACCCTTTGGATGAGTGCAGCGTCATTAGCTGTACTTGTTCGCCGTCGTCTTCATCTTCTCCGCGCTCCATCATGTCGCGCAAAGTCAGGCGAATAACCACTTCTGGCAGCGTCATCGGATCTTCTAGATCGGAACCTTCGATCATTTGGCTAACCCATTTAAAAATAGTCGACACGTTTTGCATACGCATTTCGGCGGCTCTGGGGCTGGGCGAACTTTCGTATAACCACTCTTCATAGTTAATGTCTTTGATCATATCGCGCACCGCGTCTTGTGCTCCGCCCCGCGCAGCTTCTTCGCCACGTCGTACCAACCAGTTACAAAAGGCGCGAACGGACACTAAACCTCGGCCATCTAGCGTTTGCTCAAGACCCATTTCAAAGCTGGCGGCAAACAGGCTTTTTCCGCGACTATTAGCATAAGTACCCAGTTTTTCGAGGCTAGTTGGCCCTATTTCACGACGCGGCGTATTTACTACACGCAAAAAGGCATTGTCGTCGTCTGGATTCACCAACAACCGTAAATAGGCCATCATATCTTTAATCTCAGTACGCGAGAAAAACGAAGTGCCGCCGCTAATTTTGTAAGGAATACGGTTAGTCATTAGCTGTTTTTCTAGCAGCCGCGACTGATGGTTGCCCCGATAAAGAATCGCATATTCGCCAAATTTACTGCCATTCATAAATTTGTGGCCCATAATTTCCGCTACTACCCGCTCTGCCTCATGCTCTTCATTTTTAGCAAACAGCACCCGCACCGGCGCTTCATAAGCCATTTCAGAAAATAGTTTCTTTTCAAACACATGGGGATTATTGGCGATCAAGATGTTGGCGCACTGCAAAATTTGTCCGCGCGAACGATAATTTTGCTCCAGCATGATCACTTTTAGCTGTGGATAATCTTCTTTTAATAACACCAAATTTTGTGGCCGCGCACCGCGCCAAGAGTAAATCGACTGATCGTCATCTCCCACCACCGTAAAGCGCGAGCGCTCACCGGCCAGTAACTTAACCAGTTCATATTGGCTGGTGTTGGTGTCTTGATACTCATCGACCAGTAAGTAACGAATTTTGTTTTGCCAGAACTGCCGTACTTCATCGTTAGTTTTCAACAATAAGGTAGGCATTAAGATCAAGTCATCGAAATCCAGCGCATTGTAGGCTTTCATTTGGCGCTGATAACGAGCGTAACATTCGGCAAACAGCACTTGCTCAGGATCTTGAGCGATACGTGCGGCACGAGCCGGCAGCACCAGATCATTTTTCCAACTAGAAATGGTACTCACTAAGCGACTAAGCGCATCTTTATCCCCGTCTAACTCCTTGTCGGTTAGATCCTTTAATAGCGCCAGCTGATCTTGATCGTCAAACAGCGAAAAGCCCGCCTTTAGATTTAGTGTCTTATGCTCACGACGAATAATATCTAAACCTAAAGTATGAAAGGTAGACACCATCAAACCACGGGCTTCGCTCTTACTTAGGGTTTGTAGCACCCGCTCTTTCATTTCGCGGGCGGCCTTGTTGGTAAAGGTCACCGCAGCGATATTTCGCGCCTTATAATCACATTTTCGCACCAAGTAGGCGATTTTATTGGTGATCACTCGTGTTTTACCACTGCCGGCGCCCGCCAACACCAGGCAGGGGCCACCAATAAAGTGCACGGCTTCGTCTTGGGCTGGGTTGAGTTTCATAAGGGCACTCCGACAGTTAAACAGGGCCCGTATTCTAACGGTTGCCGACTCTGGGTGAAAGGCGTAAGCCCTTCGGGCTGCTTTAAGCCGTAAGCTATAAGCTGTCAGAGGAAGATAAAACCACCTTTCTTGGGTTTGGAGTTTCTTAGCTGATCGCTTACCGCTGACGGCTGACAGCTATCAATTACTCTTTACTCTTCACTCTTAACCGCACATGATCTTGCCAGCCGCTTATTTACCTGAACTTATGATGCCACTAGACATAGACACTCTTAGACTCGACTTTCCTATTCTGGCGCAATCCGTCAATGATTATCCGTTGGTGTACTTGGATAACGCCGCCACCACGCAAAAGCCACAAGCGGTGCTGGATGCGCTTAACCATTATTATCAACAGCAAAATGCCAATGTGCATCGTGCCGCCCATGCCTTAAGTGGCCAAGCCACTCAAGCCTTCGAGGCCGCACGCGCTAAGGTCGCGGCCTTTATTAATGCCCCCGATACACGGCAAGTAATTTGGACTCGCGGCACCACAGAAGCCATTAACTTGGTGGCGTACAGCTTTGGCATGCACAGCCTTAAGGCCGGCGATGAAATTTTATTATCGACGCTCGAGCATCACGCCAACATAGTGCCGTGGCAGCAAGTGGCCGCCACCACTGGCGCCATCATCAAGGTGATTCCGTTAACAGCTGATGCCGAGTTAGATATGAGCGCGGCCGCCACACTGTTTTCCCCCCGCACCAAGTTGCTGGCCATTAGTCATATCTCTAATGCACTTGGGGTAATAAACCCCATTAAACAGCTGATTGCCATGGCCAAGGCGGTGGGTGCGGTCACCTTGGTGGATGGTGCGCAAGCGGTGGGTCATTTCCCTATTGATGTGCAGACGTTAGATTGCGACTTTTATGTGTTTTCTGGGCACAAGATGTTTGGCCCCACCGGCATAGGCGTGCTGTACGGCAAGCGGGAATTATTGGAAGCCATGCCCCCGTGGCAAACCGGTGGCGAGATGATTAAGCATGTGAGCTTCACCCACACCAGCTTTGGCGAGTTGCCTTTCAAGTTTGAAGCCGGCACCCCCAATATTGCTGGGGCCATTGGCTTAGGCGCAGCCATTGATTATTTATCAGGCTTAAATCGCAACGCAATCACTGCCCACGAACATAACTTAATGCAGCAGCTATTAGCCGGTTTAAGCGCCATGCCAGACGTACGTATTATCGGTCGTCCTAAAGCCGGTGCCGTGTCGTTTGTAATTGATGATGTACACCCTCAAGACTTGGCCACTTTGCTGGACATGCAAGGGGTAGCGGTGCGCACCGGCCACCATTGTGCCATGCCACTAATGCAGGCCTTGGGGCTAGAGCAAGGCACGACTCGCGCCTCTGTCGCCTTTTATAATACGTCTGACGACATTGCCGCCTTATTGGCCGGCATAGATAAAGCACGGGAGTTTTTCTAATGCAGCACTATAGTCACCCCCTGGGCCATACCCTTACCGACACCGATATTCGCGCCCGCTTTCAAGCCACCCACGGCTGGGAAGCCCGCTATAAAGAGCTGATCAAACTAGCTAAGCAGTTACCGCCATTGGATAGCGTAGATAAAACCGAGGCAAACGCCATTCACGGTTGTGAAAGCCAGGCCTGGCTGGTGAGTGCGTTGGTGAAGAATGAGCATGAGGAAGGTTTGTGGCAGTTTCATTGCGACTCAGACGCGCGCATCGTCAAGGGTCTAATGGCGGTAGTACTGGCGGCATTGAACAACAAGACTGCCGCCAATATTCACGGCTTCGACATTGACGCTTATTTTGCCGAGCTGCAACTGCTGGCTCACCTCAGCCCATCCAGAGGCAACGGCTTGCGGGCTGTAGTAACGGCTATAAAACACAGCTGTACGCCGTAAGCCGTACGCTGTCCGTCAAAGATAAACACCGCCCCCTGTAGCCCAGTGCTTTAGCTGCAGGTTCTGCGGAGCAGGATGGTATTAAAGAATCCCGCTGAGACGGGACTGCAGCTAAAGCGCAGACTACATAAATACTCATAAGTAATGCCGCATAACCAGCGTGATTCTGTCGTTATTCCCGCGAAGGAACGTCATCCTCGCGTAGGTTGGGACGGGAATCCAGGGTTTGTGGCGCAGAGCTGTCAGCCAGATAGCTGCCTGCAAAGGCACTGGACCCCCGCCTTCGCGAGGGTGACGATAAAGATAAGCTAGCCACATAATCCAATATAAGTTCTGCGTGATTACTTTGCTGTTTATTATCGTCATCCTGACGAACGTCAGGACTTTGCTTTGCTGACGGCTTACAGCTGATCGCTTACGGCTTGCTTCACCGCTAATTTAGCGAGTATGCGGCTGACCATAAAGAAGCCGAAGGTGGCGGTGATGTGGGTGATGGCGCCGAAGCCGGAGGCGCAGTCCATTTTCATGGTGCCGTCTAAGCTGGGCTTGGCATTGCAGATACCGCCGCTGCCATCAGGGTAGCGCGGCTGCTCGGTGGAAAATACGCAGTCGACGCCAAACTTACGCTTGGGATTTTTGCTGAAGTTGTGAAAACGACGAAGATCGTTACGCACTTTGGCCGCCAAGGGATCTTGAATAGTTTTGCTGAGATCGCGGATCATGATCTGACTGGGATCTGTTTGTCCGCCCGCGCCACCGGCGGTGATGATCGGGATCTTGTTGCGCTTACAAAAGGCTATTAAGGCTACTTTGGCTTTTACCGAGTCGATGGCGTCCAGCACATAATCAAAATCCGTCAGTAAATACTCGGCTTGATTGTCGGCACTAATAAAATCATCGACGATCGTCACCTTACAATCTGGATTGATCCGTGCGATTCGCTCACCCATGGCCACCGTTTTCTCTTGCCCGATCTGATTGCTGAGCGCATGGATCTGACGATTAGTATTGGTGATGCAGATATCGTCCATGTCGATCAAGGTAATGGCGCCGACTCCTGATCGTGCCAGAGCTTCTGCCGCCCATGATCCTACGCCACCAATGCCGATCACACAGATGTGGGATTGTGCAAATGTTGCCAAGGCATCATTTCCGTACAATCGGGCAATCCCCCCAAAACGCTCGTCAAAACTCATATTCACTCCCCTAAATTGGCGGCCAGTATATCAACTCAACCCAAGATTAGGGAATGGGGATCAGGGAACGGTGTTTTGTAGCCTGCGCTTTAGCTGCAGTCCCGTCTCAGCGGGAGTCTTTAAACCGACATTCCGCACCTGTTTTAATATTTATTTTCGACGAAGATGCCTACACATTTACAGAAGATGAGGAAAGTAGCTGTTTTGAAATCAAAGTGTAAAATCGAGTTTCGGGATGGTAATGCATGCTCCTCAGCTTCCTAATGTGGGATAAAAACAGCGTAACCGATTATTAATACATGACACCATTTTAGGTGTCAGCTAAATTCTGCCCCCAGATTCAAAGTTGTGATGTAAATCTCAATTTTAAATCTAGAAATTAGGTGCGGAATGTCGGTTTAAAGCCGTTTTGCCTGCGGCAAAATGCAAGAACAAGCGTTTGCCTACAAAAGAGAGCCCTCGGCGCTTGTTTATGTCGTCCCCTTCACTGCACGCCTCCCCCCATCTCGTTTTTAAAATATCGGGTAGGGTGAGGATTACTCCTCATCCCTCCCACAGAACCGTGCGTACGGACCTCGTACACGGCTCATGCATACTTCATATCACTTTAATTTGTGACACAACATCATTATGAAAACTAACATCGTGCGTTGTATGGGGATAATCTAAACCTGACATGGTGGTAATTTTCGATGTAGGATCTTGGCGTTCTAGCTCAAAGGCAATCTACCAAAATTGACTACAAATACTTCCCGTATACGAGCATATTCATCAGTTAACACTATTCCTAGCGCACCAAATCTACGTCTCCTGTTGATCAGACAGCTTGTGTACCCATGAAAAAAATAAACTATTCATTACAGTCTTAAAGCATGCTTCCCCCCTTCGCAATCAATTAGAGCTTTTGACTTAAATTGACCCTATCAAACACAATGCTGATAGTCGGCTTGGTTTTATCCTCCACACCATTACTGGCTTTCATCGGCCTAGCCTTACTCACTACTACGGGTTCATCTGCCACCTCACACTCGCAATATTCTTGGGTCACCCCTTGAATCATACGTCCAACCACTTGGTTGGATACAGTGCCAGGCTTCCCCAGTTATTGCACTGACTCCCTGTTAGATATTCCACCCTCAAACACAGCATTGGTCTGACTAAGTATTGGGCTTTGCGCTATTTCGCACGCTTACCCACCAATGCTGCCGAAACAGGTTACGGTTAGTTGTGTACATCTAACTTCCTATGGCTTCCTTCAGTCCCCACCGTTAGCCAGTGACGCCCTTGCCATTCGGATTATCTTCCCCTTAGTCAGGGTGATAAGGCCTCTTTCAGCCTATCGGGTTTGCCAGCTTTGCTGGGCAAACAAAAAAAGAGAGCCGAAGCTCTCTTTTTTATATCGCGTTATTTAAATTTCGCGATTAACCGCCAACAGCGATGTTTTGCATGTCGGTCATGTAAGAACGCAGGGTCTTACCGATGGTCTCAACTGGGTGATTACGAATGGCTTCGTTCACGTCGATTAAGCGACGGTTATCAACTGAGTTAGACGCAACTTTGAAGCTCTTGCCGATTACGTCGGTGTTCACGTTAGGCATGAACTTTTCGCGTAACAAAGGCACAGCGGCGTGAGCGAACAGGTAGTTACCGTACTCTGCAGTATCGGAGATTACTACGTTCATTTCGTACAAACGCTTACGCGCAACGGTGTTAGCAATCAGTGGCAGTTCGTGCAGAGACTCGTAGTAAGCAGACTCATCGATGATGCCTGATGCGGTCATGGCTTCAAACGCCAGCTCAACACCGGCTTTAACCATGGCAACCAACAAAATCGCGTTATCGAAGTATTCTTGCTCGTCGATTACTACGTCTGTTGCAGGATACTGCTCGAAGCTAGTTTCGGCAGTTTCTTCACGCCAAGTCAGCAGGTCTTTGTCGTCATTTGCCCAGTCGGCCATCATGCCAGCAGAGAAGTTGCCCTGAATGATGTCATCCATGTGCTTGTTGAACAATGGACGCATCAGCTCTTTCAACTCTTCAGCTAGGTCGAAGGCTTTAATTTTAGCGGGGTTAGACAAACGGTCCATCATGTTAGTGATGCCGCCTTGCTTCAGTGCTTCGGTGATAGTTTCCCAACCGAACTGAATCAATTTACCTGCATAACCGGCGTCGATACCGTCGGATAGCATTTTGTCGTGAGCTAAAATAGCACCGGCTTGCAGCATGCCACACAGAATAGTTTGCTCACCCATTAAGTCAGACTTAACTTCGGCTACAAACGAAGACTCAAGAACACCGGCACGGTCGCCACCAGTGGCAGAAGCCCATGCTTTAGCAATGGCCAAACCTTCGCCTTTAGCATCGTTTACTGGGTGCACGGCAATCAGTGTAGGTACGCCGAAACCACGCTTATATTCTTCACGTACTTCAGTACCAGGGCACTTAGGAGCAACCATTACTACGGTAATGTCTTTACGGATCTGCATGCCTTCTTCAACGATGTTGAAGCCATGTGAGTAGCCCAGCGTCGCGCCTTCTTTCATTAACGGCATAACGGCGTTAACGGCAGAGGTGTGCTGCTTGTCAGGAGTCAGGTTCATTACCAAGTCAGCCGTTGGGATCAGCTCTTGGTAGGTGCCTACTTTAAAACCGTTCTCAGTCGCTTGCTTATAAGACTGACGCTTTTCAGCGATGGCTTCGTCGCGCAGTGCATAGGCAACGTCTAAGCCTGAGTCACGCATGTTCAAGCCTTGGTTCAAGCCTTGAGCACCACAACCGACGATAACTACTTTTTTACCTTTCAAGTAATCACAGCCATCAGCGAATTCGTTGCGATGCATGAAGCGACACTTGCCCAGTTGCTCAAGCTGCTCGCGCAAAGTCAGGGTATTAAAGTAATTGTTAGCCATGAATAAACTTCCTATTAATTCATTGATGATAAATTTTTGCACCGCTTAAGTGTGTTGCTGGCGGTGACGACAGAACTACTATACCTCAGACGCATCATTGCTTAAAATGATATATTCGAAACAGAGTGTTGCGATTTTTGCAATGTTAAATACAGCGCCGAGCGCCAGGCACCAAGCGCCCAGCTAAAATAAGACACCGCTTTGGTTTTTCTTCGTGCTGGGCGCCAGGCGCTTGGCGCTATGTTTTAAGGAACCACCGTGGACTTTCGCCATCTAGAACTCTTTGTACATTTAAGCCAGAGTTTACACTTTGGCCACACCGCCGATGCCATGGCGGTAAGCCCTTCAACGTTAAGCCGTGCTATTCAACGCCTAGAGCAAGATACCGGTAGCGAGCTGTTGATAAGAGATAATCGTAGCGTGTCACTGACACCGGCGGGCGCACGCCTACAGCAATTTGCTGTAGGTTGGCTCAGCGACTGGCAACACCTTAAGCAAGAACTCAAACACGGGGATGACAGCTTGCAAGGTCGGCTGCGGGTGTATTGCTCGGTCACCGCAAGCTACTTCTTGCTACCCGGTATTTTAGAACGCTTTCGCAGCCGCTACCCAAGGCTCGAAATTCGCCTCGAAACCGGCGACCCAGCGCTGGCCATCGACAAGATATTAGATGATGAAAGTGAGCTGGCCATTGCTGCTCGGCCCGATGCGCTACCCGCTAAGGTGCATTTTATTAATCTCCAAACCGTGCCCATGGTATTTATCGCCCCCACACAAGCCGGCCCAGTTAGTGAATTACTCGAGCTGCGACCACTCGATTGGCGAAAGCTACCGGTGATCGTGTCCGAGCAAGGCGTAGCCAGAAAACGCGCCAACCAGTGGTTTAAAGCTAAAGGCGTCAGCCCTAATATTTATGCAGAAGTGGCAGGCAACGAAGCCATTATTGGCATGGTGGCACTGGGCTTTGGCATTGGTGTGGTACCGCGCGTAGTGATCGACCACAGCCCGATGGGCGATAAAGTACGTATTTTGTCGGCCAGCCCTGCTCTTAAGTCGATTGAAGTAGGAGTCTGTTTATTGAAAAAACGCCTCGATGACCCACTGATCCAAGCCTTCCAACAAACAGCACTAGAACCGGTTTAAAGAAAGCTATACGTCTGACGCCGTACGCCGTAAGTTAAAGGCCAACACCGTCTTTTTTAACGTATAGCGTAAGGCGTATAACGTACAGCTGCCTGAAAGGCTGACGTAGCCGACTAATTAAGGCTAAAATGTCGCCATAGCCTAAGGAGATCATCATGTTAGACCCTAAAAAATTAGAAGACATCGCCAAACAAATTCAAAGCAGTCTGCCCAGCGGCCTTAAAAATATGGGCGAAGAAGCGGAAAAACGCATTCGTACCGTATTGCAGGCGCAATTAGGTAAACTGGATATGGTGACGCGAGAAGAGTTTGATGTGCAAACCAAAGTCTTGCTGCGCACTCGTGAAAAAATCAACCAGATGGAAGCTAAGCTAGCGCTGATAGAGCGTAAGTTAGACGGTAATTCAGCAGAATCTAAGTTAACTGGCAGTCAGAATGCGCAGTCGTTAGATGATAAACAACAAGGCTGAGTTAGCGCTAGCAGAACAAGTGCGACTGGCTTGCCTAGCAGTGGCACTCGCGGCGTATGAAGAAGGCGGTATGTTGGGTTTGTGCCAGCAAGGTCGGTTTGAGCTGGCGCTAGATGCCATCAAGACACTAGATCTTGAACCCATAATACTAATCTGAGCAAGTGACAGTCTCTGTTGAGCTGCTCTGTAAAGGCCGAACAATGCCAAGGATGGCATGTCCGAGCTTACATGGATGTACTCGTAGCGTGCCATGAGAGGGGGCTGTATTACCTCCTAGTTCCGACCCAACACCTAACCAAATACCTAATCTGATTGGTATTAGTCTTGGTAAGTAACACCAGACCCGCATATAAAAACGGCACCGGACAAATTATTGTCCGGTGCCGTTTTTGTTTACGCTATCAGCCTAAGGTACAGGCCTTGTTGTAACGTACTGGCTTAAATAAACTCGTAAGCATCGCCAAATAACTGCTCTGGATTGATACCTTTTTCTTTGAACGCTTCGCGCGCCACGCCGGCCATTTCAAAACGCCCGGCAATATAGACGTCATAATCAGACAAGCTAACGAAGTCACTCATAATCGCGTCATGCACCAAGCCGGAGCGTCCCTGCCAAGATTCATCATTATTTTGAACCACCGGCACATAGGTAAACTCTGAATGCTCGGCGGCCCAGGTTTTCATTTCTTCATCTGCATACAGCTGGTCTGCAAAACGCACACCCCAGTATAAAAAGACTGGCTGGCGCAAGCCATCAACGATCATCTGCTGCAAAATAGAGCGAGTGTAAGCAAAGCCAGTGCCACCGGCGATTAAGATCACAGGGTGGGGAGAGCCTTCTCGCAAATGCGCCTTGCCTGCTGGCAACTGCACCTCAATTTGACCTTGGTCTTGCATGCGCTTTAGCACCTGCATGGCATAGGTATTATCGGGAGTGGCACCAATGTGCATTTCTAACACCCCTTCGTCATTCATGGTGTTAGCAATAGAAAAAGGACGTTTATCGTCATCTGCCATGACCACCAACAAATATTGGCCAGGAAGAAAATCTACGGGTAATTCCGGCTTTAACCGCACATACCACAGGGTATCGACCATTTCTTCTAGGGCTTCCACACTACATGTTACGTTCTGCATGACTATCCTTTGAGTTCACTCTGTTTAGTACTGGAGTCGAGGATCCCGAGCTGATCCCATAAGTCATCGACTCTGTGTATTATTTCGTCGGGCATCACAATTGGAACGCCCCATTCTCTGTCGGTTTCACCGGGCCACTTATTAGTGGCATCCATTCCCATTTTGGAGCCTAGGCCAGATACCGGCGAGGCAAAGTCCAAATAGTCGATGGGGGTGTGCTCAATTAAGGTAGTATCGCGCGCAGGGTCCATTCGGGTAGTAATGGCCCAAATTACATCGTTCCAGTCTCTAGCATTAATATCATCATCGCAGACAATAACAAACTTGGTGTACATAAATTGGCGTAAATATGACCAAACACCGAGCATTACCCGTTTGGCATGACCCGGATACTGTTTCTTAATGGTGACCACCGCCATACGATACGAGCAGCCCTCGGGCGGTAAATAGAAGTCGACTATCTCGGGAAACTGCTTTTGTAGAATGGGTACGAAGACCTCATTCAGTGCCACACCCAAAATAGCCGGTTCATCCGGTGGCCGTCCGGTATAGGTCGAATGGTAAATCGCATCTTTACGACGAGTAATACGCTCTACGGTAAATACCGGAAACTCATCAATCTCGTTGTAATAGCCGGTGTGATCGCCATAAGGCCCTTCTGGTGCCATTTCATCGGGATAAATAAAGCCTTCAAGCACGATTTCGGCGCTGGCCGGCACATCTAAATCACTGCCGATGCACTTAACCACTTCGGTACGACTACCACGCAATAAACCGGCAAACGCATATTCCGACAGCGTATCAGGCACCGGTGTGACGGCGCCGAGAATGGTCGCCGGATCGGCGCCCAGTGCCACAGCTACCGGATATGGCTGGCCCGGATTGGCTTCTTGCCATTCACGAAAGTCTAACGCGCCACCGCGATGGCTGAGCCAGCGCATAATAACTTTGTTTTTGCCCAGTAATTGCTGGCGATAAATACCAAGGTTTTGCCGCTTTTTGTAAGGACCACGCGTAATGGTCAGCCCCCAAGTAATAAGCGGCGCGGCATCATCGGGCCAGCAATGCTGAATGGGTAACTTGGTGAGATCAACCTGATCGCCTTCTAGCACGATTTCTTGGCAAGGCGCTTTTTTTAGCCGTTTGGTCGGCATATTCAGCACTTGCTTAAAAATAGGCAGTTTTTCCATCAGCTCTTTCAGGCCTTTGGGCGGCTCTGGCTCTTTTAAATAAGATAACCAGCGCCCCACTTCACGTAACGAATCAACATCTTGCTGCCCCATACCCATGGCTACTCGTTTGGGTGTACCAAACAAATTGCCCAGCACCGGCATATCAAAACCTTTAGGGTTTTCAAATAATAGCGCCGGACCGCCCGCCTTGAGCGTGCGATCACAAATTTCGGTCATTTCCAGATATGGGTCGATTTCATGCTGAATACGCTTGAGTTCGCCCTGAGCTTCGAGCTGCGCAATAAAGTCACGCAAGTCCTTATATTTCATAGGTTTATTCCAAGAGCATCGACTAATATCAAAGATTATACCCTGTTCAACTGGGCTTGTATCGGGCAATAAAAAAGCCGCGGACCGGCCGCGGCTTTTAGGCATGTTACGCTTATTTTTGCTGGCGTTTCATGGCATCAAAGAATTCGTCGTTAGTTTTAGTCATCGCCAACTTATCAATCAAGAACTCGATGCTGTCGCTCTCACCCATAGGGTGGACGATTTTGCGCAAGATCCACATCTTTTGCAGTTCGTCTGCCGTGGTGAGTAGCTCTTCACGTCGGGTGCCTGAGCGCGTAATGTCGATGGCTGGGTAGATCCGCTTCTCGGCAATTTTGCGCGACAAGTGCAGTTCCATGTTACCGGTACCTTTAAACTCCTCATAGATAACTTCATCCATCTTAGAGCCGGTGTCTACCAGTGCGGTGGCAATAATGGTCAGACTGCCGCCCTCTTCTACATTACGTGCCGCACCAAAGAAACGTTTAGGTCTGTGCAGCGCATTCGCGTCCAAACCGCCGGTTAATACCTTACCTGAAGACGGTACAACCGTGTTGTAGGCACGAGCCAGACGAGTAATAGAGTCGAGCAAAATCACTACGTCTTTCTTATGTTCAACTAAGCGTTTGGCTTTTTCAATCACCATGTCGGCCACTTGCACGTGGCGCTGGGCGGGCTCATCGAAGGTAGAGGCGATAACTTCGCCTTTTACCATACGCTGCATCTCGGTTACTTCTTCGGGACGCTCATCAATCAGCAACACAATCAACACACACTCAGGGTGGTTATAGGCAATGCTTTGCGCAATATTTTGCAGCAGCATCGTCTTACCAGCCTTAGGCGGCGCTACAATTAAGCCACGCTGACCTTTACCAATCGGCGATGCTAAATCCAGTACCCGAGCCGTAATATCTTCTGTTGAGCCATTACCGCGTTCCATTTTCATGCGTTCGTCGGCATGCAGAGGCGTTAAATTTTCAAACAGAATTTTATTGCGGGCGTTTTCGGGGCGGTCGTAGTTAACTTCGTTAATTTTTAGCAGTGCAAAATAGCGTTCACCATCTTTGGGTGGGCGTATTTTGCCGGAGATAGTATCACCGGTGCGCAAATTGAAACGACGAATCTGACTGGGTGAGACATAAATATCGTCAGGCCCTGCCAAATAAGAAGAGTCGGCACTGCGCAAAAAGCCAAAACCATCTTGTAATATCTCCAGCACGCCGTTGCCAAAGATATCTGCACCACCTTTAGCATGCGCCTTGAGGATAGCGAAAATGATGTCTTGCTTACGTAAACGGGCGAGGTTTTCCAAGCCCATTGTTTCTCCAAGCTTTACTAGCTCAGAAACGGGGGTATTCTTGAGTTCAGTCAGATTCATAGTGGTGGGTTTCTATCAACCAGGATATGTAATTAGGAGGAAAAAAGTCTGCTGGAGTGAGACTTAAAATTGCAGGGCCGTTAAATTGGCACAAATGTGGATTAACAAACGATTATTAAACTAGCACCAAAATCTAATGCAGTCTAGCAAAAACAAAAAGAGGTGCCTTGCGCACCTCTTTTTTAGCATTACAGGTTAGCGTCTAAAAACTCTTTTAACTGGCTCTTAGACAGCGCGCCTACTTTGGTGGCCGCTACTTCACCGTTTTTAAACAGCAACAAAGTAGGGATACCACGAATGCCAAATTTTGGCGGGGTCTCAGCATTTTGGTCGATATTTAGCTTCGCTACCGTCACCTTGCCTTCATACTCTTCGGCTACTTCAGCCAGAATAGGGGCGATCATCTTACAAGGTCCACACCACTCAGCCCAAAAATCGACTAATACTGGACCATTGGCTTTAACGACGTCAGCTTCGAAGCTGGCATCGGTCAGCTGAACAATTTTGTCACTCATCACCAACTCCAATTCAGTTGTTTTAAGCCCCAACACTCAACGTTAAGGCAATTTAGTTGCCCTATTTCAAATGATCCTGTTTATTATTGCAAGCCTAACCTGATATTCTGAACATTATGAGCAAAACACATTTAACAGACGTAAAGTTTGCCCAATTGGGTCTACAACCTCAAGTTGTCACCGGATTGGACGCAAAAGGATTTCACAACTGCACGCCAATACAGGCGCTGTCGTTACCCCATTTAATTGCGGGCCAAGATATCGCTGGGCAAGCCCAGACGGGAACGGGTAAAACCATCGCCTTTCTTGCGGCCACTTTTAATCACCTATTAACCACACCGATTCCTGAACATCGCCAACTCAATCAGCCAAGAGCCATCATCATGGCCCCCACGCGCGAGCTGGCAGTGCAGATTTATAACGATGCCGACACCATAAGTGAGAGCACCGGATTAAAGCTAGGTCTAGCTTATGGCGGCGAAGGCTACGAAGAACAAACCGCAGTATTAAACGCCGGCGTCGATATTTTAATCGGCACCACGGGTCGCATCATCGACTTCTTGAAAAAGCAGGTGATCGATATGGGTGCCATTCAAGTGGTGGTGCTAGATGAAGCGGATCGGATGTTTGATCTGGGCTTTATCAAAGATATTCGGTTTTTATTCCGTCGCATGCCACCCGCTGCACAGCGCATCAATATGCTGTTTTCTGCTACGCTGTCACTGCGGGTGCAAGAGCTTGCTTATGAGCATATGAACAGCCCAGAGCACGTAGCGATTGAGCCTGAGCGAAAAACCGGCATCAGTATCAAAGAAGAACTATTCTACCCAGCACAAGAAGACAAGATGTTGCTGTTGCTGACCCTGATGGAAAACGAATGGCCCGATAAAGCCATCGTATTTTCCAACACCAAGCACAGCTGTGAAAAAGTACATGGCTGGTTAGAGGCTGATGGCCACCGCGTAGGGCTGCTCACCGGTGATGTGCCACAACGCAAACGCATGGCTATTTTGGAAGACTTCACCAGCGGCGCGCTTGATATTTTAGTGGCTACCGATGTCGCCGCACGAGGCTTGCATATTCCCAACGTGAGCCACGTCTTTAACTATGACTTACCCGACGACGCGGAAGACTACGTACATCGCATTGGCCGTACCGGTCGTGCCGGTGCGAGTGGCTGTTCTATCAGTTTTGCCTGTGAAGAGTATGTGTTTAATCTGCCGGCGATAGAAGCCTACATTGAGCATGACATTTCGGTCAGCAACTATGACAGTAACCATTTGCTGAGTGATGTAGCAACGCCAACGCACATTCACCACCACAGAGCTCATACCAACCGCAACAACCGGGGCAGTCAGGGTAGTGGCCAGCGTCGACCTGGTGGACAGAATCGCCACCGTCGCACTCAAAGCGGGCAGAGCTAAACAACATGAACAATGCCGCCCTATATGCCGCCATCGATTTAGGCTCAAACAGCTTTCATATGCTGGTGGTACACGAGGTGGCAGGTGCCAGCCGTACCGTGGCTAAAATAAAGCGTAAAGTACGTCTTGCCGCCGGCTTACAAGCCGACGGCAACTTAGATGCTCCAACGCTACAACGAGGCTGGGATTGCCTGCACTTGTTCGCCGAACAATTGCAGGATATTCCCGCCGACCATATTCGCATTGTGGGCACCGCGACCTTACGCCTCGCCCGCAATATTGACGTATTTTTAGCACAAGCCGAGGCCATACTCGGCCATCCGGTGCGCATTATTTCTGGTGAAGAAGAAGCTGCCCTCATCTACGAAGGTGTGTCCTGGACGTCATCAGGCACTGGGCGGCGGTTAGTGATTGATATTGGCGGTGCCAGCACCGAACTCATTATTGGTGAAGGCACCTCAGCCCAGTTGTTAAACAGCCTAGATATGGGCTGTGTGACTTGGCTAACACGCTACTTTGCCGATGAAGCCTTAACCGACGCCAACTTCGAGCAAGCCATTGCCGCTGCGCGCACGGTGCTCACCCCCGTGGCCAGCACCTATTTGAAGCTGGGCTGGCAGGGCTGCATTGGTGCCTCGGGTACCATACAAGCCATTCAAGAAATCATGGTTAACCAAGGGCAAGATGAGCACGTTACCCTAGAAAAGCTGCTCGCGCTTAAACAGCAAGTTATTGCCTGCGGACACATAAGCCAGCTTGTCTTACCCGGCTTACAGGCCGACCGCATTAGTGTTTTCCCATCGGGCTTGGCTATTCTTATTGCCTTGTTCAACTTGTTAGCCATCGAAAACATGGTGCTGGCGGGAGGCGCGCTGCGTGAAGGATTAATGTATGGCATGTTAGGGCGACGCCAAGAGTGCGATGCCCGCGAGCGCACTGCAGATAGCCTGATCAGTCGTTATCAACTCGACCGAGAGCAAGCTGAGCGGGTGCGTAACACCGCCCTAGCTGCATTGCAGCAAGTAGCCAGCAGTCAGCCATTAGATACGACGGCCAAGCCCATGCTGGCCTGGTCTGCCTTATTCTACGAGCTGGGTTTGTGCATAGAGTACAAGCGTGCGCCTGAGCATGCCGCCTACATCATTCATCATATCGACTTACCCGGTTTCACTACCGCACAAAAACAGCTACTGGGTGCCTTGCTACTGAATCAACGCGATACGTTTCAGCTAGCAACACTAGAGCAGCAAAGTGCCATTGCCCCCGAGCAGGCGATTTTGCTGGCGCGGTTATTACGCCTCGCCATTATTTTATGCTTGCGCCGCACCCGCGGCACTGTGCCTGAGTTTCAGCTTACTACCCAAGGGGTACAGCTCACGCTGACATTACCCACCAACTGGGGTCAGTCTCACCACCTGCGCGCCAATGAGCTACAGCAAGAAGCTCAGCGCCAAACTGAGATGGGTTGGCCGTTGGTGATTGAAGAGCGTTAACCAAGCTGTACGCGGTACGTCATACGCCGTAAGTTAAAGCTAAACACAGTGTTTTGTATTGTTACCGTCTTCGTCAGGTTCTCGGTTTTGTGTCGGTCTTTGGCTCGTCCTCTCTTCACCGTTTCATAAGATCAAAAAAGGCGCCTCTCGGCGCCTTTATCGTTTTCGAATACCAGAATAATTACTTTTTATCTGCGTATTTGGCCAGCTGCTCTTCTTTCAGCCAGGTGGCTACGCGCTTGGCAAAGTAAGTCAGGATGCCGTCGGCACCGGCGCGCTTGAAGCACATTAAGGATTCCATCACCGTTTCGCGCTCTTTCAACCAGCCATTTTGAATCGCTGCCATGTGCATGGCGTATTCGCCACTCACCTGATAAGCAAAGGTAGGCACGCCAAACTGATCTTTCACTCGTCGTACCACATCCAAATACGGCATGCCCGGCTTAACCATCACGCTGTCGGCGCCTTCTGCAATATCGAGCGCCACTTCTTGCAGCGCTTCGTCACTGTTAGCTGGGTCCATCTGGTAAGTCGACTTATTCGCGCCTTTCAGGTTAGCCGCCGAGCCCACCGCATCACGGAATGGGCCGTAATAGTTAGACGCATACTTAGCGGAATACGCCATAATCTGCGTGTTAATAAAGCCGGCTTCTTCCAGTGCCTGGCGAATAGCGCCTATACGGCCATCCATCATATCCGACGGCGCCACTATATCGGCACCAGCCTGTGCATGGCTGAGCGCCTGCTTTACCAATACCTCTGTGGTAATGTCGTTTAACACGTAGCCATTGTCGTCTAAAATGCCGTCTTGACCGTGTACCGTAAACGGATCCAGAGCTACATCGGTCATCACTCCCAGCTCAGGAAAGGCTTCTTTCAGTGCGCGTACCGCTTCTTGTGCCAAGCCCTCTGGGTTGTATGCCTCTTCGGCCATCAGGGTTTTCTGGTTGGCGTCCACTACTGGGAATAGCGCAATTAACGGCACACCTAGCGTGACCAATTCGGCGGCTTCTTCTAACAGTAAATCGATGGATAAGCGATCGATGCCCGGCATAGACTCAACGGCTTCGCGACGGCCCTGGCCGGGCAGTACAAATACCGGATAAATAAGATCATCAACCGTTAAGGTATTTTCACGTACCAAACGACGGCTAAAGTCGTTCTTACGAGTACGTCGTAGACGACGGGAATGAAAACCACCAAATATTTGTTGAGTCATAGTTACTCCTAAATTAGTCCTGAAAGGGCTTAAATACGGAAAAAGGCGCGACTGGTCGCTGTGGCTGCAGCAATCAGCGCGTCGGGATTGTCGCCCCGACAGGAGGCAATACGGCGTGCGATATGCGCTAAGTTAGCGGGCTCATTACGCCGCCCACTGGGCTTTTTGGGTAAATCTCGTGGCAGCAAATACGGGCTGTCGGTTTCTATCATTAATCGATTAGCGGGTATAAGCGACACCAGCTGCTGCAACTCTTGGCCACGACGCTCGTCACAAATCCAGCCGGTAATGCCAATGTGCAAATCGAGCGCAAGACAATCTCGCAATTCGGCCTCATTACCAGTAAAGCAATGCAGTACTGCCGCGGGTAACTTAGAACGCCAAGGCGTGAGAATGTCCATAAAGCGCTGATGCGCATCTCGACAATGCATAAATACCGGTAGCTGTAATTCGGCGGCCAATTCAAGCTGTGCCTCAAACGCCGACTCTTGCTGGGGGCGCGGCGAAAAGTCACGGTTAAAATCCAGCCCACACTCGCCAATAGCCACTACTTCGGGGCGTACGGCAAGTGCTCGTAGCTCGGTTAGCGTGTGTGCCTCGAAGGTTTTGGCATCGTGTGGATGTACACCGGCGGTGGCGTAGCAAAAACCAGACTCAGTAGCGGCATAGTCGGCTACCGCTTGGCTTTCTGCCACGTTGGTACCGGTAAGGATCAGCCCTGACACTCCCGCTGCTTTAGCGCGTGCTATTGCTTGGTCTCTGTCATGGTCAAACTGGCTATTGGTTAAGTTAACCCCAATATCAATCATGACGCTTGATCCTGCTCTGCTTCGTTATCTTCGTCGTCTGTGGGTCGGGTATAGAAGCGCGCAAAGAACACGCCTACTTCAAATAGCAGCCACATGGGAATGGCCAGCAAGGTCTGAGAAATAATGTCCGGCGGCGTCAGCAGCATACCCACAATAAAGACCACCACAATCACATAAGCGCGTTTGCTGGCCAAGTCTTTAGGTGTGGTCACCCCTGTCCAACATAATAAAATGGTGGCAATGGGGATCTCAAAGGCAATACCGAAGGCGATAAACAGCCCCAATACAAAGTCGAGATAACTGGCAATGTCGGTGGCAATGGTTACGCCTGCTGGGGCCATCTTAGTAAAAAAAGCAAACGCCAGTGGGAACACCACAAAGTAAGCAAAGGCCGCGCCCGCATAAAACAGTAGCGCACTAGAAAATACCAGTGGCGCAATCAACCGCTTTTCGTGCTTATACAACCCAGGCGCAATAAACGCCCACACCTGATACAGCACATAAGGAATGGCCAAAAAAAACGCCACTATTAAAGTCAGTTTCATCGGTGTTAAAAATGGCGTTGCCACGCCAGTGGCGATCATACTGGTGCCTTCGGGCAACTGTCGTAGCAAAGGTTCGGCTAAAATACTGTAAATGTCGTTGGCAAAATACACCAAGGCCACAAAGACCAGCACAATGGCGGCGAATGCCCGTAACAGGCGGCCCCGCAGCTCCACTAAATGACTGATAAGTGGCTGATGTATTTTGTTCATTTAAGATTTATCCTGCGGTGCTTGAGAAGACGGATCCTGATCGCTTTTATCCGTGGGGGCCGCTTTCTTTTCATATGGCCGCGTCACAGAGTCTGCTGCATCTTTGAGCTGATCAATAGACTCTTGTAGCTCTGGGCTCAGTTTTTTCATATTGAGCTGCTCGGCTTTTTTTAGGTCTTGATGCAGCTCATCCATGCGTAATTCCTGAGCAAGCTCAGTTTTCACCGCATTAGCCGTGGTTTTTATGGTTTTAAAAAATCGAGAGACGGTTCTGATCGCCGTCGGCAGCCGCTCTGGCCCTAACACCAAAAGCCCGACTACGGCTATAACCACCAGCTCCCAGAAACCGATATCAAACATGATTACACTCGATCATTATCTTTGTTTTTTTCCTGTTCTTTAGGCGTGATGATCTCTGATTCATCTTTCTTTTCAGATAAAGACGCTTGCTTGAAGTCAGCATCTTGCTGGTCTTTCTCACCGTTTTTATCGTCGTCGCCCATCGCCTTTTTAAAGCCCTTAACTGCCGAGCCCAAGTCGCTACCCATACCGCGTAATTTTTTAGTGCCGAATAAAAGTACGACTATCAATACCACTATCAATAATTGCCATATACCGATGTTACCCATAATCCACTTTCCTATATCGAAAATAAAACAACATGATATCCGACCTTAATGACAATGCCTTGATACCAGATCAAATTAACGTGCGATTTTTTGCCAACCTAACAACCATACAACCAAAGTGAGTATCAAACCAGACATGGCCCACTCCGTTTTATCCATTCCTAACAACAAGGTACTGGCCAATAACAGCGACGCTCCCATGGCTAACAAAAACCGCCCTTTGCCTTGCTTCTTATTCTGCTGTGCAAACTGCTGATACAGCCCTTGCACTTGGTGCTGCTGCATCTTGGCTTGGCGTAACGCGTCATAAACCAGCTCGGGTAATTCTGGCAATTTTTCGGCCCAAAACGGCGCTTTTTCTTTTACCGCGTTGATCACCGCCTTGTAACCTACTTGACGCTGCATCCATTCTTCTAAAAACGGTTTAGCCGTTTTCCATAAGTCCAGTTGTGGATAGAGCTGGCGGCCAACACCTTCTACATAAAGCAGCGTTTTCTGTAATAGCACCAACTGCGGCTGCACCGCCATATTAAAACGGCGCGCGGTATTAAACAGGTTCAGCAACACATGACCAAAGGATATTTCTGAGAGTGGCTTCTCAAAGATAGGCTCCAGCACGGTACGAATCGCCGACTCAAATTCTTCTATTTTAGTATCCGCAGGTACCCAGCCAGACTCCACATGCAGCTCGGCAACTTTGCGGTAATCTCGGTTGAAAAAAGCTAAAAAGTTTTCTGCAAGATAGCGTTTATCGTCTTTATTTAGAGTACCAACGATGCCGCAGTCGATACCAATCCACTGCGGGTCTTCTGGATGCTCATAAGAGACGAAAATATTCCCGGGATGCATATCTGCATGAAAAAAGCTGTCGCGAAACACCTGAGTAAAAAACACCTCAACGCCCCGCTCTGCTAACAATTTCATGTTAGTGCCGTTCGCTTCCAGAGCATCAATATCAGACACCGGAATACCGTAGATACGCTCCATCACCAGTACATCTTTTTGGCAATAACTGGTATAGATCTCGGGCACATACAGAGTACGAGAGCCTTCAAAGTTACGACGCAGTTGAATGGCATTCGCCGCTTCGCGTAACAGGTTTAACTCATCAAATAGGGTCTTGCGATATTCTTCTACTACTTCAATTGGCCGAAACCGACGGCTACGTTCCGGCACAAGCCGCGTGATGAGGCTGGCCATGGAGTGCATTAAACTCACATCGGCTTCAATAACGTTATAAATACTCGGCCGGATCACCTTAATAACGATTTCTTCGCCACTTTTTAAACGCGCGGTGTGCACTTGAGCAATAGAGGCCGATGCCAGCGGTGTTTCATCAAAGTCATCAAATAGTTCGCCAATAGGCGCACCTAGGCTGGCTTCTATTTGTTTACGCGCCAAGCGACCGTCAAACGGTGGCACTCTGTCTTGCAACAGCGCCAACTCTGCGGCGATATCCGGTGGCAGCAAGTCTCGGCGTGTCGACAGCATCTGGCCAAACTTAATAAATACCGGGCCAAGCTCCTCAAATGCGAGCCGTATGCGTTCGCCTCGAGATAAGTCTGGGTGACGATTTTTCAGCCAAAATAGGCTTTTTCTGGCAATGCGTGCCGGCCATATTTGTAGCCGAGCCGGAATAAGTTCGTCCAGTCCGTAGTCGAACAACGTTTTGCCAATTTGATAGAGTCGAACCAACTCACGCCACTTTTTCATGAATGCCTAACCTTATCTGTTAGCGTCGCCAGTCGCTGCTCTAGTCGCAACATGGCTTTATGTAACTCGACTACCTCGTCATTAAAATCAGCCAACTCTAAAGGTCCCACCGCCAGCCGCGCTTCTTCACGCACATAATCGCCAAGCTGATCACGCAAGCCTAATGCTCGGCGGGCTAATCCGGCTTTAAGCTCTCCACCGTGGCGGCACAGCAGGTGCGCGGCAATATCTCCGGTATAAGAAGCCAGCCAGCCTTCTATATCGAGGGTGGGGTCTTTAAGTAACGCAGAAAAATCCTGCCACGGCGTAGGGTCGCCCTGCAGGTCAATACGTCCGTCACGGATGTACTGCATCAATAGGCTTTTGTCTTTTAATAAACCCAGTGCATTCAATGACAAACTCAGGTGGCTGTCTAGCGCACCTTCATATTGCTGTAACACGGCCAGCCTATCACCAGAAAATAGCAAATAGAGACTCGCAACATCGGTGATCGTCAGCTGCAGCACCTTGCCTTGCAATGGTGCCATCTTCTTCAATCGTTCGCCGTCTTGGCGTATAAAACGATTAAACGCCGTTTCAATAGTGCCATTGAGCAAGGGCCGCAACAGTGATTTCATCAGAATTTAAACCCGCGATGCAGTGCCACTACGCCATCGGTTAGATTGAAGTATTCCACTTGCTCTAACCCGGCCTGCTCCATCATGCTCTTCAAGGTTTCTTGATCGGGATGCATACGGATAGACTCTGCCAAATACTGATAGCTGTCGCTGTCTTTGGCCACTAAGCTGCCCACTTTAGGCAGAATATTAAATGAATAGAAATCATATAGCTTATTCATAATTTCGTGCTGCGGCTTAGAAAACTCCAGCACCAACAAACGACCACCGGGCTTAAGCACGCGCTGCATAGAGGCCAACGCCTTGTCTTTATCGGTCACATTACGCAGACCAAAAGCGATGGTTATTAAATCGAAATGATTATCAGGAAAGGGTAATTGTTCGGCATTCGCCTGCACGTAAGCAATATTACTGCCCAAGCCTTTATTTCTTAGCTTGTCGCGGCCCACTTTTAGCATGGAATCATTAATATCGGCCAACACCACCTGCCCCGTTTCGCCCACAATGCGCGAAAACTTAGCGGTTAAATCACCAGTGCCTCCCGCCAGATCCAACACTTTTTGCCCTTTGCGAATGCCAGAACAATCAACCGTAAAACGTTTCCACAGTCGATGAACACCAAACGACATAAGGTCATTCATCAAATCGTACTTCGCCGCTACCGAATGAAATACGCCGGCGACCATCTGCTCTTTTTCGTTAGCTTCTATCGTCTTATAACCGAAGTGAGTCGTCGACTTGTCTTGTTCTGACATGCTGGGGGCACCTATAAAATCAAAGTAAGTGAGTGTACTGCAAATGCGTGGCCTAGACTAACGAGAAGCCAATACGCTGGTCGTTATCTGCATGCCCAAATAGGTCACTATGATACAACAAACCACATTAAGGCACACATTCAACATCGCTTTAAGCCATTGACCTTGCTCAAGTAATAATAAGCTATCCAGTGAAAAGGATGAAAAGGTCGTGAGGGCACCTAACATGCCGACCATTACAAACGGCCGCCAGCTATGAGCATTCACTATTTGTTGTTGCACCAAAATAAATACACAGCCCATTACCAGAGAGCCCAGCAGGTTCACCGTTAAGGTGCCGTAAGGAAATGAACGGCCTAATAACCGCGCCATTAAGTCCGTAATGCCAAAGCGTAACGTGGCACCTAAAGCACCACCGAGTGCGATAAATAACAGGGTTTTCATGCGTAGGCCAAGCAGTTAACGACAAAAAATAGGGAGTCAGTTTACGCCTAGCAGCCACAAAAGCCTACCGACATTAGAATAAGACGTGAGGATGAGACACCGCTTACAGCCGTAAGCTATAGGCTGTAAGTTGAAGAACAAAAGAAAAAGCGAAACCAAGCCGAAGGCTAAGTTTCTGATTTTTGACAGCTCTCGGGCTGATTTATATAGCAGATCACTTAATGCTGGCGCCTTACAGCTACCCGCAGGGGACAGTATTAGCAGGGTAGCTACCCTGCTAATAGCAAGCTCGTTAAGCTAAACGCTCGCGCTTGACTCGCACCGACTCACCCGCCACGCCAAAGTCTTGAGCGGCAATATCTTGCAGCAAGATACGAACGGTTTCGGGTTTCACATCGAGCGCTTTCACACAGGCATCGGTCACTTCTTTAATCAACGCTT
This sequence comes from Oceanisphaera ostreae, assembly GCF_042676125.1. NCBI lineage: Bacteria > Pseudomonadati > Pseudomonadota > Gammaproteobacteria > Aeromonadales > Aeromonadaceae > Oceanisphaera > Oceanisphaera ostreae. Next base: position 168,516 of record NZ_JBHTJS010000058.1, read on the forward strand.
CTTTTTGCTCGTTACTACGGCCTGCAATTAATGCAATATTCAAAATCGGCATTCTGGATTCCTTTCAGTACTAAAATAGGCCGTCATTACAGTAAAAAAGGTGAGCTGAGTCAACTTGCGCAGACCCAGCTCACCTTCGCTATTTACTCTTCATTGCCCGCTAATATGTTTTCAACTTCTAAGCTATCTACTCGCTGTAAACCGCGGGGTAGTAAGGCGCCGCGGCGGCCGCGTTCGCCTTGATAGTGAGCTAAATCGTTGGGCTTGAGAGTGAGCTTGCGCTTGCCCGCATGCAAGGTAACGCTGGCCCCTGCTGGCACCACCACTACCTGTTTGATGAAGTCTTCGCGTGCTTGCACCTTGGCACCAGTAATGCCGATAATCTTATTGCCTTTACCCTTACTGAGTAACGGTAAGTCTTGCAGCGGGAACAACAGCATACGGCCTTCATTGGTGACCGCTAAGCACTGGCTACTCTCGAGCTGGTCGATGGCTACCGGTTTTAACACCAAGCCACCCTTTGGCACAGTGAGCAGCGCCTTGCCGTTTTTATTACGACTGACCATATCACCAAAGCGGCAGACGAAGCCGTAACCCGCATCGGATGCGAGCAAGAACAATCGCTCATCTTCGCCCATTAATACGAAGCTCGGCTGCTCGCCGGGGCTTAAACTACAGCGGCCGGTGAGTGGTTCGCCTTGACCCCGCGCCGATGGCAAGCCGTGAGCATCTTGACCGTAACCACGTCCGATGCTGGATATGAACACCGCCATTTGATTGCTGCGACCATTGGCCGCCGATAAGAAGCTGTCGCCAGCGCGATAACTCAAGCTGGCGCCATCTACATCGTGTCCCTTGGCCGAACGGATCCAGCCTTTTTCTGAAAGCACGACGGTTACCGACTCACTGGGGATCAGCTCTTTTTCACTTAGTGCTTTGGCCTCGCTACGCTCGATCAGTGGCGAGCGACGATCGTCACCAAACTTTTCGGCATCGGCCAATATTTCTTTTCTAATCAAGGTGCTTAAACGGCGCTCAGATCCGAGCAACAAGGCTAACTTATCACGCTCGGCGGCCAGCTCGTCTTGTTCACCACGGATCTTCATTTCTTCTAACTTGGCCAAGTGGCGTAACTTCAGGTCTAAGATAGCTTCTGCTTGGATCTCAGTAAGCTCAAAGCGCGCCATTAACACCGGCTTGGGTTCGTCTTCGCGACGAATTATCTCAATCACTTCATCGATGTTTAAAAACGCGGCCAGCAAACCATCCAAAATGTGCAGCCGAGCTTCTACTCTGTCTAATCGATACTGCAAGCGGTTACGCACGGTTTGGCGACGAAAGACCAACCATTCGCTTAAAATTACATCGAGGGCTTTTACCTGCGGCTTGCTATTCAGCCCCAGCATATTCAAGTTAACGCGATAGCTTTTTTCAAGATCGGTGCTGGCAAATAAATGCTGCATCAGCTGCTCAACATCAACTCGATTTGAGCGCGGGATGATCACCAAGCGCGTCGGGTTTTCATGATCCGCCTCATCGCGTAAATCGGCCACCATCGGCAGCTTCTTGGCCTGCATTTGCGCGGCGATTTGCTCTAGGATCTTGCCGCTACTGGCCTGATGGGGCAAGGCGGTAACCACAATGTCGCCCTGCTCCATTTCATACACGGCGCGCATTTTGATACTGCCGCGGCCGGTTTCATAAATTTTTTGAATATCTGCGCGCGGCGTGATGATCTCGGCATCAGTCGGATAGTCGGGCCCTTGCACAAACTGCATTAGCTCGGCCACGTTGGCCTTAGAGTTATCTAGCAAATGCACACAGGCCGCTGCCAGCTCGCGAATATTATGAGGCGGAATGTCGGTGGCCATGCCTACCGCTATGCCGGTAATGCCATTCATCAAAATGTGCGGCAAGCGCGCAGGCAGCACCCGCGGCTCGTTCATGGTGCCATCGAAGTTGGGGATCCATTCGACCGTGCCTTGGCCAAGTTCTGAGAGCAACAGTTCGGCGTAGCGCGACAAACGCGCTTCCGTATAACGCATGGCGGCAAACGACTTAGGATCGTCCGGCGCCCCCCAGTTACCTTGGCCGTCCACCAGTGGATAACGATAAGAAAACGGCTGGGCCATCAAAACCATGGCTTCGTAACAGGCCGAATCACCGTGCGGGTGATACTTACCCAGTACGTCGCCCACGGTGCGGGCCGACTTTTTATGCTTAGAGCTGGCCGATAATCCTAACTCGCTCATGGCGTAAATAATACGCCGCTGTACTGGCTTAAGACCATCACCAATGTGTGGCAAGGCGCGGTCCATGATCACATACATGGAATAGTTGAGGTATGCCTGCTCGGTAAAGGTGTGCATGGGTAGGCGCTCGACGCCTTCCATCGTAAAATCGTTAGTACTCATTTAATTTCTTTCCTCAGGCCAGGGGATCGACCAAGTTACCCTTGGTTTCTAGCCATTCACGACGATCACTGGAGCGCTTCTTAGCCAGCAGCATATCCATTAAGGTTTCGGTGGCTTCCATATCATCCACCGTCAGCTGCACCAGTCTACGAGTGTTCGGATCTAGCGTGGTTTCGCGCAGTTGCTTGGGGTTCATTTCGCCCAAGCCCTTAAAGCGGGTGACCTGTATTTTGCCGCGTTTCTTTTCGGCTTTAATGCGCTCTAATATGCCATCTCGTTCACCGTCATCGAGCGCGTAATGCAGCTCTTTACCGATATCGATACGGTACAAAGGCGGCATCGCCACGTACACATGCCCTTGTTCAACTAAGTGACGAAAGTGGCGCACAAATAAGGCACACAGTAGTGTGGCAATATGTAAACCGTCCGAGTCCGCATCCGCCAAAATACAGATTTTGCCGTAGCGTAAATCAGTGAGATCCGTCGAGTCGGGATCCAGGCCAATAGCGACCGAAATATCGTGTACTTCTTGTGAAGCAAGCACTTGGCCTGAATCGACTTCCCAAGTATTCAGAATTTTACCGCGCAGCGGCATAATGGCCTGAAATTCACGGTCTCGAGCCTGTTTAGCACTGCCGCCCGCCGAATCACCCTCTACTAAGAACAATTCGCCACGCATCGGATCCGAACAAGCACAGTCGGTCAATTTTCCCGGTAAGGCTGGCCCTTGAGTGACCTTTTTACGCACTACTTTTTTCGCTTGACGCAAGCGACGCTGAGCGCTGCTGATACACAGCTCGGCAATTTGCTCGGCCAGCTCAGTATGCTGGTTTAGCCACAAGCTAAAAGCGTCTTTGACCACGCCCGACACAAATGCCGAGCTTTGGCGTGACGACAATCGTTCTTTGGTTTGGCCAGCAAACTGCGGGTCTTGCATTTTAACCGACAGAATATAAGCGCAACGCTCCCAGATATCGTCGGGCGTTAATTTTACGCCGCGCGGCAACAAGTTTCTAAACTCACAAAACTCGCGCATAGCATCCAAAAGACCTTGGCGTAAGCCGTTAACGTGGGTGCCGCCTTGGGTAGTGGGGATTAGGTTAACATAGCTTTCGCCTATGCCTTCGCCACCATCGGGCAACCACGTGAGCGCCCATTCGGCCGCCGAAAATTCGGCACTAAAATTACCGACAAAGGGGATCTCAGGCAGGCAGGTATAATCTTTTACTGACTCAACCAGATAATCCTGTAAGCCGTCTTCGTAATACCACTCGGTGGTTTCATCGTTGACTTTATCGACGAAACGCAGCGTCAGGCCTGGGCACAATACTGCCTTGGCTTTTAGTAAGTGCTTAAGGCGCGTCACCGAGAACTTGGGGGAATCAAAGTAGCTGGCGTCAGGCCAAAAGTGCACTCGAGTGCCGGTATTGCGTTGGCCGCACGTGCCGGTAACGGTGAGTTCGCTCACCTTGTTACCGTGCTCAAAAGCCATTTCATACACTTGGCCGGCACGTCGTATGCTTACATCCAACCGCGAGCTCAAAGCGCTCACTACAGAAATACCCACGCCGTGCAAACCGCCAGAGAACTGGTAGTTTTTATTAGAAAACTTACCGCCCGCATGCAGTTTAGTAAAAATTAGCTCTACGCCAGAAATACCTTCTTCTGGGTGAATATCAACCGGCATACCACGACCATTGTCGATCACTTCCAGCGATTGATCTGGGTGCAGAATCACTTCAATTTTGCTGGCATGGCCGGCGAGGGCTTCATCAACACTGTTGTCGATGACCTCTTGGCCGAGGTGATTAGGGCGCGTAGTGTCGGTATACATACCAGGGCGACGACGCACCGGCTCTAGGCCATTGAGTACCTCAATAGCATCAGCAGTATATTGACTGGATGTCATGTTGACCCTAAATAATCAGAATGCGTGGCGGCATCTTACTACCTACCGCTATGGGATGTCAGCTTTAAGGATGAAGAGCAGTGCCGAGTGGTAATGTTGAAGAGAAAAACTAAGATCTAGAGCCAGAGCTACTTTTGTAACGGAAGAACACGGAAGGCGCGGAAAAATTAAGCTGAGATAAGATCGACGAGTGACCAAGATAAAAGCTTGTTATTGGTAAGTGCTAGAAGCCCTATCTGATGGTTTAGCCCTTACCCCCTAAGGTCTTTTTCAGATCTGATCACTATTTTTCCGTGTTCTTCCGTGTTCTTCCGTGGATTCCGTTGCAGATAGGTGTTGGTCATTAAGATCTAGAGCTCCAAAAAACGGATAATTTGGGCGCAGTAGTGGTCGAAGCGGATGAAGGAGTGATCGCCGCCTTTTTGAATGCAGACTCGGGCGAAGCGGTAGTATTCGAGGGCTTCTCGATAATCCAATACTTCATCGCCTTGCTGTTGTAACAGCCAAATGCGCTCCATGCAGCTAGGGGCATCGATGCGCAGCTCGCGCAGCTCATGTATGTGCTGTTCGGTTAATTGATAGCGCTGATGAGTATAGGGATTAAGCTGCTCACCTAAATAATCTTGCAGCAATATATGCGGATTAACGGCGGGGTTAATCACCACCGCTCGTACGCCGTATCGCTCGGCCACTTGGGTGGCTAAAAAGCCCCCTAATGAGCTACCGGCTACACCAAACGCACCGTCCGTCTTTGCGCGAAGGTCGTCACAAATAGCCCGTATTTGTGACCACGCGGCGGCGGGTGTGGCGGCCAGTTGCGGGCAGATAAAATGAATATCGGGTCGCTTTTGTTGCAGGTATTTCTGCATTTGTTGCGCTTTAACCGATTGTGGTGATGAGTTAAAACCATGCAAATAAAGAAGCGTTGGCATCTTAATACCCTGTAGCACTGAAGTCGGGCTCAAAGGCATGAGGTGGCAATCGCCACACTTGAGTGCTTAAGCGGCCATCGGGATGCAACGACAGTGCGCGCCAGCCCGGCGCCATACTGTCGAGGACAAACTCGTCCGACAATGGTTTAAACTGAATGCAGGTGGCAGGGCTGGCTAAATAGCGAATATCCTGCTCACGCTGATCAAAGCCCTGATGCACATGCCCGCACAACACCACCCGCGAAGCCTGATGTTTAACCAATAAGGCCTGCATGGCCGACGCATTGCGCAAGTTATGCTGATCCAGCCAAGCACAGCCCACCGGTATCGCCTGATGATGCACCGCCAACAGCAGATGATGGCGAGGATAAGCGGTAATGGCTTGCTCAAGCAGTGATAATTGCGCCGCCGACAGTTCACCGTGGGTTTCGCCGGCAAGCTGGGTATCCAGCAACAGTATTTGCCACTGGCCACACAATAAATGTTTGGCATTACTAATGCCGGCATTATCCAGCTCGGCCTGCATTAAATCGGCGTCGTCATGGTTGCCCGGCAGCCAGAATACGGGGGGGGCTAACTCGCTCATTAATTCGCTAAAATGGCGATATGAGTCGCGGGAATGGTCTTGAGATAAATCACCGGTGGCTAGAATTAAGTCGTGGGGCTGTGTCCCTGCCAATTGTTCATTTTCAAGGATGGCATTCACTACCGCTTGCCCACTATGCCAAGGCGCAATCCCTAAGAAGTCGGCGTCTTTATCGGCAAATAGGTGGGTATCGGTAATTTGCAACAGCTCTACCACACCGTCTTGGCGCAGTGGCTTAAGTTCAATGGTATCTAACTGAGGGTGTGTGTGATTCAAATCTGTTTGACCGTACTAAATCCATGTTGTAGGCAACATTTCAGCCATTCGGCTAAAAAAAGGTTTACCTGCTCTTTTTCATTGCGATGATGCATCTTGGTATTAGGGTAATGATAACTCGAACGCAGAGTCAATATCTGCTGGCTAGCACACACTTCAGCCATTCTTGCGTCATGATATATACGAACTTTTATCTTCATGCGCATAAAAGAAGGCAAACCAGCAGTACATTGCTCGATGGACACATGCCATGTGTAGGGCGCAATTTCTAGTACTTTCAGTACAAACAAGACTTGCTCACTAATACCGACCGACACGCTATCACCCACCACGGATCCTTGGGGTAGCAGCTTCATTAGTGCCATGTAATTCACATCACAGGTGCGCTGCAAGGTTTTTAAATCAGGCACATGTTTGCGGGCGTACACCCTAGTAGTCAACATTTATCTCCTTGCCAGCTCTCAGGGCTGACACTACTGATCCGCCTCTATCAGGCTAATAAAAAATAGAGTAGTAAGCTTGCCCCTTCGCCACAACAGAGGCAACTGGGTTAACAAGCTACAACGCACACCGTCTTTGTAGACTTGCGCTTCAGCTGCAAGTTCTGTGGAGCAGAGTTTAAATCCCGCCGAGACGGGAGTGCCAGCTAAAGCGGCACCCTACAAAAAAACTATTCACCAACCTATGTTCGCTGTAGGGCTAGCCACTGTAGGGCAATAATAGTGCTGGCGTTATCTAGCTTGCCTTCGGCCATCCACTGCATCGCCTGCTCTCTGGGTACGCGATGCACGCGAATATCTTCACTCTCATCAGCCAATCCTGCATGCTGCGCCGCTTGGCTCGCATCTACTTCCCCAACAAATAAGGTAATTCGCTCGCCACAACCGCCAGGGCTCGGAAAGTAACTCATCACTCGGGTTAAACTGTTTAATGTTAATCCTGCTTCTTCTTCGGCCTCGCGGCGAACTACGTCTTCTGCTGTCTCTCCAGGCTCTACTATGCCTGCCACTACTTCTAGTAGCCACGGGCTGGCGTCACCATAAATGGCCCCAACCCTGAACTGCTCGACTAACACCACTTCATCGGTGATTGGGTCGTAAGGCAATACCGCCGCCGCGTGGCCTCGATCGAATAGCTCGCGAGTAATCTCTTTGCTCCAACCACCGGCAAACAATTTGTGCCGTAAACGCAAGCGTAATAAGCGAAAAAATCCCTGATACCCCACATCTTCGGCCAAGAGCTGCACATCCTCATGCCCAAAGTGGGGGCCTTGTTTATTACTCATTTCGACTCCTTCCTTGACTTTTAAGCGCTAGATTTTAGACTACAGCCCAAATGAATGAACGTTCATTCACAAACTATCCAACTCGGTTAGATATTCATTTTATAAGCTGCCTAACCCTGAATAGTGATGTTACTCTTATACTTTACCAACAAAAACAACCAGCCTGCCCTGCACGGCGATCATGGCTCACCTGTTACATAAGGCAAAACTAATGAAAAAAACGCTATTATCGACCCTGATCTTACTCTGTGCGGCAGGCCCAGCCCAAGCCGAAGACTTACTTGATATTTATCAGCAGGCTACCAATAACGATCCTCAGGTACGTCAAGCCAAGGCTGAGCGGGATTCTGCCTTCGAGAAAGTTAACGAGTCTCGCGCTCCATTGCTGCCTCAAATAAATTTAGGCGCCGATGCCAACTATATACAAAGCAGCGGCAGTGACCGTAATACGGCAAGCGCCAACCTTAAATTGGGCCAAGCCTTGTATAGAAAATCAGCTTGGATAAACCTCGATATCACCGAAAAGCTGGCCACTCAAGCCGATGTAATATACAACCAAGTGCAACAGAACCTTATTCTGCGCGCCACTGAGGCCTACTTTAATGTGCTAAGTGCCGAAGATGCCTTAAGTTTTGTGCAATCAAATAAAGAAGCGGTAAGCCGCCAGCTCGATCAAACCAAGCAACGATTTGAAGTCGGTTTAACGGCCATGACTGATGTACATGAAGCCCAAGCTCAATATGATCAAGCGTTAGCCGAAGAGATTAATGCCGAAAATGCGGTGAATAATGCCAAAGAAGTGCTGCGCGAGCTGACCAACATGAGCTATGCCCAACTCAATAAACTTAATACCGACTCATTTAGCCCGCAAAAATCCGTTATTAACGCAGATGCTTGGTTAGAAATTGCTCTAGAGCAGAATCTAGAATTGCACCAACAGCGTATAGGTAAAGAAATTGCCAATGAAAATATTGGCTTGGCTCAGGCCGGTCATCATCCTACGCTGGATCTCAATGCGGCACTCAGCAGCAACTACACCAATTACAGAGACAATACTGGGGTTAGCACGCAAGGAGGTACCGTAAACGAAGGGCTGGTAGGGTTATCTTTCAATTTGCCAATATACAGTGGTGGCGCCACTACCTCACAGGTTAAGCAAGCTCAGTTTGGCTATGTAGCCGCCAGCGAACAGTTAGAAAGCAGCTTTCGCGCAGTAAAAAGTCGCGTTTACTCCTCTTATAATGACGTAGATGCCGCCGCTGGTTCGGTGCGTGCTTTCGAGCAGTTTGTTATTTCGGCACAAAGTGCACTTAATGCCACCGAAGCCGGTTATGAAGTGGGTACCCGCACCATCGTTGACGTGTTGAATGCCACCCGCCAACTCTATAACGCTAAGCAAAATCTATCTTCGGCGCGTTATGACTATATTCTAAGCCAGCTAACGCTGCGTCAAGCAGCCGGTAACTTAACCGAGCAAGACTTAGTCGATATTAATAATGGTTTGATTCGCAAGTAACTTGTAGCGGCCAGCGCCCAGAAAAATATAAGCACCGGACCGGCAGGTTCGGTGCTTTTTTTTGTTACAAAGAGGTGGCGCTATATTTCATTCAACATTCAACATTCAACATTCAACATTCAACATTGTTATTTGCCCCTCGCCATTAGTTAAGAATATACTTAATTACTAGTTTTGCTGTGACATCCATTTAAGGCTTTTTAATGTTCAAACGCTATTTACCGATAATGGGCTGGCTCAGTGTGTATAACAGACGCACCCTAGCTGGCGACATGATAGCGGCCATTATTGTCACTATCATGTTGATTCCTCAGTCTTTAGCCTATGCCATGCTGGCAGGGTTACCTCCCGAAATTGGTCTGTACGCCAGTATTTTGCCCCTACTGGCTTATACCCTATTTGGTACTAGTCGCACCTTATCGGTGGGACCGGTGGCGGTTATTTCATTAATGACAGCAGCGGCAGTCGGTAACCTAGCGCTAGAAGGCAGTAGCGAATACATAGCGGCGGCCATCGCTTTGGCCTTTATATCGGGCATTATGTTGATGCTAATGGGTTTTTTAAAGTTAGGTCTCTTAGCCAACTTTTTAAGCCATCCGGTCATTTCTGGATTTATTACCGCCTCTGGCCTACTGATTGCTGCTAGTCAGTTACAACACCTATTAGGCATCAGTGCCAGCGGCCATAATTTGTTAGATATGCTGCTAGCGATAGCGGCTAATATTCAGCACACCAACCTGATCACACTGACTATTGGTGGTAGCGCGGTATTGTTTTTATTCTGGTCTCGCAAAGGTCTAACCCCATTACTCACTCACTGTGGGTTAACCGCCCATGGGGCCGCTTTAGTGTCTAAAACCGCGCCTGTATTAGCAGTAATCAGCACTATTTTAATCGTATGGGCCGGTGAGCTTACGGAATCCGGAGTGCGCGTGGTGGGCGCTATCCCTGCGGGCTTACCCAGCTTTACCCTGCCCTCGTTTGATAGTGAGTTGTGGCAGCAACTACTGGTATCGGCCGTGTTCATCAGTTTGGTGGGTTTTGTAGAATCGGTATCGGTGGCGCAAACCCTGGCCGCCAAGCGGCGTCAGCGCATCGAGCCTAATCAAGAACTGATTGGCTTAGGCGCCGCCAATATTGGCTCAGCGTTGTGTGGTGGCTTTCCGGTTACCGGCGGCTTTTCACGATCTGTGGTTAACTTTGATGCTGGTGCGCAAACACCCGCCGCAGGGGCGTTTACCGCCCTGGGCATTGCCCTAGCCGCGTTATTTTTAACGCCACTGATGTTTTATTTACCACAGGCGACACTTGCAGCCACTATTATCGTTGCGGTGTTATCGCTCATTGATTTGGGGGCTCTCAAGCGCACTTGGCAGTACTCACGCAGTGATTTCTCGGCCATGTTAGTCACCATAGTGCTGACCTTAGTTCAGGGAGTAGAGGTGGGAATTATTGCCGGTGTGAGCCTGTCGTTACTGTTGTTTCTATATCGAACCAGCAAGCCACACAGTGCCGTAGTAGGCCGAGTGCCGGGCAGTGAACATTTTCGTAATATCGACCGTCATCAGGTAGAAACCAACTCTAGGCTCATCACTTTACGCATTGATGAAAGCCTTTACTTTGCCAATGCCCGTCACCTTGAAGACCGTATTTATGCGCTCATAGTAGAGCAGCCTCAGGTTAAGCATTTGGTATTGATGTGCCCGGCCGTGAACCTAATTGATGCTTCGGCACTGGAAAGCCTAGAAGCCATTAACCATCGGCTGCACGACAGCGGCGTGACCTTTCACTTATCGGAAGTAAAAGGCCCCGTCATGGACCGATTACAAAAGAGTCACTTTCTCGAGCAACTCACTGGCCAGGTATTCCTCAGCCAATTTGACGCCTGGCAGGCATTGAATGATGAAAAGGTGAGGCGTAAGGCGTGAGGGAAAAGGCTTGGCTCGGTGGTTTTTTAAACATAAAACTAGAGATGAACACAGTAAATTACAAAGATAGACACCGTACTTGTAGTCCCATGCTTTAGCTGTGGGTCCTGCGAAGCAGGATAGCTTTAAACATTCCCGCTGAGACGGGAGTGCCAGCTAAAGCGGCACACTACAAAAGGCTGCGCGGGTTGGTTTAGTCGTTGGATTTCCCATTCCTAATGCCTATTCACAACACAAAGGTGCCACCAATAAAAAACCGAGCCTGTGAGCTCGGTTTTTTATATTTAGCTTGGCGCGGGTTTTGCCTTCTAGCTTACCGCTTCCGGCTATCTCTTATCCCCGCGTACGAATAGCTTGAATAATGGCGGTGGTGGAGCAACCTTCCTCAAAGTTAAGCACTTTAACTTCGCCGCCGTTGGCGGTGACTTCCTCAAAACCGGCGATATCTTCAGCCTTATAGTCGCCGCCTTTCACCAATACGTCGGGCAAGGTTTCGGCAATCAAACGCTGCGGCGTGTCCTCACTAAAGGGCACAACCCAATCTACCGCGCCCAAACCGGCTAATACCGCCATGCGTCGATCAACGGTGTTTACCGGACGGCCATCGCCTTTAAGCGCCCGTACCGAAGCATCGGTATTCACCGCCACCACTAGGCGATCACCCAGCTTGCGCGCATGGCTCAGGTAAGACACATGGCCGGCGTGCAAAATATCGAAACAACCGTTGGTCATCACGATTTTTTCGCCGCGGCGACGCGCCGCGTCCATGACCTGCTTCAGCTGCTGCTCGGTCACCACCCCCATGCCAGACTCTGGCGAGCCGTATAACACGTTGGCCAGCTCGATGGCGGACACTGTCGAGGTGCCCAGCTTGCCAACCACGATACTGGCAGCCACGTTAGCCAACGCACAGGCTTCATCTAGGTGTAAACCCGCCGCCAGCGCGGTAGCCAATGTGGCAATCACGGTATCACCGGCACCGGTGACGTCGAATACTTCATGGGCCTGAGCCGGCAAATGTAGCTCATGTTCATCCGCATGAATTAAGGTCATGCCGTGTTCAGAACGCGTAACCAACAGCGCCTTAAAGTCGAATTTTTTGATCAGCTCACGGCCACGAGCCACCAGTTCTTGCTCGTCCTTCACCTTGCCCACTACCGCTTCAAACTCAGTCATGTTCGGCGTGAGCAAGGTGGCACCGCGATACTTCTCAAACTCAGAGCCTTTAGGGTCAACCAACACCGGCACGCCTGCCTGATTTGCCGCCTGAATCAAGTCTTGCACTTGCGTTAAGGCGCCTTTGGCATAATCCGATAGCACCACCACACCGGCTTGGCTTAGTGCCGCACAGGTTTTTTCGGTCAGTGGTAACGCATCATCTGGTGCAAAACAGTCTTCAAAATCAAGACGTAGCAGCTGCTGATTACGGCTCATGATCCGCAACTTAGTAATAGTGGGGTGAGTGGCTAAGCGTAAAAAATCGCACTCTACGCCTACACCCTGCATTTTATCTTGCAGCGCGGTGGCCGCTTCGTCGTCGCCGGTAAGACCCAGTAAGCGAGCCTTGGCACCTAGTGCCGCCACGTTGAGCGCCACGTTAGCCGCGCCGCCTGGGCGTTCTTCATTATGCTCAACCTTGACCACAGGTACCGGTGCCTCAGGTGAGATACGCCCTGTGGGGCCAGACCAATAGCGGTCTAACATCACATCTCCTACCACCAACACCTTGGCATTATCGAATTCCGGTAACTTGATCTTCATGGTTCGACTCTTTTGAACTGGGGAAAGCCGAAATCTTATCACAAACGACTTTAAAACATAGCCGTAAGCCTTACGCCGCACGCCATACGTAAAAAGACGCAGTTATTTCCTGTGCTTACAGCGTAAAGCGTACGACGTATGGCGCACTGCGGCCCGAAGGACTAGTCATTGGCGTGTAAGTTAATTAGTATTCCGTCATTAATTGATCATGGCGACTTCTATGCAAGACTCTCGGCTTCCTCCTTTTACTACTGCGTTACTGCATCCGCGTTATCTCTTTAACTGGCTCGGTCTTAGCCTATTGTGGTTATTAGTGACGCTATTACCCTGGCGTGGGCAAATGGTGCTGGGCCGTGGTTTGGGTCGCTTGTCGATGCGCATACTGAACTCTCGCGTTAAAATTGCCCGGCGCAACCTTGAGCTAGCGCTGCCTGAGCTCAATGAAACCGAACGTGAACGCACGCTGATTGCTAATTTTGAGAGTGTTGGTTGTGCGGTATTTGAAACGGGCATGGCCTGGTTTTGGCCCCATTGGCGGATGCGTGCTATTACGCGCATGGAAGGCACCGAGCACGTAGATGACGCCGTGGCCAAGGGCCAAGGCATGCTTTTGCTATCTGCGCACTTTTTAACGCTCGAGCTTAACGCTCGCCAGTTTGGCTTATATCGCCCCGGCGTGGGCGTGTATCGCCCCAATACCAATGCGGTGCTGGAATATGCGCAGGTACAGGGCCGTTGCCGATCTAATAAGTACTTGGTAAACCGTCTCAATATCAAGGGCATGCTGAAAGCCCTGCGCCAAGGCGATGCGCTTTGGTATGCTCCGGATCACGACTATGGCCGCCATGCCAGTGTCTTTGTGCCCTTTTTTGCCGTTGAGCAAGCCGCCACGATTACCGGCACCGCTACATTGGCGCGCGTGAAAAAGACCGTCACCCTGCCCTGTTTTACGCTGCGTGAAAAAGACGGCTATCGCTTGTTAATTCAGCCGGCAATGAGCAACTTCCCCATCGGCGACGACGTCGCCGATGCCATCGCCAGCAATAAAGTGATAGAAGCCGCCATTCGCTTAGCACCCGAGCAATACATGTGGCTACACAGACGCTTTAAGACCACCCCCGAAGGCGTACCTTATCGGTATTAAAACACAGCTCTCAGCCGTCAGCTTTAAGCTGTCAGTTAAAAATAAAAACAGCCACTCCGACCTCGTAAAAATGGCTGTTTTGGTCTGTATTTAGCTTTCACTTACGGCTTACGGCTTATAGCTTACAGCTGTGTCTTGAGCCATTTTTTCCAGCTATCTGTCACCCAGCTTCGCTCTTGAATAAGCTCGGTGTCGGGTATGCGGCCGGGTTGATCTGACAGGCTGAGTCGATGGCCTTGGTTTCTTATCGCGCAATAAGCGGCTTTTAAGCGCTCGGCCTCGTCTTCGTCAAGCAAGCCCACTTCTACAGCCGCTTCCAGAATACGAATATTGTCTGACCAACGCGTTAAGGCATCAGGATAATCTTGCCCGTAAGCCAGTACCAAGTACTGAGTTAAAAACTCGATATCAACTAAGCCGCCCATTGATTGCTTAAGGTTAAACTCACCGGGTTTGACTTTTAGCATGTGGGTACGCATTTTTTCACGCATTTTTACCACATCCTCGGCCAGCGTCGCCTTATCGCGAATACGGGTAAGGGTCTCTTGCCGCACGCGTGCAAACTCCTGATGCAATGTGCTATTGCCGACTATCAAGCGACTACGCACCAGTGCTTGGTGCTCCCACGTCCAGGCTTGGCGCTGCAGGTAGTCTTGATACGCATCGAGGGGACTGACCATTAGGCCAGAGTCGCCGCTGGGCCTCAGGCGCATATCTAGCTCATAAAGTACGCCACTGGCAGTGCGGGTGCTAAATAGATGAATAATGCGCTGCGCTAAGCGCAGGTAAAATTGGCGTACATCCAGCGGCTTATTACCATTGGTTTGTCCTTTCAGCCCCGTCTCATGCAAAAACACCAGATCGAGATCTGAACTGTAGGCCAATTCTATGCCGCCCAGTTTGCCGTAGGCCACCACACCAAACCCACGGTGTGAGCTGTCAGCCAACATGTCAGGTACACCATGACGGGCGCTTATTTGCGTCCACGCCTGATTAATAACCTCATCAACAATCGCCTCGGCCAGCCACGTTAAGTGATCACTGACTTTCATTAGCGGCATGACACCGGCAATGTCGGCGGCAGCAATACGCAACAGGTGAATTTGCTTAAACTGGCGTAATGCCTCCATTTGTTGCTCTACATCTTCTTCTGGCACGCGCAGCAAAAACTGGCGCAACTCATCTCGGTAACCTTCAAGCGGAATAGGGTTGTACAGCACCTGAGGCACCAACAGCTCATCTAGCAAAATTGGATAAAGCGCGAGCTGCTCTGCCACTAAAGAGCTGGCTTCACACAACCGAATAAGCTGCGTGAGAGCCCCAGCGTTTTCGACCAATAATTGCAAGTAAGCGGTGCGGGTGGCAATTTTCAGCAACAAGTTTTGTAGTCGCAAAAATAACATGCCCGGCGTGTCGGACTGATTAATCCGCTCAAGCAACACCGGCATCAGTTTATCCAGCGCTTCTCGCCCCTGAGGCCCCATAGCGCGGCGCGGGCACTCATCTTTAAAACGATACAGCGCTTGTGCCAAGCGCGTGGCTTTTTCTTGGTGAATGCCTTGTTCTTGTAACAACGGGATCAGCTCAGACTCATCAAGATCGGTTTGCCAAACATCGAACCAAATTTGCGCCGCACCTTCTTCTTCCGCCTCGGTACTGTCCCCAATAAGGCCATCAAACTGCAGACGAACCTGACTCATGGCATCGCGTAGTGCGTGGTAAAAATCATCCCACTGCGCATGCCCCATTAGCCACGCAAGTCGGCTGCAATTTAGCTCATCATGGGGCAACGTTTGTGTTTGCTGATCGTCAAACGCCTGCAAAAAATTCTCAACTCGGCGTAAAAAGCGGTAACTTTGGTGCAATTGTTTGGCATCTGCCGCACTGATATCACCTAGTGCCTCAATGGCGGCCAAGGCCGTAGGTAGATGGCGCACTTGCAGCGAGGGCTCGCGACCACCGCGAATAAGCTGAAACACCTGAGCAATAAATTCAATTTCACGAATTCCACCCGCGCCCAACTTAATGTTGTCATGCAGCCCTTTGCGGCGTACTTCGGCAGCGATCATCGCCTTCATCTGGCGCAGCGAGTCGATCACACCAAAGTCGATGTAACGGCGAAATACAAACGGCCTAAGCATGGCGCGTAGTTGGTCGCTGTATTCGCCTTCACCATTGATAACGCGCGCCTTCACCATGGCATAGCGTTCCCAAGTGCGGCCATGGTGCTGGTAATAATCTTCCATACCAGTAAAGCTCACCGCCAGCGGCCCAGATTCACCAAAAGGCCGCAGCCGCATATCTACCCGATACACTTGGCCGTCAATGGTGGTTTGATGCAGCGCATTCACTAACTTTTGCCCTAAACGGATAAAAAACTGCTGATTGGCCAGCTCACGCCGCCCGCCTTGGGTGACTCCGTTATGGGGAAAGGTAAAAATAAGGTCGATATCAGAAGAGAAATTAAGCTCACGCCCCCCCAGCTTACCCATGCCAATAATCAGCATCGGCACTGCGTTGCCCTCAGTATCAGTAGGCGTGCCCAACTCGTTACATTGGTGTTGATACAGCCAGCGATAGGCCGCCAAAATAAGCGCATCGGCCAGCGCTGAGATGTGCACAAAGCTTTCTTCCACTTCGGCGCCTAGCAGCATTTCGCGCCACGCAATGACTAGCAGCTCGCGACGACGAAAATGGCGCAAAATGCGTAGTAACGCGGCTTCGTCTGTAATGTCAGCTAACTGCTGCGCCAAAGTCGATACATAATCCGCGTCTCGTTGGCTATTATGCAAATCTTGGTCATCATCCAGCTCTAGCGCCAGCTCGGGTTGCTGGCACAGACTAGTGGCGGCAAAGTCGCTACAGGCAAACAACCGATAAAGTTGGGCTCGACGTGACTCGCCGACGTGCTCTACCACATCGCCGGCTCGTTCAACAAAACGGACCCAGTGCTTATCCGCTTGAGCTACCAGCAAGGGAGGCATTTCGAGCATATTATTATCCTTTCACGTCAGCAGGCATCTAAGGCCATTTTATTTCCAGTAAGGCTGTAGCTGCAATGCTTGAGTACGAGATTGCTCTAGCGCCTCCAATAGAAACTTCTGTTTGCGCGCCAGCCAGAGCTCAAGCTCTGCCCCCTCGGTCGCATCCAGTTGTTCACGCACATCTTCTAACGGCGACAACATGTCTAAGTCTTCTATGCCGCGCAAAATATCTAGCCATGGCATGCGAAAGCCAATGTGCTCAGCTTCCTGATACAGAGTGCTAAAACACAACCCCACCATTAAGTTTCGTCTGAGCTTGCCCTTTTGCTGGATATAACGCTCTCCATTCAGACTAGGCTCCCCCAACGCACTGTGGCGTAATACATGCCAGCTTTCATTTAACCGTTGTTGTGCTAAATCTACGATGGGAGCGGCTAGCTGAGCCGTTTGCTCTGGTACAAGACCGGCTCGCCAGTCTTGTCGATATAGCCAGTGCGTTAGTCCCAGCATTAGGCGGCCATAGCGGGCACTGTAAAAGAGCGCTTCTAGTTGCGCTTCATCGGGCAGTTGTTGCTGCTGAGCTTCTAGCAGACTAAGCACCGACGACTGGCAGTCTAACCTCCGTAAATAATGTCCCTTGTCGGCCGTCAGATACGCCAACATTTGTGCGCGATCTAACCAAGAAAATTGTTGCTGCAACCACAATAAATCGTCAATCCATCCGCTGTTAACACGGTGCGATACCTGCTCTCTAAACAACAGCAAGGTTTGATGTACTAAAGACACCCCTTCTCGTAGCTGCATTAACCAATCGAGTCGCTCGCCAGACTCCGCCAGCCAGCCCTCTTCGTGATGCTGCCAGTGATGCAAACCTTTATGCAGCAACGCCATCATGGTTTGCTCGCAGTGATCGGCGCTAGTCAATGCTAAGGGCTCGAGCATCTGTAATTTGGGGCTGGTACCAAAACCAGCTAAGCGATAGCCACGCTGCGCCTTAGAAATTGCGCCTAAACGAAGCCCTCCCGCCTTAACGAGTTCATCAGCGAGTTCAAATAACTGCGACACATCGCCTTTTACCAGCTCTAACTCAAGTTCGTGAATGGCCTCGCGTTGAAAGCCTGACTGCACTTCACCCGCATCCAGAGCCAGCTCAATGTCGGTATCTTCGATGGTAATCAACCAACGTTGGCGCAAAAAATCAGTGCTAAATAGCGGCTGTAATGACTGCTGTACTCGTTCAACATTGAATTTTTCAGGCCAAATACTGGCCGAAAACAGTGATAAATCCGGGCTGTGCACCGTCAGCGGCACATTGTATTCTGGACGTTGGTGCAAGCCACCAACTTGGCTACCTGCTAACTTCACGGTTTGTTCCATTTTGCCGTTTTGACTACGAATACGCAGGCCCGCTTTTATACTACCTAGCGCCAAATCGGCGGTGTCAAAGTAGGTATTAGCTAAATGTTGTTGGTCATGCTCGCTAATTTGGTAAGACTGCAACAGGGCAGGTAGTCGGCTACCCACATCAGAGGTGACGAGAAACTTAAGTTCAATTTCAGTATCCATAAGGGCGACTTAACACTCCAACCTTTTGATTTTAAAGTTAAATAAAAAATAACAAGCGGCAAATTCTACAGTATTATTAAAAATGCTGTTTTCTTGCCATGGTAGTTAAGTTACCATTCGCGCCACATTTATGTATCGAGTGTTTTTTCACCGACACAGGGTTATCCATGTCAGTAAATACTATTTTGGGACTCTTTGCCAAGTCTCCTATTAAGCCGCTGCAGAAGCATGTTGCAAAAGTACATGAAACTGCGCAAGAGTTGATTCCCTTCTTCGACGCCATGTGGGAGCAGGACTGGGAGCAAGCAGAACGTATTCAGCGACGCATTTCACAGCTCGAACGGGAAGCTGATACCTTGAAACGGGAAATCCGTCTCAAGCTGCCTCGAGGTCTTTTTATGCCGGTGGAACGCACCGACATGTTGGAGTTGCTTACACAGCAAGACAAAATCGCTAATAAGGCGAAAGATATCGCGGGTCGTATTGTCGGTCGCCAAATGGCGATACCGCTGCAACTTAAAACTGATTTCATGATTTACCTGCGCCGGTGCATTGATGCTACAGCTCAAGCTGCAAAAGCCATTGACGAACTCGACGAGCTGCTAGAAACCGGCTTTAAAGGTCGTGAAATGGACTTGGTATCCGAGATGATCCACCAACTCGATCTCATTGAAGATGATACCGATGTGATGCAAGCCAAGTTACGCAAGCAATTGCACGCTATTGAAGATGGCTATAACCCCATCGACATCATGTTCTTATACAAAATCCTTGAATGGGTTGGTGATTTGGCAGATCAGGCCGAACGGGTAGGTTCCCGTTTAGAGCTAATGCTGTCTCGTTCCTGAGCGACATAACAAGGTATACAAATGGATATCATCGCAAACTATGGCACCCTGCTTATTTTGATGGCGGCGCTCTTCGGCTTTTTTATGGCCTGGGGCATAGGTGCAAATGATGTGGCAAATGCCATGGGTACGTCGGTAGGTACGCGCTCGCTGACCATCAAGCAAGC
This sequence comes from Oceanisphaera ostreae, assembly GCF_042676125.1. Classification (NCBI taxonomy): domain Bacteria; kingdom Pseudomonadati; phylum Pseudomonadota; class Gammaproteobacteria; order Aeromonadales; family Aeromonadaceae; genus Oceanisphaera; species Oceanisphaera ostreae. The sequence goes on from NZ_JBHTJS010000058.1 coordinate 187,832, forward strand.
CATTCTCATCGCCATGATCTTCGAGTTTGCCGGCGCTTATTTGGCCGGTGGCGAAGTCACCTCAACCATAAAAAATGGCATTATTGACTCTAATGCCTTTATCGATCACCCAGACTTACTGGTGTTCGGCATGATTGCCTCTTTGCTTGCATCGGGTACTTGGCTACTCGTTGCTTCTTACTACGGCTGGCCGGTGTCGACCACCCACTCGATTATTGGCGCTATTATTGGTTTTGCGCTGGTGTCAATGGGTTCAGACGCCGTTCATTGGGGTAAGGTAGGCGGCGTGGTCGGCTCGTGGATTATTACCCCGGCACTCTCGGGCGTGTTGGCCTACTTTACCTTTATTAGCGTACAGCGGCTTATCTTCAACGCCGATAACCCGCTAGCGGCCGCTAAAAAATACGTTCCTGCCTATATCTTTTTGACCGTGATGGTCATCTGTTTAGTGACCTTGAAAAAGGGTCTCAAACACGTTGGCTTAGAGATGAACGATGTAGAAAGTTGGGGAGTATCAATAGCCGTCTCTTTGGCTTCCGCCGTGTTGTGTGGTTTCTACATCAAGCGCAAAGAATACAATCCGCAAAATGACAAAGACATGTCCTACTCGAACGTAGAGAAGGTCTTTGGCATTTTGATGGTGGTGACCGCCTGTGCCATGGCTTTTGCTCACGGCTCTAACGACGTAGCCAATGCTATCGGCCCTTTGTCTGCCGTAGTGAGCATAGTGCAAAGCTCAGGCGAGATTGCGGCTAAGTCCAGCATCGCGTGGTGGATACTGCCGTTAGGTGGCATTGGTATTGTGATCGGTTTAGCCTCTATGGGTCATAAAGTTATGGCCACAGTGGGCACGGGTATTACTCACCTAACGCCTAGCCGCGGCTTTGCTGCTCAGCTTGCCACAGCTGCGACAGTGGTGATCGCATCTGGTACCGGCTTGCCTATTTCCACAACTCAAACTCTAGTGGGTGCCGTTATGGGGGTAGGTTTGGCTCGCGGCATTGCCGCGTTAAACCTTAACGTATTGCGTAATATAGTAGTTTCTTGGATAGTGACTCTGCCTGCAGGTGCTATCTTATCGATTATCTTTTTCTATATTATTCAGTGGTCCTTTAGCTAAATTCCACTTTCAAGGGGGCAAGATTGCCCCCTTGTTCTTGTCCTCTTCCTCCGCACCCATTACCATGACTTCATCGTTAAAAGTGAAGGAACCTCAGGTGAAAGCGAAACTTCTTGTAGCACTGCTATGCTATCTGCCGTGGATCAGCATGGCCGAAGCCGCTAATCGTTATATTGCTGACGATGTGCACACTTATTTGCACGCAGGATCCAGTAACAAATACCGTATTATTGGCTCCATTAATGCGGGCGAGCCCGTGGTGCAACTAGACCGTGATGCGCAGACCGAATATGTACAAATTCGTGACGCAGACGGCCGTGTTGGCTGGGTAGATGGCCAGTTTATGCAAAGCAACGAGAGTTTTCGCTCTAAGTTGCCCGCACTAGAAACGCAGTTAGAAGAAACGAAGCTACTGCTTAGTACAGCGGGCGAGCGTCACGAACAAGACATATTGGATAAGAGCACCCGCTTGCAGCAACAAGAGCAAGAGCTAACCAATGTCAGCGACCAGTTAAGTGAACTGCGCTTGCAACATACTCAGCTTAAAACTGAAAACCTGCGCTTAACCAGTTTAATGGACGATAAAGAGCATCAAATGCGTTTAGATTGGCTATTGAACGGCGGTATAGTCGCTGGCATCGGTCTGCTATTTGGTATCTTCCTGCCCATGATCCCACTACGCCGCAAGAATAAGAATGGCCGCTGGATGAATTGATTTGAAATCAGAGACTAGCAAAAAAACACCGTCAGCCGACGGTGTTTTTTTATGGCTTAGAAGAAACAGCCGTACGCCCTACGCTGACCACTGTACGAAAAAACAAACCGGTGCCTTTTTGAACGTATGGCGTACAGCGTTAAACGTACAGCTCCCTGAAAGGGCTGAGATACCGGAGCAAGTCCGGCAAGACGGCTTAAAAGAAAGTAGGAAGCCATAAGCTTGAAGCTGTCAGATAAAGATAAACACTGTCTTTGCGAGTACTGCGAAGCAATCCATTCTGCAAACAACACTGCACAACATGGATTGCCACGTCGCTACGTTCCTTGCAATGACTATTGAGGGATTGGGGATTGGAGATTAGAAAATCGTGTTTACCTATCATTAACTACTCCCTATTCACCCGTCCCTAGTCCCACTTTTAATTCATAGATTCCCGCGCAGCGGGTAAGCCGTGTTTAAACCTTTACTGCAAAATGCCGGTTGGGCTTGCGATAGACAATGCCGTCTTGCAGCAGCCAGTGAAAAATATCTTCCACTTCTTCCAGCGGTTTTTCTAACATTCGTGATACCGCGCCCTTCGCACAACGTAACTCTCCTGCTCGCAGCTTATTAACCACTTCATGGTAATAATCTGGGCGAACAGGCACCACGGGGCTTGCCTCTTGGCTAGCTTCGGTAATCACAGGTAATTGCGCTTGCTTTTGGCTGCGCCGAAACCGAAGTTCATCCCCGAGCAAGGCAATGAAAAAGGCGGCAAAAAAATCTAATAGCATAGACAACGCCGCCACAATGCCAAACTGCACCCGCGACAGCGGCCAGCCTAAACCATCGGCTAAGCTCGACATTAACCCCATCAACGAGCTTTGGCTGGTAATAGCCACTTGGTCTCGCTCGCGGCGCAGCTCATCCTGGCGTTGACGTAAATCTGCATTGCGCTCCAGCATATTGGTCATGCCATTAGCGATACGCTTCATATCAATATAGGCCTGTGCCGCCTGCTCATTAATGTCTATTTCTCTCTCTAGGCCGGCAATTTTATCGTTATAGCTTTGCACCTCGCCGGCCTTAGCCGCATCGCCTTCTAGCAAGGTATTGGTCGCGGCATTAATACCGCCCACACTGCCTGCAATCGATAACCCTGCCAGCACAGCGTAAAAGCACAGCGCCTTAGCGGCACCAACGGAGTCGCGGCGACTGACGCGTTCGCCCATTTCATACCAGATATAAAATTTGCCTACTTCAAAGACCAAAGCTAAGCCACCAAACATCAGCTTCATTAGCAAGCCTTGCTCGAGGGACAAAAATAGCAATAAAGAAAACACCATAGAAGCGGCAATAGAGGCGCCGGTGATCAAATAAACTACAGTCAGGGCGAAGTGCCCTTTAGGAAGACGTTGATAGTGCACAGTGCTTGCTTACCACAGAGAAAAAGAGCCCACATTATAGGAGGTGTGTAGCAAGCAAACAATGCGCCCAAGATTAGCACTCTTGGATTATAGGGCTAGCTAGCTCCAAACTGAGCCCCTAAAACCGCGCAGGGATCGCAAATATCGGCAAACTCCGATAGCACCCTCTACTATTGGCTTTTAAATCGTATACCTTATTAGGATCTGTTGACCTTTCGCGGTTAAGTTTTGTTCGAGCCAAACGCGTTTAGCCGAACCCGCAGGGGTTTTAAAAATCATCTCGAAGGGTCAACAAGCCCTAATGTTAGGAGTGCCGTTATGTTTACCGTCGCCGCCGCTTTTGCCCCTCATTATACTTCCAGTGATCGACAGGCCCTACGCCAAGGGATTACCGAACAGTACATTGTTGACGAGAACACCTATCTAAAATCGTTGATGGAGCAAATACCCTCCAGCCGTCAAGACTTGGCGCACGTTCAAGAACAAGCCCACAAGTTGGTCACTCGGGTACGCAAAGAAAGCGACGGCGGGGATGGCATTGATGCCTTCCTACAGCAATACAGCCTAGATACTCAAGAGGGCATTATTTTAATGTGCTTGGCCGAGGCATTACTGCGTATTCCTGATAGCCACACTGCTGATGAGTTAATTAAAGACAAGCTATCTGGTGCCGACTGGGCCAAATACTTTCGCCAAAGTGACTCCACGCTGGTGAATGCCTCCACCTGGGGGCTCATGTTGACCGGTAAAGTCATTTCCATGGACAAAAATCTGGAAGGTCACCCAGCTAATGTACTTAACCGGATGATCAACCGTTTGGGCGAGCCCATGGTGCGTTCGGCCATGTACGCCGCTATGAAGATTATGGGCAAGCAGTTTGTGTTGGGCCGCAATATCAAAGAAGCGCTTACAGCCAGCCGCAAAGCGCGCAAGAACGGCTATACCCACTCTTACGATATGCTGGGCGAAGCGGCCATGACCGCCACCGACGCCGACAAATATTATCAGGATTACGCTAATGCCATTACCACCGTGGGTAATGAAAAGTTAGACGAGACCGCGGCTCATAACAACCCAGTGCCCCGCCCCTCTATATCAATTAAGTTGTCTGCATTGCATCCGCGTTATGAAGAGGCAAATCGTGAGCGCGTACTCTGTGAGCTATTTGATACGGTGCTTAAGTTGCTTGAGTTGGCTCGCCAATTAAACGTATTTGTGACCATTGATGCCGAAGAAATGGACCGACTCGAGCTCTCTCTCGACCTATTTGAAGCGCTGTATAAGAGCCCAATTAATAAAGGGTGGGGGGGATTAGGTATTGTTATTCAAGCCTACTCTAAGCGAGCGCTACCCGTATTATGCTGGCTAACCGCCTTGGCCAAAGATCAAGGCGACGAAATTCCATTACGCCTAGTAAAAGGTGCCTACTGGGACAGCGAAATAAAGCTTTGCCAACAAGGTGGCATCAATGGTTACCCAGTATTTACCCGCAAGGCAGGTACTGATATTTCTTATCTAGCCTGTGCTCGTTATCTGCTCAGTGATGCCACTCAAGGAGCCATATACCCGCAGTTTGCTACCCACAATGCCCATACGGTGGTGTCAGTAATGGCCATGGCAAATGACCGCGATTATGAGTTTCAACGCCTGCATGGCATGGGCGAAGAGTTATATAACGCAGTATTGGCCGAGCACCCCAGATTGAATTGCCGCATTTATGCCCCCGTTGGTGCGCATAAAGATCTCTTGCCCTACCTGGTGCGCCGTCTACTGGAAAATGGCGCTAACACCTCGTTTGTACATAAACTGGTAGACCCAAAAACGCCCATTGATACTTTAGTGACGCACCCGCGAGAGTCCTTGGCCGAATGCGACACCTTAGCCAATGATAAGATCCCCCTGCCGTTGGCTATCTTCCCCGACCGCCTGAACTCTCGCGGCCTAAACCTGAATATTGCAGGCATTCGCACCCCCTTCTTTACCACGCTAGATAAACTCAGTACGCAGCTGTGGCAAGCCAGTCCGCTCATCGGGGGCAAAGCCGAAACCCGCGGCACGCCGCATACGGTATTCAGCCCACAGGACCATAAACACGCCGTAGGCCAAGTGCATTTCGCCGATAAGGCCATGGTTGAACACGCGGTGAGCACGGCTCAATCGGCCTTTGTGTCATGGCGCGATACACCGGTAGAAATGCGAGCCCAGGCTCTAGAAAAGCTCGCCGATTTGTTAGAAGCGCATCAGGCTGAGTTTATTTCTTTATGTACCCGAGAAGCCGGTAAGTTGCTGCAAGATGGCATAGACGAAGTACGCGAAGCCGTCGATTTTTGCCGTTACTATGCCAACGAGGGGCGACGCTTAATGGCGCCCTCAACCCTGCCAGGCTACACCGGCGAGCTCAACACCTTGCAAGCCCAAGGGCGCGGCTCCTTTGTATGTATTAGCCCTTGGAACTTTCCGCTGGCCATATTCTTAGGCCAAGTAAGTGCGGCGCTAGTCACCGGTAATACGGTGCTAGCTAAGCCTGCTGAGCAAACCAGTTTGATTGCTCAGCTCGCCACCACCTTGGCACATAAAGCCGGTATTCCCCCCGAGGTGCTACAGCTGTTACCCGGCGATGGTGCCACGGTGGGCGCAGCACTTACCGCCGACCCACGTATTGCCGGGGTGTGCTTTACGGGATCGACCGACACCGCCATGCGCATCAACCAAACCTTGGCTCAGCGTCAGGGCGCTATTATTCCGCTAATAGCCGAAACTGGCGGCCAAAATGCCATGATAGTGGACTCCACCGCCCTGCCCGAGCAAGTGGTGCGCGATGTTGTGCGCGCCGCCTTTCAAAGTGCAGGCCAGCGTTGCTCGGCACTGCGAGTGCTGTATTTACAAGAAGACATCGCCGAGCGAGTACTAGAGATTCTTAAAGGAGCCATGGCTGAGCTTAGTGTGGCCGATCCTGCTTTATGGTCTACAGATGTTGGCCCAGTTATCGATCAAGGCGCACAAGCAGGGCTCATGGCTCATCTCGCCGCCATGCAAGAGGCGGGTAATGCCTTTATTGCCCAAACGCCACTAGGCGATAATTGTCATAATGGCTACTACGTTCAGCCCACGGCGCTAGAGATTGCCGCTATTGGTAAGCTAACCAAAGAACACTTTGGCCCTATCCTGCATGTGATCCGCTTTAAGGCAAAAGAGATAGACAAAGTCATCGACGATATTAATCAAACCGGATACGGCCTAACGCTGGGTATTCACAGCCGTAATGCCTCGTTTGCCGACCATATTGCTCGGCGCGCCAATGTGGGGAACGTGTACATTAACCGCGACCAAATTGGTGCCATGGTTGGCGTACAACCCTTTGGCGGCCAAGGCTTATCAGGCACCGGCCCCAAAGCCGGTGGCCCTCATTACCTCACCCGCTTTATTACCGAGAAAACCATCAGCAATAACACCACCGCCATTGGCGGCAACGCCACGCTGTTATCGTTAGGAGAAGGTTAAAAATCATAGCTGTTAGATATAAGCGGTACGCTATACGCCGTACGCTTTACGTAAAGGCCAAACCGGTGTTTTGCTTTAACGTACGGCGGAAAGCGTACAGCGTATCGCCACCCGAAGGAGTGCAGCTTAATAGCGAGACCATCCATATTGTTACTATGGTCTAATAGCGAAGCATAATGAACTAAGCTACGCTGGCTGATAGAATGATGGGATTCATATTACCCACATCACTCTTTATATGAAATGCGGTATCAGTCAACGTCACTGTCTGTACACCATCGCACAATGATGAGGGTCTATTGACCCTTACCACTAGAACTTTATGTTACAAGGAGAGCGTCATGAGCAATATCAGCCGACGCGATTTTTTTAAGATAACAGGTGCCACCCTAGCAACGTCGAGCATGGCGGTGTTAGGTATGACGCCCACCCCCGCTTTAGCGGCGGCGCGACAATATAAGCTATTGCGCGCCACCGAAACTCGCAGCACTTGCCCTTACTGCTCCGTTGCCTGTGGTATTTTGGTGTACAGCATGGGTGATGGCGCCAAGAACGCCAAGCCAAGTGTGATGCACATCGAAGGCGATCATGACCATCCGGTTAACCGCGGCACCTTGTGCCCGAAAGGTGCGGGACTCGTGGACTTTATTCACAGCCCTAACCGTCTGACCTTTCCTGAATATCGCGCCCCCGGCTCCGATACGTGGCAGCGTATTTCTTGGGAACAAGCCTATAGCGGCATCGCGAAATTAATGAAGGAAGATCGCGATGCGAACTTCGTTCAACAGACTGACGATGGCAAAACCGTTAACCGCTGGCTTACCACCGGCATGCTGGCCGCATCTGCCAGTAGTAACGAAGTGGGTTACATCACCCATAAAGTAATACGCCCTATGGGTATATTGGCATTCGATAACCAAGCACGCGTTTGACACGGTCCTACGGTGGCAGGTCTTGCCCCAACATTTGGCCGTGGCGCTATGACGAATCATTGGGTCGATATTAAAAATGCCGACGTTATTCTTATTATGGGCGGCAACGCTGCAGAGGCGCACCCTTGTGGTTTTAAATGGGTAACCGAAGCGAAGGCACATAATAATGCCACGCTGATCGTGGTCGATCCGCGCTTTAACCGCTCAGCCTCGGTGGCCGACGTGTATGCGCCGATCCGCACCGGTACCGATATCGTCTTTTTAGGCGGGGTTATCAAGTATCTGCTTGATACCAACCAGATCCAGCACGAATACGTGAAAAACTACACAGATCTATCGTTCTTGGTGCATGAAGACTTCGACTTCGAAGATGGCATTTTCTCCGGCTATAACGAAGACACCAGCCATTACGATAAATCCAGCTGGGATTACCAACTGGATGAGCAAGGTGAGGTCATTGCCGATCCTAGCTTGCAGCATCCGCGCTCTGTGTATCAGCTGTTAAAGCAACATTATCAACGTTATACGCCAGAAATGGTGGCGCGAGTTTGTGGCACGCCTGTTCCTAAATTTAATCAGATATGTGAACTACTGGCTTCCACTCATACCCCCGATCGCGCAGGCACTATTCTCTATGCATTGGGCTGGACTCAGCACTCCATTGGTTCGCAGATTATTCGCACCGGCGCCATGATGCAGCTATTGCTAGGTAACATCGGCATAGCCGGTGGCGGCATGAACGCGCTGCGCGGTCACTCTAATATCCAAGGTTTAACGGATTTAGGGCTAATGACCAACCTGCTGCCGGGCTATATGACGCTGCCAAATGAAGCCGAGCAAGATTTTGATGGCTACATTGCCAAACGCACCCAAAAACCGCTGCGCCAAAATCAGCTGAGCTATTGGCAAAACTATAAAAAGTTCCATGTCAGCCTAGCCAAGGCTTGGTGGGGCGATCATGCGCAAGCAGAAAACAACTATGCCTTCGACCTGCTGCCTAAGCTGGATAAACCCTACGACATGCTGCAAGTTTATGAGTTGATGAACCAAGGCAAGATGAACGGTTATATCTGTCAGGGTTTTAACCCGCTCGCAGCGGCACCGAACAAAGCCAAGATGATCAAATCATTATCTCAGCTGAAGTTCATGGTGATCATGGATCCTCTGGTGACCGAGACTTCCGAATTTTGGCGCAACATGGGCGAGTCCAATGATGTGAGCTCGAAGGATATTCCAACTGAAGTATATCGCTTACCGACCTCTTGCTTTGCCGAAGAAGCCGGCACCTTAGTTAACTCGGGCCGTTGGCTACAATGGCACTGGAAAGCCGCCGAGCCACCGGGAGAAGCCAAGACCGATATCGAGATCATGGCCACTCTGTATCAGCATATTCGCAAGCTCTACGAAACCGAGGGCGGCACCTTTGCCGAGCCTATTACTCAGCTGTCTTGGCCCTATGCTAATCCCTACGAGCCCACGGCCGAAGAGTTGGCAAAAGAGCTGAATGGCCGCGCCTTAACTGACTTAACTGACGGTGAAGGCAAGGTGATTCGCAAGGCCGGAGAGCAGTTATCAGGCTTTGGCGAAATGCGTGATGACGGCTCCACTTTAGGTGGCTGCTGGATTTACTCGGGCTCTTGGACCGAAGAAGGCAATATGATGGCGCGCCGCGACAGCAGCGACCCCACCGGTATTGGTCAGACACTAAACTGGGCTTGGGCATGGCCGGCTAACCGCCGCGTGCTATATAACCGAGCTTCCTGCGATATCGAAGGCAAACCCTTCGATACAAGCCGATCGCTGGTGCACTGGAATGGCAGCAAATGGACAGGCGCGGATGTGCCAGACTTTAAAGCCAATGAGCCACCCACCGATGGCATGGGTCCCTTCATCATGAACCCCGAAGGCGTAGCACGCTTTTTTGCCAAGGGCAACATGGCCGAAGGTCCCTTTCCTACCCATTACGAGCCTTTTGAAACGCCGCTCGGTTATAACCCTTTATTTAAAGACAACGCACGAGCGACCAATAACCCCGCCGCGCGCCTGTTTGATGCTGACAGAGCTGAAATGGGTAAAGTGGAGCAATTCCCCTATGTGGGCACCACTTATCGCTTAACCGAGCATTTCCACTACTGGAGTAAGAACGTACTGCTGAACGCCGTTATTCAGCCAGAGCAGTTCGTGGAAATTGGCGCCGAGCTGGCAGGTGAGCTGGGCATCAACCAAGGGGATGTGGTGAAAGTGTCATCCAACCGTGGCTACATTAAAGCCAAGGCGGTGGTCACCAAGCGCATTCGTGGCATGGACATAGACGGCAAGCGGGTACATCACATCGGCATTCCCATTCACTGGGGCTTTGTCGGCGTGACTAAACCGGGCTTTTTGGCCAATACGCTCACGCCCTCGGTCGGGGACGCTAACTCACAAACACCTGAGTTTAAGTCCTTTCTCGTCAACGTAGAAAAGGTGTAGGAGGAAGTCATGGCTTCACAAGGAATGGATATTAAACGTCGCTCGGCGACCACCACACCTTCACCCAGCGTTCGTAATTCCCCCGTGCAAGGCGGGGGCGTTGCCAAGCTTATTGATGTGTCGCAATGCATAGGTTGTAAGGCCTGTCAGGTGGCATGCATGGAGTGGAACGACCTGCGAGATGAGGTCGGGCATAACGTGGGCGTGTACGACAACCCCGCCGATTTGACCGAGAACAGCTGGACCGTAATGCGCTTTTCTGAATATGAAAAAGACGACGGCGATTTGGAGTGGCTGATCCGCAAAGATGGCTGCATGCACTGTGAAGACCCCGGCTGTTTAAAAGCCTGCCCGTCTCCCGGTGCCATAGTGCAGCATGCCAATGGCATAGTGGACTTCAACCAAGACAGCTGTATCGGCTGTGGTTACTGCGTAACCGGTTGTCCGTTTGATGTACCACGCATTTCTAAAACGGACAAAAAAGCCTACAAGTGTAACTTGTGCGTGGACCGAGTAGTGGTGGGCCAAGAACCGGCCTGCGTGAAGATTTGCCCCACGGGCGCCATTTCGTTTGGCTCCAAGGATGATATGAAGCATCACGCCGACGAGCGTATTAAAGATCTCAAGTCTCGCGGTTATGACAATGCGGGCCTGTACGATCCCGAAGGCGTAGGCGGTACGCATGTGATGTATGTATTGCACCACGCGGACAAACCACAGCTTTACAGTGATTTGCCAAAAGCACCCAAGATCAGCGCGATTGTTTCGCTGTGGAAGGGGCCGGCCAAACCCATTGGGGTGGCGGCCATGGTGCTAACCGCGCTGGTGGGCGCGGCGCACTATATCCGCAATCGCCCTTCAGAGGTGACGAAGGCCGACGAGCTGGCTGCCAAGCATGCGGCAGAGCTGGTGGCGCTGCAGGCTGCAGAACAAGCGGCCGAGGAGGATAAACATGGTTAACGATGACCAAGAAATTGTGCGCTACACGGCTAATCAGCGACTTAATCACTGGCTGATTGCCCTGAGCTTCGTACTGCTGACCATTTCTGGCGTTGCATTATTTCACCCAAGCCTATTTTGGCTGAGCAACCTATTAGGGGGTGGCACTTGGACGCGGATCCTGCACCCCTTTATTGGTGTGGTGATGTTTGTCAGCTTCTTCAGCTTTGCGCTGCAGCTGTGGCGAGATAACCGCATGACGGCGGACGACCGAGCTTGGTTGAAAGCCGTGCCTAAGGTTATCTCTCATCAAGAAGAAGGCGTGCCGGAAGCCGGCCGTTATAACGGTGGCCAAAAGGTACTATTTTGGGTGTTAATCGTGCTGATGTTGGGCTTGTTGGTCTCGGGCGTGCTGATGTGGCGGACCTATTTCACCTTTCCGGTGGAACTGATTCGCTGGGCATCTTTGCTGCATGCACTGTTTGCCTTCGTACTTATTTGCGCCATCATAGTGCACGCTTACGCGGGCATTTGGGTGAAAGGCTCGGTACGCGCCATGACTCGCGGCACGGTAACCCCGGGCTGGGCGTGGAAGCATCACCGTAAGTGGTATCGCAAGAAAATGCGTGATTCCAACCTAAAGTAAGCGGGTAAGTTCGCATCACAATTATCCGACTGCCGTCAAATGACCAGACTCGTTTGACGGCTTTTTATCTTAGATTTTTGTGCTTCAATTTTTTATAAATAGACAAATACTGACTTCACTCAAGGAGTGCTCATGCAGCGAATTCTTACCCGTGGCGAAATAGAAACGCTGGATCGCACCAGCGTAGTGCGCCTTATTTCCCCCATGCCGGACACCTTTAGCACGCGCGCCCAGCGGCTGAGAGATTTAGCCACCGATAATCCGATTGAGGATTATCTGCTATTGATTGCTCAGCTGGCAGATGCCCAGCAACAGGTATTTGCTCAAGACTGGTCACTAACCGCCATCGATGAATCACAGCTTGCCCAAGCGCAAGCTCACGGTATGCCGCCTTTTAGCGCCAGCAACATTAAGCGAGACGCCACTTGGCGCGCTATGCTGAGCGCCATTCTCGAGCAGCTGTTACAACAAACGACTCATTCCGAACCCCTGCCAGATGCGGTACGCAACAATTTAGTGCAATTGGCTGATGATATTAATAATAAGCCTGAACTTATTGAGCAACAGGCCGATGACTTGCTCAACCAAAAACTAGAAAAAATCGATGCGGCTCGTGCGCCTTTTATCATGGCCGGTTTACAAGTTTACTGGAGCCAGTTAGTAGCAGGGCTCGAAAGCCAGAAAATTCCTGCGCACACACCTTTTGGTTTGTGCCCTTGCTGTGGCAGCCAGCCGGTGTCCAGCACCGTGATGTTGGGCGGGCCCAAAGAGCAGATCCGCTACGCTACCTGCTCGTTATGCTCGAGCCAATGGCATATTGTGCGCGTCACCTGCACCCATTGCGAAGATACCAAAAAGCTGGCTTATCACTCGCTGGAGGAAGGTAGTGCCGGTATCAAGGCCGAGTCTTGTGATCATTGCCAGCATTACCGCAAGATTTTCTATCTTGATAAAGAGCAGTTTGCTGAGGCTTTCGCCGATGATCTAGCCAGTCTTCCGCTAGATATTTTAATGGGCGAAGCGAACTTTTATCGTGCCAATAACAACCCCTATTTTTGGCAAGCAGCTGAACAATAATGACCCTATCCACTTCCTCCCAGCAGCCACTCGCCCTGCCGGCAGATTTGCCGGCATTGGATAAGGTGCTGCATAAGCCAGAGTTAACACCAGCCATCAATCAACACGGGCTAACGCTGGTCACTCAACAATTACGCTTGTTATTGGCGCAGTTGCGCACTCGGGTCCTGCAACAGCAACTGACCACAGCCGATGTAGATCCCGCCTACATAATCGCGCAGCTTATCGAGCGGCTCAACGCCTTAACAGCCTCTAAGCTAAAAACCGTTATTAACCTCACTGGTACCGTGCTACATACCAATTTGGGCCGCGCCTTATTACCCGACTGTGCCGTAGAGGCCGTCACTCAGGTGCTGACTCAGCCCACCAACCTCGAATTTGACTTAGCCAGCGGAAAGCGTGGTGACCGAGACAGTTTGATTGAAGAGCTGATCTGCGAATTGACCGGCGCCGAGGCCGCCACCGTGGTCAATAACAACGCCGCCGCCGTGCTACTGATGCTTAACGCCTTGGCGTCGCAAAAGGAAGTCATTGTGTCACGCGGCGAGTTGGTAGAAATTGGCGGCTCATTTCGCATCCCCGACATTATGAGCAGTGCTGGCAGTAAACTAGTCGAGGTGGGCACCACCAACCGCACCCATTATGCAGACTATGATCGGGCCATTAATGAGCACACCGCCATGCTGATGAAAGTACACTGCAGCAACTATGCGGTAGTGGGTTTTACTAAAGAGACCGACCTGAGTGAACTGGTTAAGCTCGGCCAGCAACATCAGGTGCCAGTCACGGTGGACTTAGGCAGCGGTACTCTGGTTGATTTAGCGCAGTGGGGGCTGCCCCATGAGCCCACCGTAAAAGAGATTGTCGACGCGGGTGTCGATCTGGTGACTTTTAGCGGCGACAAGCTATTAGGTGGGCCGCAAGCAGGCTTTATTGTCGGTCGCAAATCACTCATTGAGATCATTAAAAAACATCCGTTAAAGCGCGCTTTGCGGGTGGGTAAGTTAACCATGGCAGCGTTAGAGTCCGTGCTGTCGCTATATCGCAGCCCCGAATTATTACCCGAGCGATTAACCACTCTGCGCTTGCTAACTCGCCCTCAGGCCGAGATACAACAGCAAGCCGAACGACTGCAATCGAGCTTACAGCTCGCGGTGGGTGGCGATTATCAAGTGAGCTGCGCGCCCATGCACAGCCAAATTGGCAGCGGTGCTATGCCGATTGAATCTCTGCCAAGTTTCGGGCTGGTGGTTCATTATGCGGGCTCCGACAAGGCCGGACGTCAAATCATGCAACTAGAGCGCTGGCTGCGTAATCAATCGCAGCCTATTATTGGCCGCATCCATAAAAACGCGATCTACTTAGACTGCCGTTGCCTAACGGCTCAACAAGCAAGTCTGCTGCAAGAAACATGGAGTGCCACTCGGTTATGATTATAGGTACGGCGGGTCATATTGATCATGGCAAAACGGCCTTGGTACGCGCGCTAACCGGCGTGAATACTGACCGCTTAAAGGACGAGCAACAAAGAGGTATTACCATTAGCTTGGGCTATGCCTATCAACAGCTTGCTGATGATATCACCCTCGGTTTTGTTGATGTGCCCGGCCACGAAGGGCTTATTCATACCATGGTAGCGGGTGCCACAGGTATTGATTATGCCATGTTAGTGGTAGCGGCTGACGATGGAATTATGCCGCAAACCATTGAACACATAGCTATTTTATCCTTACTCGGCCTATCTCAGGGCTGTGTGGTTATTACCAAACAAGACAAAGCTCAGCCAGAGCAACTGACCCACACGCTACAGCAACTCAGCCAAGCGCTGGCTAATACCTTTTTAGCCACGGCACCGCAGTTTATCGTTGATAGCTTATCTGGCACCGGCATAGCAACCTTAAGTGCGTTTTTGCAACAGCAGGCTCAACAGCAGCAAGCTGCGACCCGCACGGGCCTGTTTCGTTTAGCCATCGATCGCGCCTTTACCTTGACCGGCCAAGGCACAGTGGTCACCGGCACCGTACACGGTGGAGCATTCGATTTGCAAAGCAGCAATGTTAAGCTGCGCTTGATGCCCGTCAATACCCCAATAAGAGTACGCAGTATTCATGCGCAAAATCTGCCCAGCAACACCGCTTTAGCGGGTCAGCGCTGCGCACTGAATATTGCTAATATCGCCAAAGAGACCATCGACCGTGGCGCCTGGCTGGCGGATGATCGCTGCTTTACACCCTCGACGCGCATCGATGTACAGTTAAATTTACTCAGTAATATGGTGCAGCCGCTCACCACTTGGGCCCCGGTGCATGTGCATATAGGGGCGGCGCATGTGATGGCGCATCTAGTACCGCTCAACAAAGAGACATTGCAGGCCGGGGAACAAGCTTTTGCGCAGCTGGTATTTGACAGTCCGCAGTGTGCTATGCCCGGCGATCGCTTTATTATTCGCAACGCACAGGCCAAACACACTATTGGGGGGGGCTGTGTGCTTGATGCCAACGGGCCGGATCGAAAACGCCGCACCCCAGCGCGCCTGAGCTGGTTGGCCGCCATTGCCAATTATCTAGAAAGAAAGAGTCTAGCCAACAATCACCTGCAACCCTTGCTTCGCCAAGCTCCTTACGGCGTTACCTATCCAGATCTGCAGCGACTGGTTAACGGAGACGTCGAGCAGCTTGCTCTTCCCGACCATGCATTGTGGATAACGCCAGCAACGAACAAGCAAGTGGCCGTACTGATGGATCAGCAGCTCTGGGAGAATCTGCTAAGCAAGATTGAAACCACGCTGGAGCTGGCCCATCAACGCTATCCGGATGAACCGGGCATGGGAGCTGATAGGTTGCGCCGTATGACGGATCCCGCCATGCCGCTCTCTTTGTGGCAAAGTGCATTACAATCCCTAGTACAGCAGCAGCGCCTTAGGGTTCAAGGGGCTTGGTACCATATGCCTCAGCATACGGTGAGCTTCAGTGAGCAAGAGCAGCAACTGGCAGAGCAAATTCTGCATCTGGCTTACCAAGGTCAGTATGATCCTCCTTGGGTACGCGATATAGCAACCCTGTTGGAAATGCCCGAGCAAGATATTCGCCAACTTTCCCGAAAACTGGTGCAGCGTGGCAAACTGTATCAAGTGCAACCTGATTTGCTCTATCACCATCAGCATATCGAACAACTTGCTCAACTGTTGCGCGAGTACCCTCAGGAACAAGGTATTAAAGCTGCCGAACTTCGGGATCAATTGGCGCTTGGGCGAAAAAGAACATTGCAAATACTCGAGTTTTTTCAACGAATTGGCTATAGTCGGCGCTTGCAAGATAAGCATGTGATCCGTACCGACAATATGCTATTTACAACCTAGCGTTATGTTGGCATTGTTAGGCTTAATAGATCTTATCTCTGTGGAAAGTAATCGTATCCGGTGGTGCGGCTGGGCTTCAAACCCAGTTGGGGGTGTTAGACGCTCCTAGGTAGGTTCGACTCCTACTACTTTCCGCCACAGCTCTACTCTCGCCTTTTTGCGCAGGACGATATAATGGACGATGCTACCTTTGATAACTTGGCACCCAGCCAAGTAGTCAGCACCTTGGCAGGCACAGAACACACTCTAGCCAATGAAGTCCCATTAGCCATTACCCTCAATGGCGTTAATCATGCGGTAATGATGGTCAGCCCCTATCAACTTGAAGCCTTTATGATCGGCTTTCTCTTGACGGAAGGTATTATCCAGCATCACAGAGACATTCACGATCTCGAGTTTACTCGCCAGAAAAATGCCATTATAGCCAACGCCACACTGGCCAACCGCTGCCATCAGCCGTGGCAGGAGCAAAGGCGCAATCTATCGGGTCGTACCGGCTGTGGCTTGTGCGGCATCGAATCGTTACAAGCCGCCTTACCCAACCTACCTCCCTTGCCGATTAGCCCATTGCCTAGCACAGAGGCACTAATGGGGCTGCGCGCTCAACTTCCAGACTGGCAAAAGTTGAATCGAAACTGTGGCGCCCTACACGCCGCTTTTTTTGCCGATAAGCAGGGCCAAATACAGCATGCCAGTGAAGATGTCGGTCGTCATAATGCACTCGATAAGCTATTGGGATGGCGGCATCGGCAGCCCAGTCAGCCTGAGGGCATGATATTAGTAACTAGCCGTTGCAGCATAGAGCTGATCCTAAAGATGGTACGCACTTACAACCCTACTCTGATCACCTTAAGCGCGCCCACCACGCTTGCAGTAGAGCAGGCGCGGCACTATCAGCTCAACTTGATACACTTACCGTATCAGCAGCAGCCCAGAATCTATGCGGCGGCTGCGTGTAAACAGTTAGAATGACGGTAAAGAGACAGTGTCGCTGATTGGTATAAGCTAGTTGCAGCCGTACATTCTTGATTGAGGAATAACCGTTGGAAATTTATTTAGTCGGGGGCGCGGTACGAGATTCGTTATTGGGCTTAACCGTTTACGACAGGGATTATGTGGTAGTTGGTGCCCAGCCTGAACAGCTAGTGCAACTGGGTTATCAGCAGGTAGGCACAGACTTCCCGGTATTCTTACACCCTAAAAGCAAAGAAGAATATGCCCTTGCCCGTACCGAGCGAAAAGCCGGCACCGGTTATACCGGCTTTATTTGCGATTTTGGCCCCCAAGTTACCCTAGAAGACGACCTAAGCCGACGCGACCTCACCATTAATGCCATTGCCCAAAGTAATGACGGCACGCTGATTGACCCTTACCATGGCCAAGCTGATATTGCGGCCCGTAGCCTGCGCCATGTGTCGGATGCTTTTGGTGAAGATCCACTGCGCGTATTGCGCGTGGCCCGCTTTGCCGCCCGCTTTTATCATTTAGGCTTTAGTGTCGCCGGTGAAACTCAGGCTTTAATGCAGCAAATGGCCGCCAGCGGCGAGCTAGCCACGCTTACGCCCGAGCGAGTATGGAAAGAAACCGAAAAAGCATTGGCCAGTGATCACCCGCAAGTATTTTTTGAGGTATTGCGTCGCTGCAATGCACTAGCTGTATTATTTCCAGAGATTGACACCCTGTTTGCTAATGAAGCGGCTAACGACTCAGCTAGCCAACCTAGCGTCGCAGAGCATACGCTGCAGGCATTGCTACACTGTGCGTCAATCAGCTCCGACCTCGCTTGTCGTTTTGCCGTGCTGTGCCATAAGCTAACCGCAGATACCATTAGTGGTTTATGCAAACGCATAAAAGTGCCCACTGAGCATAAAGAGTTAGCGCTACTAGCTAGTCGTTGGCATATGGAGGTGCATCAATTAAGCAAGCCAAGCGTGGCGCAAGCCAAGGATATATTAGCGTTATTTCAAGCAACTGATGCGTGGCGCAGACCCGAACGTTTTGCTCAATTACTGCTGTGCGCCCAAGCTGAATCGGGCCTTAGTGACTACCCGCAACTCATCCAGCTTTGGCAGTGGTTTAATGAACTAAAAACCATCACCGCCGCCCCTTTTCTCGCTCAAGGGATAACCGGCCCCGCCATTGGTGAAGCAATCACCCAAGCTCGGCTACAACGCCTTGAGCAGATATTAGAAGGTGCAGGGGATTAGGGAATGGAGATTAAAATTCAACACTCAGATAGATGAACACCGTCTTTTATTTGAGCGTGGTGCTCGACGCTGTAAACATTCTTGCTCCGCAAGACCCACAGCTAAAGCGTGGGACTACAAAAACCGGTGTTTTGGGTTAGTTAGGCGCTGGGTGCTGTAAGAGACCTATATCTGGCCTGCCATTACCCAAAATAACACCCCTCCCAAACCTAACCGGTATAGCACAAATGGCATAACGCCGATGCGATTTAGTAAGGCTAAAAACAAATGAATGCAGGCTAAAGCACTGATAAATGAGACCACTACGCCCAAACCAATAGCCACCCAAGGAATAGCTATACCTGCGCTCACGAGTCCGGTCGCCTGATGGCTGCCAGCTAACAAGATAATGGGAATCGACATTAAAAAAGAAAAACGAGCAGCAGCATCGCGCGTCATCCCCAACATTAATCCAGCGGTTAAGGTAATACCACTACGGGACGTTCCGGGGATAAGTGCTAGCGCTTGGGCACAACCGAGTAGTAAAGCACCTCGCCAACCGGTTTGATATTCACTTTTATACAGCTGCGCTATTTTATCGGCCCACCACAACAGCAAGCCAAATACGATAGTGGTAACGGCAATCACCCACCCTGAGCGTAAAAAATCGGCGATTAAACTGCCAAATAAAACACCGACGATACAGGCTGGAAGGGTAGCTAGCACGAGACACCAAGCTAGTTTTGATTCCGTGCTTTGCTCCCTTTCTCTTATCGAGCGCAACCAAGCAACAGTCAAGCTTGCCACCTCTTGGCGAAAGTAATACACCACCGCCAACAAGCTACCTAGGTGTACCGCCACATCAAATGCAATGCCCTGATCTTCCCACCCCAATAACACCGAGGGGAGAATAAGGTGCGCCGAGCTAGAAATAGGTAAAAACTCGGTAAACCCCTGAATAAGAGCCAATAGTATGGCATGCACTTCCATTACATCATTCCTTTAGCCAGTAACGCCAATATCTTAACAATGAACAATGACGCATTTATGACGGCTTCGCACAAGGTTTGTTAGCGATAATATTAAAAATACGTTAGCGTTTAATTAGCAAACCGCTCGATTTCTACACCTACACCACTGGCATTAGCCACGGCGGTAGGTTTGGTCAGGCGCACTTTAACCGATTTAACCGCAAAGCGAGTTAGGATCAACTCAGCCACGCGTTCAGCCATGGTTTCTACTAACTCAAATTGATGCTGTTCAGCGTACTCGGTAACTAACTGCGACAAGGTGGCGTAATCAAGTGCCTTATTAATATCGTCATTTTGCGCGGCTGGTACATTATCATGACCCATTTCTAGATCGAAACGCAGCTTCTGCTGAATACCCTTTTCCCACTCATAAACGCCTATGGTGGTCAGCACTTCTAGGCCTTGTACAAACACTTTATCCATCATCTCTATCTTCTGTTAAGCTGGTGACTATGTGCGGAATCGAGTCTCGCTTGCTAGCAGACAGTAGTTGCTTAGCTTGCAAATGGCTCGGTTTAGGCTCGCAATAGTAACGGATTGATCCCGAGGTATAAACCGCAATGACGGCCCTCATCTTCTTTATGATTGTACTCGCTTACCTGGGGGGATCCATCTCCAGCGCAGTACTGATCTCCCGACTCTATCGCCTGCCTGACCCTCGCGTTCATGGATCGGGCAACCCTGGCGCCACTAATGTACTGCGCACAGGTAATCGCAGTGCTGCGGTATGGGTACTGTTGCTGGATATTCTAAAAGGCACATTGCCGGTTTATCTGGGGTGGTATCTAGAGATCAGCCCGTTATATTTGGCTTTTATTGGCATGGCGGCCTGCATTGGCCATATGTTTCCGCTGTTTTTTCACTTTCGCGGCGGTAAGGCCGTAGCCACGGCTCTCGGCACCTTGTTGCCGCTCGGCATGGACATGGCCGGCCTAATGATGCTGACTTGGCTGGTGTGTTTAGGTCTTTTTGGCTATTCGTCGCTGGCGTCTTTGCTCACCGCCTTAGTGGCACCGCTTTACGTCTATTTCATTAAGCCCGAATACACGCTCTCGGTGTCTTTGCTTTCCTGCCTGATTATCCTACGCCACCACGGCAACATCAGCCGCCTCTATCACCGCCAAGAAAAACCCATCATCGACCGATTTAAACGCCCGGATAAAACAGGTGAAGAGTAATAAATATAGCGCCCAGCACCAAGCGCCTAGCTAAAACCAACAACCAAAGCTATTTTTGCCACGGAACTCACGGACGTAAAGACAAATCAAAAACGACCAGGGCTTATGATATATAAGGCCTTAACCTGTAATAATCCCTCTTAGTTTTTATCTTAACTTTTCCGTGTTCTTCCGTGTATTCCGTGACGAGAAATCATTAGTCTTTAGCGTTTTTTGTTTAGCTTGGTGCCAGGCGCTCGGCGCGTTTTTAAACCGCAGTTAGTTCGTCTAGCGGCCAGCGTGGTCGCGCACGTACGGCTAACGGCTCAGTGTCCCCTGCTCTTAATCGTTGCAAACCGGCGAAGGCGATCATGGCGCCATTATCGGTGCAATATTCATTACGTGGATAAAACGCCTCGCCATTGAGGCTGGCCATTAGCTCACTTAATTGCGCGCGCAACGACACATTGGCACTCACACCTCCGGCGACGACTAGACGATTCAGCCCAGTTTGCTTTAAGGCGCGCTTGCACTTAATCGCCAGCGTATCTACTACCGCCTGCTGAAACGCATGGGCAATATCGGCGCGGGTTTGCTCATCTATTTGACCATCAACGGCCTTCTTGCTCTCGGCGGCAATGGTGGTGGCAGTCGACGTTTTTAGGCCAGAAAAACTAAAATCTAACCCAGGTCTGTCCGTCATTGGGCGCGGAAACTTAAAGCGATTAGGTTGGCCTTGTTCTGCAAGCTTTGCCAAACGCGGCCCACCAGGATAATCCAACCCCATTAACTTGGCGGTTTTATCAAATGCTTCACCGGCCGCGTCATCTACCGATTCACCTAAGATCTCATAACGGCCAATGCCATCTACCCGCACTAATAATGTATGGCCACCGGACACCAGCAAGGCGACAAACGGAAACTCAGGTGCGTGCTCTTCTAACATGGGCGCCAATAAATGACCTTCCATATGATGCACCGCCACTGCCGGTTTGCCCCAAGCAAAGGCTAAGCTGCGCCCGATGGTGGCACCCACTAACAGCGCGCCCATTAAACCGGGCCCGGCGGTAAAAGCCACGCCGTCGATATCGTCTTTGGTGCAGCCAGCATCAAGCAGCGCCGCTTCAATTAAAGGAATAGTTTTACGAATGTGGTCGCGGCTAGCAAGCTCAGGCACCACACCGCCATAATCCGCATGCAGCGCCACCTGACTGTAGAGTTGATGGGCCATAATGCCGAGCTTATCGTCATAGATGGCAATGCCAGTTTCATCACAGGAGGTTTCTATACCTAATACACGCATGTTGGTCTTATCGCTGGACTATTGAACAAGAGGAGCTTATGTTACACTTCTAGTGGTTTTTTAACCAGCGGACCGCCTTCGGACTTTACTTTAGGTAAGGCTTCGGAGTAGAATTTCGCACCATTTTATAGTCAGACTGGTTTAATAAAAAATCAGTTAACCGAGGTGAGAGGCACATGCCAGTAATTAAAGTACGTGAAAACGAGCCCTTCGACGTAGCTCTGCGACGCTTCAAGCGTTCATGCGAAAAGGCAGGTATCCTGTCTGAAGTGCGTCGTCGTGAGCAATACGAGAAGCCAACTACAGTGCGTAAGCGCGCTAAAGCTGCCGCTGTTAAGCGTCATGCTAAGAAGCTTTCTCGTGAAAACGCTCGTCGCATTCGCCTGTACTAAAAGTTGTTGATCTCATGTCCTTAAAAGACCAACTGTCTGAACAGCAAAAAATTGCTATGCGTGCCAAAGATAAGGCACGCCTTAGTACGTTGAGAATGCTGCTGGCAGAGATCAAACAAAAAGAGATTGATAGCCGCGAAAGCCTGGACGATGACGCGATCATCACCATCGTTACCAAAATGGTAAAACAGCGCAAAGACGCCGCCTCTCTTTATGAGCAGGCCGGACGCCAAGAGCTAGCCGATGGTGAGCGCCAGGAAATAGTGGTGCTGCAAGAGTTTTTGCCGCAACCTCTTAGCGCAGACGAACTGGATACTTTGCTTAAGCATGCCATCGCCGAAACCGGTGCAACTAGCATGCAAGATATGGGCAAAGTGATGGCGGTGTTAAAACCGCAAATCCAGGGACGTGCAGATATGGGTAAGGTCAGCGCTAGCATTAAAGCCAAACTGGCTTAACGGTTTACGCTGTTCCCTGCCGACGAGCCGTGCTTCTTTTTGATGCACGGCTTTGTTTTTTCTTCGCTTTCCCGGTGAATCATGTCAGGCAGAATCCCCCAATCATTTATTGACGACCTGTTGGCCAGAACCGACATAGTCGATCTTATCGATCAGCGGGTAAAATTAAAAAAAGCCGGCAAAAACTATCAAGCTTGCTGCCCTTTTCATAACGAAAAATCCCCCTCCTTTACCGTTAGTCACGAAAAACAGTTTTATCACTGCTTTGGCTGTGGCGCACACGGCACCGTGCTGGGTTTTTTAATGGAGTATGACGGGCTAGAATTTTTAGATGCCATCGACGAACTCGCTGGCATGCACGGGGTAACGGTACCACGCGAGAACAGCAACTCTTCGCTGACCCCACAACAACAAGCGGCGGCCAAAGCCGTACGCCAAGATTTATACGCCCAGTTACAAGACATCAGCCGTTTTTACCAAACCCAACTACGCCAGTCGCAAGACGCCATTACCTACCTAAAAGGTCGCGGCCTAAGCGGTGAAGTGGTGAAGCGCTTTAATATCGGCTATGTGCCCGAACAGTGGGACGGCGTAAAACGAAAATTCGCTATCAACACCGAAGCAGAAAACCAGTTAATTGAAGGTGGCATGCTGCTAAAAAGTGACAATGGTCGAGTTTACGACCGTTTTCGCGATCGCATTATGTTCCCCATTCACGACCGCCGTGGTCGTGTGATTGGCTTTGGTGGGCGCGTGCTGGGCGATGGCACCCCTAAATATTTAAACTCGCCCGAAACACCGGTATTCCATAAAGGCCGTGAGCTGTATGGCCTCTATGAAGTACGCCAAGCACACCGGAACCCCGAGCGAGTTTTAATCGTAGAAGGCTACATGGATGTCGTCGCACTGGCGCAATTTGGTATCGACTATGCCGTAGCCAGCCTGGGAACCGCCACCACGCCAGAGCATCTTCAGCTGTTATTTCGCACCACACGCGAAGTAGTTTGTTGCTACGACGGAGACCGCGCCGGGCGTGAAGCCGCATGGCGGGCACTCGAAAATGCCCTGCCGCTGCTGCAAGATGGCCGCAGCCTCAAGTTTGTATTTTTACCCGACGGTGAAGACCCAGATACCCTAGTGCGCAAGTTGGGCAACGAAGCCTTTACCCAACAGTTAGATCAAGCACAAGACTTTGGCGATTTCTTATTTGAACGCCTTGGCCAAGACGCCATGGCCGGCGATGCCGGACAACATGAACTGGCGAATAAAGCAGCAGAGGCTATTATTCGTGTACCAGAAGGCTTTACTCGAGAAGGGCTGATCACTCAGCTGTCTCGGCAACTAAACTGGGGCGAAAATGAGCGCCGGGTGCGCGATTTATTTCATCGCTTGCAACCGGGTGGTCAATCGCCAACGACGGTAAAGCCCGTAAATAAAAAGATAAAGCTAACGCCGATTCGCCGAGCCATTGCCCTTGTGCTACAATATCCGGCTGCCGCAGCCAATCTGCCAGCAATGCCAGATCTCGCCGAGTTATCCACTCCGGGAATGGACTTATTGCAAAGCCTATTGGCTCAAGTGCAACGCCAGCCAGGCATTACCACCGCTCAGCTGCTTGAGCATTGGCGTGGTCATAGCTCAGCACGTGCACTGGCACGATTAGCCATGGCGGATGAATTATTCGCAGGCGAACATATAGAACAAGAGCTGCAAGATATTTTCGTGGTGTTAATTAACGATTATTTGGCGGGTCATATAGAAATGCTGCAACAAAAAAGCAGACAAGGCGGTCTAACGTCAGTAGAAACACAAGAATTAATGCTATTACTCAGCGAAAGTAAAGCAAATAACAACTGAACATTGAAAATTGGGAGCGATGCCCCCATAAAGTAAAACAGGCCCGGAAAACGGGTAATATAAAACCCTAGAAAAGCTGCAACACTCTCACCGGCCATTCAGGCAGGGCGTGTTGGCAAGCACACACCAACAACATAGCGGCGTTGGTTAAGTTTTGTTATAACCGGCCAATTGTGCACTACATTATGTGTGCCTAATCGCCTACACCCTCTTGCAAGATCTAACCGGACGAGTTCTATGGAGCAAACCCCACAGTCACAGCTTAAACTTCTCGTTGCCAAAGGTAAAGAACAGGGATACCTGACTTACGCCGAGGTTAACGATCACCTTCCTCAAGACATTGTCGACTCTGATCAAATTGAAGATATTATTCAAATGATCAATGACATGGGTATTCAGGTGGTAGAAAGTGCCCCCGATGCCGATGACTTAATGATGTCTGAAACGTCGGCCGATGAAGACGCCGCAGAAGCAGCCGCTCAGGCGCTAGCTTCCGTAGAGTCAGAAATTGGTCGTACTACCGACCCCGTGCGTATGTATATGCGCGAAATGGGTACGGTAGAGCTACTGACTCGTGAAGGCGAAATCGTTATCGCCAAGCGAATTGAAGAAGGCATTAATCAAGTACAAAGCTCGGTGTCTGAATATCCTCAGACGATTACCACTTTGCTTGATCAGTTTGACCGCTTTGAAGCCGGCGACATCAAGCTAAGCGATATCATCACCGGCTTTCTTGACCCAGATTCAACCGAACCTGCTGCGCCAACCGCGACGCATATCGGCTCAGAACTGAGTGACAAAGAACTGGAAGAAACGGATGAAGACGAAGAGGACGAGGAAGAAGTTGATACTGGCCCCGACCCTGAACTAGCACGCGAAAAATTTGCAGCGCTGCGCGAGCAGTACGAAATTATGCGCGGCGTCATTAACAGCAAAGGTCGTCCGTCACCGGAAGCCGCTGCTGAAATTGCCGAGCTGGCTTACATCTTCCGCGAATTCCGGTTGATCCCTAAGCAATTTGATCGCTTGGTTAACGCCATGCGTGACACCATGACCCGTGTTCGCGTGCAAGAGCGTCTTATTCTAAAACTGTGTGTTGATCAGTGCAAAATGCCGAAGAAAACCTTCGTGCAAGCCTTTGCTCAAGACGAAAGTAATACTGAATGGTTCCACAAGCAGCTAGCTGCAGGCAAAAGCTGGTCGGTAAGACTAGAAGAAGTTGCCGAAGACGTATTGCGCTCTATTGGCAAAATTAAGCTAGTAGAAGAAGAAACTGATTTAACCATTTTGCAAATTAAAGACATCAACCGTCGCATGAGCATAGGTGAAGCCAAAGCTCGCCGCGCGAAGAAAGAAATGGTTGAAGCCAACTTGCGTCTGGTTATTTCTATTGCCAAAAAATACACCAACCGTGGTTTGCAGTTCCTCGACTTAATCCAGGAAGGCAACATCGGCTTGATGAAAGCGGTAGATAAGTTTGAATACCGTCGTGGTTATAAGTTCTCAACTTATGCTACTTGGTGGATCCGTCAGGCCATCACCCGCTCTATTGCCGACCAAGCGCGCACCATTCGTATTCCGGTGCACATGATTGAGACCATTAATAAGCTCAACCGTGTATCGCGCCAAATGCTGCAAGAGATGGGTCGTGAGCCTACGCCAGAAGAATTGGCGCATCGCATGGTTATGCCAGAAGATAAGATCCGCAAGGTACTTAAAATTGCTAAAGAGCCGATCTCAATGGAAACCCCCATTGGTGATGATGAAGACTCCCACTTGGGCGACTTCATTGAGGACACGACCTTGTCCTTACCGGCTGACCAAGCAACTAACGAAAGCCTGTGTGCCGCCACCAAAGACGTACTCTCGGGCCTAACCGCACGAGAAGCCAAAGTACTGCGCATGCGTTTTGGTATCGACATGAACACCGACCACACGTTGGAAGAAGTAGGCAAACAGTTTGACGTAACGCGTGAGCGTATTCGCCAAATTGAAGCTAAGGCACTGCGCAAGCTACGCCACCCCAGCCGTTCAGAAGTGTTACGCAGCTTTCTCGACGAGTAAGTCGTTAGACACTGTACAGCAAAATGAAAAAAGGGCGCATGAGCGCCCTTTTTTTTGTGCCAAATTATTTTTATTTACTAAAGAGCGCCAATCGTTTAAAAATCAAACGGATATCCGCCAACGCGACTAGACAGCCCACACCGCTTTACATATAATCACCACCACTTTAGGCCCCTTAGCTCAGTTGGTTAGAGCACACGACTCATAATCGTTAGGTCCCCAGTTCAAGTCTGGGAGGGGCCACCATATACAGTAAGGGTTAGCAGGTTAACAGCCGCTAACCCTTTTTTGTTGCCTGCGTTTCTGGGTCAAGTAATGGGTCAAGTAAGCTCGAAGCTATTTGGCTCCCTTCGGCTCCAAATAAATATTTTACTGCCTACCGCCCTTTTCTACCGTTTTTCTCAACTTTCTCGAGTTTGCACAGAAAACTGTCAATTACCCAAACCACGCCTGAACAAAACCTCGATATTCTGAACTCCTCTAAACAAAGGAGTTAATGAAATTATGACCAAAGAATATGATCGAATAATTCCCGTCAGTCTGATGTGTGAGTTAGTAGGCCGAGTGCCGAAGACTTTGTGGCTTTGGGTACGAAAAGGCTTTTTTCCAGAACCCATACGTTACAACGGCCGAGCGATTGGCTGGCGAGAGTCAGTTTACGAAGCGTGGTTAGAGGGGAAGGATAATAAATAAGACTGTCTTAACCCTCTAACTCACTGTCGGGGGGTATACAAAGAAGATCCAGATCCTAGTCAAAGTGTCTCTCGACAGGCTTAAATTAGGGGCTAGCAGATAAAGTTTGTTAGCCCCTTTTTATTGCCTGCACTTAGGGTGTAGTGGCCGAGCGAACCAATCCTTCAAATTTAAAACACTTAGTGGCCCTATCGACTATCCTATCGCTTCTTAGAGTTAGTGTAGAAATTCGTCGTTTACACGAGTTACCAGCATACCCCACCTCGATACAGTTAGGCCTTGATGAGTTGAGCAAAGGTTAAAAGTGTATGACGCAAGTAAATCGTAGTGACTTAATTACTATCGTTCAGATGAGCGGGTGGCTAAAGGAAACCCCAGAAACCTTGTTAGACTGGGTTGAAGAAGGAAAATTTCCAAGGCTTGTATGTGACAGGAATGGCACTATCGGTTGGACAGCCACTTTATACTGGCCATGGGTTGCAGGGTTTAGTAACCCAGAACGTTGCCCCTTTAGGTCGATGGCAGACTGTAGTGGTCAACAATAAGTAGCCACGCTCATCACCAGGGATCGCCGGACGCCTTGGGCATGGGTTAAGAGCGAAAGATTTCTGCAGCGCTCAGGATAAACGGCCGCACCAAAAGCTGGCAAGCATCCTCATACCGCGCCTGGCTGAAAATGACCGCTAATCAAAAGACACCGTCGGGTGTAGACGGGGTCTGCTAATGTTGTCGGTATCGGACCTTAGCATTCTACAGTCGCCATTTAGACTCACTTGTACAGTAGCAACGCCACGCTGAAACGGTTTACCCGCAGAACCGTGCTGTAAGAGAAGCACCAATGAACCGCTATAACGTCAACGGACGCGAAGCTGAAGTTCAGCCGAGAGCAGAGTCTAGCGTACTACAGTCAGGCTCGATCCAAGGCTCCCCCAGACTAAATAAACAGATTCCACCGCATTGGCGATCCCCACTCCTTCTTGGTTGATCCCTTCCTTTCTGGTCGGGCTGTTTTGAAGTCCCCACCAACAAAAAGACACCGTCGGATACAGGCAGTGTCTTTTTATGTGTATGGCCACTTTGTCTGATGCAGACTTCAGCCATCAGTCTCAGCTCTAAGTTACCTGCGCCTGCCTCCAGGACTCAGGCTTGAGGATCTACCGGATCCTCCATATAGGTCACCAGCTTTTCTATCGGGCAACCAAAATACGCACATAGCTTATCCAGGTTATCAGTCACTGTGCTGTGCCCACGATGATTGATGATCTTGGACAGAGTCATTCTGTTAATACCTGTTTCCTCTGCAATTTCCTTAACCGTGATCCGCCTGTTCTCCGAAAACTCCTTTTCGGCAATCAACTCCTTTAAATGAAACCTCAGCACGCCCTTTACTCCGAATATATTTTTTATCAATTGATGATTGCTATTATCAGTTGATGCGGTATATTTATTATCGAGTGATTATTTATATTATCACTCGATAATCCAAGGAGACCATAATATGCCAAAACCCACCAAACGACCATGGACTGAAGAGGAAATCGAACTGCTGAAGAAGGGCTACAAAGACGGTACTCCCACTCAGGAAATCGCAGCACAACTAAAACGAACCTGGCGGTCAGTGCGTGGGAAGGCCCACATGCTGAGTCTGACTCACTCCTGGCGAGACGATCTGCTCTACAGTCGAGAAGAAGACAAGTACATCCAGGAACATGCTCAGGAAATGACAATGGCTGAAATTGGACTTGTATTGGGCCGCTCTGAGGGCTCAGTGTATCAACGGGGGCTTCGCCTTGGTGTGGCATTTAAAAACCCGGCCAAATGTGCCAAGTATGAGAAAAACCACACCTACTTTAATCAGCCAACAGTAGAAAACTCGTATGTAGCCGGCCTGCTGGCCGCCGATGGCTGGATCAAGCCCATGAACGTAGACAAACCCATCAACCAGGTAGGGATTGCTCTAGCTGAAAAAGATCTGCACCTGCTGGAATATATTCGTGAAGTGACCGGCTACACAGGTGTCATTCGGTCTTTTAAAGTTAAGGGACACTCTCAGAACGAACTCAGAATCTCCGGTGTACCTCAATGGATCGAAGATCTTAATACTCACTGGAGTCTGACTCCTAACAAGTCCTATACTATACAGCCCCCCAATGAGGACCATCTCACTAGGGAGCAAATACTCGCTTATCATGTAGGCTTGATCGAGGGAGATGGCCACGTACGCCACAACAATGGCACACTGACAGTAAGCATGGTCACAGCATCCAAAGATTTTGCTGACTGGCTGCAATACAGCTGGGAGCATATTGCTGGAGCAAGACCTACGCGCTGCATTCACCAGAATCAAACTGCACATTACGTCATCTTTCACGGAAGAAATGCCAGGCGGCTTTGCTCAAAGCTGATGTCGGTTGGCGTGCACCGGCTCGCCAGAAAGTGGAATATTGCCCAATCCGAAATAGACAAATACAGCTGATCTTAAAAAAGATACCGTCGGGAGCAAACGGTATCTTTTCCTTACTACATCAAGGTCCGGTCTGGACTGCGAGGCATTAGCCAGTGATGCAACCAACTGGGATCACCGTAGTTGCTGGGAGTACCTCAAAAACGCCCGAATTGCCCGAATCTACGCACAATCCCGCATCGACCGGGGATTTATCTGTCGACATAAGATCTTGCAACAGAGAGCACAATAAAGGCTTGTAGAGGCATCTAAGGGAAGGTCTGCTCCAGTTATGGAGCACCTGCTCTGTTCAAAGCGACAAAGTAGCATTGAACGCAGGCATGATAAAAAGCCGGCTGAAGAGATGGCCCGAATCTACAAACCTTGCTGTCTAACGGAAATCGCTGCGAACGCTTTGGTTAGTGGTGTACACGACAGCGCCGAGCATCAATTACGCAACCGACTGGAACAGTACACCGAATTATTTACAGGCTCGAAGTACAACGCGCTGGCCCGAATCTATAGCCCGCTTATCTCACCTCGAAATACATCCAAATCACCATATCATCCCAAATGATCCAACTTACTGACTTCGTGCACCAACAGCGTTTGCGCATATCCCTGGGTCGGCCCCTGCATAGCTTTCAGGTGCTCACTGCACCGACGCACGATCTGGAACTCGTCTTCGGCCTTCATGATGGCCTCAAGTTCCCAATCCTTTGCATCCTTTAACTTCTGTGCTGGCATATGGAATGAGTTACCTTTGGGCTTCCACATGGTGTCGTACATCATGCTCTTCCCTTTGTTACCCCCTCCCTTGCCTTGTACCACTGAACCATCGTAGTCAAAGCTCTCTCTCACCCTTACGCCGTACTCCCCATATTCCTTATCGCCACCGTCACCATTTTTGTACTTCGCGTGCGTTTCCCAAAACTCATTAGCCACTCGCGTTGCCCAAGCCACTAAATCACGCTTCCACTGTCGCCTGCCGATATCTACCAAATCCATACCATTGAGCAACAACACATCCGGCTCTTCCCGAATTGACGTCCAAATAACCTGCTCATCATCTCGCTCATCAATTAGTTACGTTTTTGAGTTGAAACCGCTTTCACCATAACTTGGCTCCTAAACATTAACTATCTACATGTCGCGCTACCCCTTTAAGACAAGAAGGCGACCACCTACATTCAGGTGGTACCTAAACAAGATACCTACTTGTTTAGGTACCACCCTTTTCCTACCCAGAGGCACAGCACAAGTACCTCGACATGATTGTTTTATGATGGGTAGGTAAACAAGATAGATATGTTCACCTACCGGTAAAAAAACACTACTTGTCTAATCGAGCCTTTTCTTTAATTAGGCGACCATTGGCGAGTTTTCATCACGAGCAACCGCCAATTTTTCTGCTAAAAAAACGGGTTGCTCGACAAGATACTTACTTGTTGCGGTACGGTAGCCAAACACGCTTGTTGAGGTACTGCAAAACATCGGCTTTTTGGTCGTTTTTTGACTTTACATCACGAGCAACCCCCTTATTGAGTAGCTGAATTATGTAGTACCTAAACAAGATACCTACTTGTTGCGGTACGGTAGCCAAACAGCCTTGTTTAGCTACCCTCAAAGCAGTCATTTTCCAGCCTAACGACACCTAAAAAGGGTAAAAAGCGAATAACTATCACCAGAAGAGCGTTATAGGTACAGTTATTCGCCCTATTTTTGCTTAATCAAGAAAATGAACGCTTTGATGTGGTTGGTCGACCTTCGAGATGAGATAAAAAGGTCGTAATAGGTACAGTTATTCGCCCTATTATTGATAATGCAGGAGAAAGGTTATCAGGTAGGGCGTTATCGGGCAGGCAGAGCAACAGGGCTGTTGTTCAACACTCAGATCTGGGTCGTCAATACGCCCGCCGAGTCTTCCGGCAACGACTGTGAGGTTATCGCATTACGCAGAATATGAGCCGCTGTGGTAACTGCTGGGGGAATGCTTCCATGGAAAAATGTCCGCAGCCTGAAAACGGACTGGGTTCCCGCTATCTGTTACTCGCCATGGCTGAGGCAAAAACGATATCTGCGATTACTTAATGGCTACTACAACCGGCAGCGCACCCATTATTACACTGACGGGTTGCCGCCAGATCAGGCCTAAAATCGGCCTAATTTATTGGCCGGGATAGGTTGTTCACTACAACCGATGCCCCCGATCAAGCACAACCGATGCCTTGGTGATAAGCCAGCCTCAGGTGATGGTCAGGGGGCAGTTTGCTCTTCTAGGTCTTTAATACTCAGCCCTTGAGCGTTGAGCCAATGGGTACGGCCATTAATTGGGTAGCCGACGATGATGGCGGCGGCTTGTGACGGACTGGTGAACAGCTGATCCCTGGTGAAAAATAGCCGCCCGTTGTCTTCCGCTATGGTGCCGTTATCCAGCAGTTGCTGGCGCAGCTTTTTGTAACCCTCCGCCAGGGAGTGGGTCATCTTGGGTGATAACTCGGCACCTTGCAGCACGACGATGCCTTCGTTGTTGACGATAGCATTTGCCTTAAGCTTTTTATGACTCAGGGTGAAGCCTTGTGACGCATTCGCTTCGGCTGGGTTGGGGATCAGCACCTTTTCTTCTTTTACCTGCTCATGGCTGGCCACCGGCTCCAGCGCCTTATGGCCAATCACCCCCAATAGCGTGCGCAGGTTACCAATAAACTCTTCCATCGAGTCTCGATCGCCACGGGGCAATGAGGAAAGCTGTGGGCTGTTACCGTTTAACAGTACATAGCGGTTGGCGGACTTGGCCAGTTCAACGAGGCGAGACTCCAGGTATTTCACATGGGACTTGGTGAGGTTTTCATCCTTGCTGGTGAAAAACACCACCTCGTTCCAGAAGTCTTTACCCTTTAGGTCTTGGTCCAGGCGTTCCAGTACATTCTCGGCCTCGCCTATGTACAAGGCCTGGCTACCGGACGCATCATCGATGCCAAACAGAAAATAGACCCCCGGTTTGTTCGACTCGGGCCACTCGGCCAGGGCCTTGATCTGGGTTCTGGGCGCGGAAATGGCCTGGCCCGTCCAGTTGACGATTTCAGCATGACGGATACCGGTAATAGAGCCGTCGTCCAGGTAGATCCTGATGGTGCGCCCTATGCTCATGTGTTCGCCTTTTTCCTGCCCCGCTTGGCGGGTGTTTGGGCGGCGCGTTCGGCCTGGATGCGAGCCAGCAGGGCCTCTGCACTGTGCTCGCCGCTGATAAGCTCCGGGTGCTGCTGGCGCCAGTCGGCGGTAAGCTCGCCGCGAAAGGCTTTGGCCAGAATGGACTGAGTGAGGTGGTTGACCCGAGCCTGGGCGTCTTTGACCCGCTGCTCGACCTGATCGGCGAAGGCAAACAGCTGCTCGACTCGACGGACGATTTCGGTTTGTTCAATTATAGGGGGTAAGTTAATTGGAGCTAAGCAAACTACCTTTTGGTTTATTTTTGGCATGTTCCCAGCCGTGCCAGTAGCATTATCTCTGAAGTACTTTCGTACCTTATTGTAGTGGCACACTTAAAGTGGCCACCTGTTCAGAGGTGATATCATCACCTCATCAGATATACAGG
>NZ_JBHTJS010000059.1:0-35868 GCF_042676125.1 Oceanisphaera ostreae
ATATCTGATGAGGTGATGATATCACCTCTGAACAGGTGGCCACTTTAAGTGTGCCACTACACTCAGGTGACTGATGACGCTGTCTACAGGCAACTCGATGCTTGCAAAGAGGTAACGGAGATCGCCTCCCACGACCGTGAAATACCAAGGACGGCATTTCCCGAGCCCGTATGGGGCAGCTTGCTGCCGTGTATATTTGTTGGGTCATGGACTGAATATCCAGTGAATATTCGCAGTTGTTACCCAGCAAAGATGGCTAGCTCAGTGGCGCGTCGTGGGAGGTGGCTCTGTTGCCTCCAACACTCCAAGCTTTAAAATAGATCAAATATTTAGTGTGATTGGTATAACAGGCGGTTCTACGGCTGAGGGCCGGATTGTTAATACCGGTACCAAATAAAAAAGCCGCTACCTAGGTAGCGGCTTATAGGAAACAACGGCCTAGGCCGAGAGTTCTCTGCGGAGGATTTCTGCTCCTGCACTTAAGGCATTTAGCTTGCCTCTTGCTACAGCACGAGATAAGGGTGCCATGCCACAGTTGGTAGATGGATAAAGCTTATCGGCATCTACAAATTGCAGGGCGCGGCGTAATGTAGCGGCCACTTCCTCTGGCGTCTCAATGATATTGGTTGCCACATCAATGGCCCCTAGCATGATCTTTTTACCGCGGATCAGTTCCAACAGATCGATAGGCACATGAGAGTTTTGGCATTCTAATGAAATAATATCGATATTAGATTTTTGCAGTTTAGGAAAGACCTCTTCATATTGACGCCACTCAGAGCCCAAGGTCTTTTTCCAATCGGTATTAGCTTTAATGCCATAGCCATAGCAAATATGAACAGCAGTTTCACATTTAAGACCTTCCATGGCTCTTTCTAAAGCCGCAATCCCCCAATCATTTACCTCATCAAAAAACACATTAAATGAAGGTTCATCAAATTGGATAATATCCACACCCGCAGCTTCTAACTCTTTGGCTTCTTGATTGAGTATGACGGCGAATTCCCAAGCTAAC
This sequence comes from Oceanisphaera ostreae, assembly GCF_042676125.1. Taxonomy (NCBI): domain Bacteria; kingdom Pseudomonadati; phylum Pseudomonadota; class Gammaproteobacteria; order Aeromonadales; family Aeromonadaceae; genus Oceanisphaera; species Oceanisphaera ostreae. Next base: position 1,016 of record NZ_JBHTJS010000059.1, read on the forward strand.
TCTTCACGACTCTTATAATGGGCATCATAAAGCGTATCTATCATGGTCATGGGACCTGGCAGCGCCCATTTTATGGGTTGCTTGGTTTGCTGACGTAAAAACTTGGCATCTTCAACAAACACTGGCTTTTGCCGACTCACGGCACCCACCACCGTAGGGACGCTCGCATCGTAGCGGTCACGAATTTTAACGGTTTTGCGCTTCTCAAAATCAACACCATCAAGGTGCTCAATAAAGGTAGTCACAAAATGTTGGCGCGTTTGCTCGCCATCACTGACAATATCAATACCTGCATGTTGCTGCTCTTGCAACCACACACGTAAAGCATCTTGTTTACCTTCAATTAACTCTTCACCTTCTAAGCGCCAAGGTGACCAAATTTTTTCCGGCTCTGCCAACCATAAAGGTTTAGGTAAACTGCCTGCCGTTGATGTAGGTAATAATTTATTCATCATAAGTACCGTTTATATTTTCGTTAATGATAAGACCGAATTTAAGAAGCGCAGCTAGCGGACCATTCTTCAAGAATGGCTTGATAGGGTTTGATGAAGTTTTCCTCAGTAAATTTCCCTTGAGCCACGGCTAACTGGTTACGCTCTGCTCGGTCATAAACAATTTGCGTTACTGAATGATCTAGGTTTCCCAAGTTTGGCTTATAGATTTTTCCGGCCGTAGCGTTCGCATTATAAATTTCTGGGCGATAAATTCGTTGGAACGACTCCATGGTGCTGATGGTGCCTATCAGCTCAAGATTGCTGTAATCGTTTAACAAGTCACCAAAGAAATAGAACGCCAGCGGTGCAGCACAATGAGGGGGCATAAAGTAGCGAACCTCAAAGCCCATCTTTTTAAAGTAGGTTTCAGTTAACGATGATTCGTTAGGCTGATATTCAACACCTAAGATAGGATGCTGATTTTCAGTCTGACGATAGGTCTTGTTATCCGACACACTCAGGCAGATCACAGGTAGTTTTTTAAAGTTCTGCTGGTAAGTATTGGAGCTCAAAAAATATTGGAATAGCTTGCCATGCAAATCACCAAAATCTTCAGGAATACTAAACTTAGCTTGACCTTTATTATGATCCAACAGCAAAACGCTAAAGTCATAATCTCGCACATAAGAGGAAAAGTTATTGCCTACAATGCCTGCAACACGTTGCTTGGTGATGTGATCAACAATATAGGTCTGCAAGATTTCAATGCTAGGAAAGGCAATCTCATTGCCCTGTACCTTCATATCAACGGAAATGATTTCCAGCTCTACAGAGTAACGATCGGCCTTGGGATTATCCCAGTACGCTAAGGCGTTGAAACGATTGTTGATCATCGCTAAGGTGTTGCGCAAATTTTGTTGACGACTCTCGCCTCTGGCCAAATTGGCAAAGTTAGTAGTAATGCGCGAGTTGTCTGAAGGACGATAATTTTCGTCGAAATTAATGCTGTTGATAGCGAAGCTAAAGTCGTTGCTCATGATGTTTGGTATCCCTTTTCCGGCAATAAAACCTGAAGGTGTGCTGGCTGTTGCTGGGCTTACCGATTGCTCTGGCCAGTAGTCTGCACAGTCTGTTTTGGTTTATAGCTAATTAATAATCCACTGTAATATTTTTGGCAGTCTGGATGTCTAGAGCTGCGAATAGCTATATTTATACGCGGATGGAGGCATGAAAAAAAGTGATATTACTTCATAAATGCATGAGTAAACGTCATGAGTAACGCCAGTCCTATGCTCTCTTAGGCAAACGGTATGTCACCTTCACCGCTGGAACTGGCTTGCTGATGTCGAAGTATCTGCACGAGAGCGATGATGGGCAGCTTCGCTGGCTGTTTTAAGACACAAAACAGTGGCGAAGTAGGATGATATGATCAGTTAGATTTCCAGACTGGTCTCATTACCTGACATGCTGAGCCTGAGCAATGAAATCGCTAAGATAATTAATCTGCTCTTCGCCTTTTCGTATTCCCACAAAGATCTGTTTTCTAATCCCCTGTTGACCGAATCGAAGGCTTTTAATGGCCATTGTTTTGGCGAACTCATCCACTAGCCAACCAGGCAATGCACTGACGCCTCTGCCTGCCGCCACCAATTGCAACATTATTTCCGTGGTTTCTATGGTCTTGTGTTTTTTGACGGTGCACTTTGCGGGATTTAAAAACTGACTGTAAATATCCAACCGCTCAGGCTCTACCGGATAGCTAAATAATACCTCTTCACTTAGCTGCTCAGGCATGACCGAGTCTTGCATGGCAAGGGGGTGAGATGAGGCAACGACCAGCCTATGTTCATAGTCAAATACCGGTATAAACGTCAAATTAGGTTTATATAAGGGATCTGGTGTGACCAGGATATCTATCTCGTAGCTATGCAGAGCTCCCAGACCACCGAACTGAAATTCCTGCTTCACGTCAATATCAACGTTTGGCCACTTTTCAAGATAAGGTTCAATCACTTTTAACAGCCATTGATAGCAAGGGTGGCATTCCATGCCGATGCGCAGTGAGCCCATTTCGCCTTTCACTATCTGGCTTAATAGCAGCTCAGTGTGTTTAAATTGCGGCAATACCCGAGTGGCAAGCGTCAAAATTTGTTCACCCGCATGGGTAAGGCGCAAGCTTCTCCCTTCTTTTTGCCAAACAGGTGTTTTTATCTGGCCTTCTAATTTTTTGATGCTGTGACTCAATGCAGACTGGGATAAATTTAACGACTGGGCAGCTTGGGTTAACGTTCCTTGCTCTTTTATTGCTGCCAGCACTTCAAGGTGAAACCGCTCCAACATAACTTAACTCCTGTCTTTAGCCCTTAATAAGCAATCGGCCATAACATGTGTGGTTCTGCCGTCATTCCCGCGAAGGCGGGAATCCAGGGCTTGTGGCGCAGAGATGTCAGCCAGAGTGCTGCCTGCAAAGGCACTGGACCCCCGCCTTCGCGAGGGTGACGATAAAGATAAGCTAGCCCCTGAATCCACATAAGTTATGCCGGACTGCTTATCATGAATATAATTCATGACTTATTGGAAATACATTATTATTTTCATTATTAAAATACAGCCAATGCTGGCCGTCTGCAGATATTAAGGTAGCGCTTTTTTGCTTCTGCTTTTCTTCAACATTAAAAATTCAGCATGACCCTCTAAGCTTGCCTACGCTTAGCTTGGTGCCACTCAAACACTGTGAGTCTGGCATCGGTTTAACTTTAGTTTAAAAGGAAACCCAATATGTTGACCAAAACATTGCTCGGATTCACGCTGATGTTCAGCCTACAGGCCTTGGCTGCACCGGTACAAACCGCCGATAGCGACCAAGGAGAAATACTCACCAATGACTCAGGTATGAGCCTATATGTGTTTGATAAAGACGACGCAGGCATGAGCAAGTGTAACGACAAGTGCGCCGATAACTGGCCTCCATTAGCAGCGAATAAAGACGATAAGGCCGACGGTGATTACGCCATTGTGACTCGAGATGATGGCAGCCTGCAATGGAGCTATCGAGACCAGCCTTTATACTTATGGCAAGGCGACAAAACCGAAGGCGACACCTCGGGCGATGGTAAGTTTGATGTTTGGCATCTAGCTAAGCCGTAAGTTTTAACAACGCGAGGCGTAAAACGACATAAGCCGTACGCTTTACGCCTTATGTCGTATGTCGTATGTCGTATGTCGTAAGTCGTAAGTCAAAACACCGTCATACGGTGTGAAGCGTTTACTCTTACGCGCAGCATTTTGATTATTAATTTATATCCAGATTTTATAATGTTTGATGCAGATCTTTGAGCATCCACACGTCACAGCCACCATGTAGTGTGCCCGCTAGCGGTTGTGTAAGATGCTTAAAGCCGATGCGTTCATACAAACTAATCGCGGCCTGCATGGTGCTTAAGGTGTCTAAGTAGCACTGTTGATAACCTTGCTGTTGTGCAAACACCAAGCAGGCTTGAGTAAGCGCTCGGCCAATGCCTAGCCCTCGATGTCTGGGCTGCAGAAATAATTTTCTGAGTTCACATATTTCTTCATAGTGCAGAAAAGGCGCAATGCCCGCCCCGCCCACGACTTGGCCATTTACCAGCGCGACTAAATACTGGCAGCGATGCTCGGCTAAGTAATGCTGACTCATGCATGCAACTTCTGCGTCACCCGGTCCAAAACCGTCCCCTACTGCGCCATACTCGGCACCGACTTGTTTGATAATTTGGCTAATAGCGGCGTTATATTGCGCCTGAATTGGTATAATTTGATACATAGTTCACTGATTTATGGCTAAAGAGTAAATAGGTACTCGCTTGTTGTACTCAAAACTATTTGCTGGCTAGTCGTGCAGATAAGCTACATACCTCGGAGCTGTACATCAGCGCGATACTGTCGTCTCTGTTTAATTAAATGTAGCCGCACACTTATCCTGGAATACTCGTTAACCACCTTTTTTGGTGGCCGTAATACTGTGCTCGGGTCAGTATGTTTTCTGCCCAGCGAGTGTGCGTGGCAGGCTCGCACATGGCACCGTTGTGCTTGAATACCGCAGCGCCTGAGTTGACGATGCGCAAGGCGTCTTCATATTCTGTTGCTTCAACCGCCAGTGCTTGATTGATAATATCAATCTGGTTGGGATGAATGGCGGTTTTACCCACAAAACCATGTTCAATATCCGCTTTAAGCTCTTCGGTCAGAATATCGTTACGCTCAATAAGCTCACACACCGGTGCGGTAAGCGCGAATTGGCGAGAACCAAAGGTGCTGACCAGCATTTTCATCACATAACCGAGCGGACCATCATAAAGCGTCTTATGCCGCTGGCGGCGCAAAGACAATACATTAAGCAAGTCATTCCCCCCCACTCGGATCGCTAACATGCGCGATCGGCAAGGGTGGGTATCTAATACATTCACCAGCTCGCGCATGGCTAGCGCATCAAAGACCTCTGCGGTTTCTAGGGTGGGCATCCACAACAGCTGAGTGGGCTCTAGAATATCGGTCCATTCATCCAAAGTGGCTTGGGTGAACTTGGGCAGCACAAAGCCGTTAACGGTACTAAGATCAAACTCGTCCACTAACAGTCGAGCCATGGCCTGATGACGAGGCCGAATAAAGACCAAAGGTCGGTCATGATCTCGATTGGCATGGTTATGCTCGCAATTGGCATGGCTATGGTTGGCATGACGGTGCTGGCGCAACACGGCAAGCACGGTGTGCAGGTTACTAAGCCCAGCCGCAATGTCTTGCTCGGCTAGCGCATCTTCAAAGCAGATGATCAGCGAGCTTAGGCCCGGTATCTTATTTTTTAGCACCACATCAATAATGTCGGTGCGCACCGCGGGCATATAAAGCGAAGCCCCCAGTCGATAAGGTGAAATAGTCATGATTAGAGCACCTTTTTAATGATGGTAAGTGCGCGATAAGGGCCAATGTTATCACCCACTTCGCTAATAACCACCCCCGAGGCCTGCGCCAAATGCACCAACAACTCAACATCGGGATCCTTAAGAGAGCGTACTAATACATGGTCCGGCACCCGACGCAGCACGGCTCTAGTGGCCTCGGCAATGCCCGGCTTGATGCGATTAATACTGTCCACCTGATAATGATCGACAATGTGCTGTATGACGGCGCGGCTAGCTAGGCGCGGCTGTACTCGCCCTTGCTGTTCGGTGAGCAGTGCGGGCGCTATGCTATCCAGATTAAGATGTTTTCTGTGTTCTGTTATTACATCGGCCAGCTGCTCGCTACAGTCATCTGCCGCTAAATGATCGCAGAGTACACAGCCATGCACTCCTTTATCAGTCCAAATAGAGCGTGAGACCAAGCCCGAGACCGGCGCTCCCAAAATACCAAACGGGATCAGCCAGTCATCGCTTGAGGCACTAAGCCAGGCACTGCCACCAGGATCGGCCAATACCACCAGCCGAGGTTGCTCGGGATAACCCGGTCGCCCTGCTAGATTTTTCGCTAGTTCGTCGGTGATCGCCCCCTTGCCCGTCCAGCCATCTACAAATACGATACCTTGGGTGCCGTGTTTGGCTTCTATATAGGCCAATGCGGCTTCATCTATGCCTCGGTCACGAATAATACTGATGCCATAGTGCACAGACGCCACGCCCATTTCGCGTAATGTTTGCTGCAAGATAACCCCCAGCGGTACGCCAGCACGCACTAGGCTCACCAAAATAATGGGGGTGGCCTGCTCACCTGCAACTTGCTGTTGCAGTGCCTTGGCCAGCGCCACGCTTTCTTTGGCCAGCCTAAAGCCTTGCTCATCCAGCGCTTGGTTAAACAAGGCTTTGTGCTTATCTGACGGCGCCGGCTCTTGCGAAAGCATGTCTGAATAATGGCTTTGGCCGGACTGGATCAACTGCTCTTTTTCGGCAACCGGCGTATAGGCCATTTCAAGTGGTTGCAGCAAGAACTGCACGTCTTCTGGCTGATATGAACCTGAAAATGGCGTAATAGCAGTGGTAGGCATATTAATCTTCCTGCTGATGAAAAGACTGATCGACGTGTGTGGCAAACTGGCTGGTGCTGGGCATACCCCAAAAATCACACAACGTTAAAAAGCGATGATCACTCAAGCTGTCGCCTAGGCCAATGACTGGCCGGGTGCCTGACGTTTCTTGTAATGTTTTTAACAAATATGCGGTGGCTTTGCCTTTTTCGATGCAGTGCGGCAGCCAGGCAATGTTGTTGCCGTTGCGATGCACATAATAACCGCTTAGGTCGATGTGCTTGGCCACCTCATCAGCCACCGCATAGGTTTCCTCGATATGATTGCTATTGCTGTGCTTCATCACCAGATACACCGGCTGACCGTCATACTCATGATTAATGCGTACCCAACCATCCACTTGCTGCTCTTTAAGCACGGCGTTACACACCCGCTCTAACTCTAATAGATGCGCGGTATAGGGTGCGAGTGCATCCAAAATATGTTGTTGCCAACCCGCATCCGGCTGGCCGTTGGGTTGCAAAATAACCGCACCGTGGGTGGTTATCTGCCATGAGCGAAACGGGATATCAACCCGAGCTATTTCTTCCGTGCCTCTGGCCGTAACCGGAATAAGCTCACTGCTTTCTAGTAACCAGTCCACCAACATCGCTTGTTTTTGATTCATAAAGCTACGGGGAGTGAGTGAGCGATCTAGCGCGCCGACGCGCACCGGCTCTTGTCCTAACTCTTGGGTCATTTTACGCTTGGTCTGAAATAAGGTGTCGTCTAGGTCGACCAAAAACAGCGGTTTATTCATAGTAAGCAAACTCCGGATTATTCAACGCGCTTAACAGCTGAGGATCCCACGCTGAACGGGGCGTTTCGGAACAAAGAATAATGCGATCAAAACGTTCCGGAAAAACATTGTAAGTGTAATTAGGAATACCCAGCCCGTAGTTATCGGTAAACGACAGTGCCGTTTCTATGGCATGGCCTATTGAAATGGGTGAGCGCGTAGTTGAGTTGTAATGCACCTTCGCCCCCGCTTGTTCTAACCGCTCGGCCAGCAAAAATGGCTGCCATACGAACTCCCCTGATCCCAGCACCAAAATGCGCTCTTTGGGCTTCGCCGTGATATCGCGCCCCAGCATTAAACGGCTGTCGGCGACGCCTAAGCGGCCCCAGTCTTGGCGAGGGCTTAACTCGGCGGCCCCGCGCTCGGTCACATTGACCATGGGCATAATAGGCAGCTCGGCATCGGCATCGGCTTGCCAAGACCATTGGCCGGCCAGCAAGTTAATGCTTTGCACCGGTAATTCGGTTCTATTGGCCAGCGCGTCGCCGCTCCAATCGGTTAAGGTCACGGCACACACGTGTTGCAGGTTCGCCAAGCCATCGTCCCCCGCCTGGCGCAGTGCGGTCAGTAAGTTGGCAAAGGTATTACCGGTGGTGGCTTCATCGTCCACTAACACCAAGGAGGCGGCCTGCTTTACTTGCTCGCGTAACGTTGCATCGGTTGGCCAGTAGATAAGATGGTCCGTGGCATGGCTGTGCTCTTCTTTAAACTCACATAGTAAGTCGCCATCGACTGGGTGGCGGGTTGAGGTGAGCAGGCAGGTATCACTACGGCGAGTGCGGTATTCTTGATGCACTCCCGCCGCTAAGCCCACGGCAGTTTCTGCCATGCCAACAAATAAGATGGGGCCGGGCAAGTCGGCAGGTATTTGCCCTGCTAAATCCCGATACACAGCGCGCATGGTACTGGGACACACCGGAATATGGCGGCCCAGTACCTTGCTCACAAATAAGAAGGCGCGTTTTGGGTTGCGTCGCTCGGCAATATTAAACAGATCGTCGCAGGTCCAGCTGGCTTGTGCGGGGGCAACAGACAGGCGGCCTGTGGTCAGTTCATAGTGCGTCATGAGATGGTTTCCAGATCGAATGTGTCAGGTAATGGCTGCCCTATGGATGAAGATAATGGCAAGGTATTAAGGCTGGGCAATGACAAAGGTAGTGGCAACACTGTGCTGGTGCTTCTCACGTGTGCCGGCATAAAACAAGCCGCAACATGCGCTTGAATATCGGCAGCCGACCAAAGGCCGGTGACGTAGCGCGCAAACAATGCCGATAGATTGACCTTTGATGATAAAGAAAAACAGATGCCACCTGATGGTCGCAGATTAGTTTCTAAAAGAAATGGTTGGCCGTTGGCATCATCTCGCGTTTGCACGTTAACTAAGCCATCTAGACCCAATTGCTCTGCACACTTAAGGGCCAAGTCAAAGGCAATGCCCGAGTGCTCAAAATATTGAACAGCATCTTGTTTGCACCGCCCTATCGCGGTGATCACCTTGCCTTGGTCAATAATAATATCGACCGAACGCTCGATTCCGGGTAAAAATGGCATCACTACTTGTTCGCTAAACCGGTGGCCTCGTTCATTGTCGAGACGTGCCGCCGCCAAATAAATATCTGGGTGAATGCGTTTGGTATCGGCATCAAGCAATACGGCGGTGGTGTCCAGATGCCAAAATCCCATGCCATAGATGCCCCGTGCCGGCTTAATACAGAAATCAGTGGCGCCAAATGGCTGACGCTTAAAAATATGTTCTAGCTCTGCTAAGGATCTAGCAGAAATAGTGGGCACCACGGGCAATCCCTGTGCCTGCATATGGTTGGCAAAAGCCTGTTTATTGTCGGCAATCGCAAAGCTTGCCTGCCCCCGAGCCCCGGTTACTAAAGTAACGCCCCACGACTCGATGGTGCTTCTATGACCTTCAAAAAAAGGACTATTGCGACCAACATGAATAACACTCACCTGATGCTTGTTAACTACTTCGGCCATAAACACCAGCATAAGCTCAGTATTAGCCGAATTAGAGCCAAGGTCGTACCCTGCTAAAGGCGGCTCAAGGTACGCGTAATCTGCTTCCGCCAATATTTCATATCGCGGTTGCTGGTGTGAAGCAACAATAGTGACCTCGGGTACCTCTGCTTTTATCGCACGGATCATGTCACGTTGTGACGACAATCCGGTCATAAACCAAATAGCATGTATCAATTTCTGTCGTCCATCGGTGGTGGTTGCGGTTTAACAAAAGGCGGCGTCTACCACCTTAACACTGACGGCCACTTTCACTACTCAGTAGTCGTCAGTAAGCGCCGGCTTTAAAAAGGGGGAGCGCATTATGTTTATGGTGTTACGACTTTGAGGTGGCTCAACCTCTCGCAAACATTATTTAGAACTGTAAATGTTCAATGAGTGTACTCATCTAGGCTTGTATACGCTTAATGCTGTCGCTGCTCATCTAATATAAATGCGCAGCTGATTCTACCTGATCGAACGCCCACAGAAAAATCGCTAGCCGTGTCATCATCGATTACTGATCATTTAGACATTGTAACTGAATAGGCTAAGTACCTCATTTTTAGAAAAACCCGTCGACACCACCGATAAAATTCAGTGTATACCATTGATTTAATGTTATTTTTATGGATATTTCATTATTCCAAAATCCAGTAATCACTCACTCGCAACCTTTAGCTACAGTCCAGACCCATAGTCCAGATAAATCGTAATAAAAAATAACCCGCTTAATATGCTTGTTATCCGTGTTTTACTTATGTTCTGCTGTTAGTTTATTACCTTAAAATTCAATAACACCACTTACTTTTTGCTCAATTATCACGCAAAATTGAATGTCAGCGTCAGTGGTATGTCATATAAAAAGGGATGAAAATGAGTGTATCTTTAACGAAAAAACAAACCGTTTCTCTGGCTAAATCCGCCAGCAATGAACTCACTCGTATCACTATTGGCTTGGGCTGGGATCCCGTGAAAAAGAAGAAAGGCTTGTTGTCTTCTTTGTTCTCTAGCGGCGGAGACAGCATCGATCTGGATGCTTCCTGTGTGCTGCTTGATGGTAACGCTCAGCCCGTAGACACCATTTGGTTTCGCCAGCTAAAATCACGCTGTGGTGCCGTAGTGCATGGTGGTGACAATCTAACTGGCGCCGGTGATGGCGACGATGAAGTGATTCATGTTGACCTGCCTTCGCTGCCCAGCTCGGTAGAGTATCTTGCTTTTACGGTGAACAGCTTTCGTGGCCAAACCTTCAATGAAGTCGAAAATGCATTTTGCCGCGTACTCGACAATAAGGGCACCGAACTGGCCAAGTTTTTGTTAGCAGAACAAGGATCGCATACCGGCGTGCTTATTGCCTCGTTACGCCGCCAAGGCGGAGAGTGGAACTTTACCGCCCACGGTCAGCCTGCCCCGGGTCGCACCGTAGATGACATGATCCCCATGATCAGCCAACAGGTTGGTGCTTAATGGTAGAACTAACTCCTGGGGGCAATGCCCCCCTTTCAGATAGCAAGGTCACGGTACGCGTTATCTCTGGGCTAGCGGCTGATATTTCCAGCTTCCGACTGTATGACTCGGGTAAAGTACGTGGTGATGCAGACATGGTCTTTTATGGCCAAAAGCAGAACGACGACACTAGCATCCAGATGATCTCCGATGGCACTAACTCCGCATTTACGGTCGATTTGTCGCGTATGCGCTCCGACGTACAGCGTATTGCTTTTACGGCCACGGCCGAACAAAACGCGCAAATAACCAGCTTACGCTCCCTTGAAATTCAAGTAGAGGTAAATGGTCAGTCGGTGATCCGTGGGCAAGTAGAGCTACAAGGGCGTCCCGAAGCCGCTCTTATCCTCGGTGAGCTTTATCGCCGTAACCAAGAGTGGAAGTTTCGCTTTATCAGCCAAGGCTTTAACGGTGGACTACAACCCCTTGCTGAACACTTTGGCGTTGATATCGACAGCTCAACAGCTACCTCTGCGCCAACATCGGCTCCTGCACCAACGCCGACGCCAGCTGCTCCGCCAATTAGCCTCAGTAAGGTGTCTTTAACCAAAGAAGCCCCGCGGGTGAATTTGGCCAAAAAAGACAACTTTGGTGTGATTAAGGTCAACCTAGACTGGAATCAAGGCAAGAAAAAAACTGGCCTGTTTGCCCGCTCCAGCGGTATCGACTTAGATATTGGCGCCTTTGTTAAAACTCGCAACGGTAACCGAGATGTCATTCAAGCATTGGGCGAGCGCTTTGGCTCGATGAACAGCTCACCTTATGTAGAATTACAAGGTGATGATCGCACCGGTGCAGTAACCGGTGGTGAATGGTTGCACATTAGCGGCCAGCATTGGCAAGAGCTTGAAGAAGTACTGATTTTTGCCTTTATCTATCAAGGTACACCCAGTTGGGAAAATACCGATGGCGTGGTGACTATTCACATCCCAGGTCAAGGTCCTATTGAAACCCGCTTAACCGACGGCAACAACCGACAGGGCATGTGTGCCATCGCTCGATTAAGTAACGTCAACGGCTCAATTGAAGTCGAACGAATCAATCAGTATTTTTCTGGTCATAAAGAATTAGATAAGGCTTTTGGCTGGGGTTTTAGCTGGGGCCGTGGTAGTAAGTAACCGATATTAAGTATCAGTAACCAACGTTCTGTAACCAACATAGACAGGAATTAACATGTCATTTTTTAATAAAATTAAAGACTCACTAAATAGCGGGCGCAACGAGCTCGCCACGCGGGTTAGTAAGTACAAAAATCGTAAGTTTATGGAAGGCACTGTTGCCGCCTGTGCTTACGTGGCCATGGCCAGTGATGGCGTGAGCGCCGAAGAAAAGCAAAAGATGATTGGCTTCATTAAAAACTCGCCAGAATTGAGCGTGTTCGATACCGAGCAGATCATTGAAGTGTTCAATAAATTGGCCAGCAACTTTGAATTTGATAAGGATATTGGCAAAGGCGAAGCCATGAAGTTAATCACTCGTATGCGTGATGAAACCGATGCCGCTCAGCTAATGCTACGAGTGGCGATTGCTATCGGTAAGAGTGATGGTGATTTTGATGCAGAAGAAAAAGCCAGCGCAAAAGAGATTTGTGTGGCGCTTGGCCTCTCCCCCACTGACTTTGATCTGTAAAGGATAATTTTATATGGAAACATCGATTGGTTTTCCCATCGAAACCGTCATTGTGTTTTTGGTATTGTCCGTGGGGGCCATTGCCATAGACATGTACGCGCACGGTGACGATAAGCCGATCCCGCTGAAAAGTGCCGCCTTATGGTCGGTATTTTGGGTGCTTATTTCACTGGGCTTTGCCGGTTATCTGCGTTGGCATCATGGTGCCGAAGTGGCCAGCTTGTTTATTACCGGCTACGCATTAGAAAAGGTATTGTCGGTAGATAACCTGTTCGTAATGATGGCAATTTTCTCTTGGTTCTCGGTACCCGACGGCTATCGTCACCGAGTGCTGTACTGGGGGATCATGGGTGCGATCGTATTCCGTTTGATCTTTGTTGCTATTGGTACCAGTTTATTAATGCTTGGCCCTTGGGTCGAAATGGCCTTTGCCGCCATTGTGGCATGGACTGCGGTGATGATGCTTAAAAGCGGCGGTGATGGAGATGCTATTGAAGATTACTCACAGCATCTGGCATTTCGCTCCGTTAAAAAGCTGCTCCCAGTTTGGCCAAAACTGCACGGACACAAGTTTTTGATGACGCAGAAAGAGGTTGACCATGAACTAGCTCAGCCAGGCAACGAGGCCGTTCAAGTAGGTCGTACCGGCAAGGCTAAATTTTATGCCACGCCGCTGTTGTTGTGTTTAGCGGTGATCGAGCTGTCTGACGTGATGTTTGCCTTTGACTCTGTGCCGGCGGTAATCGCCGTGAGTCGTGAACCGTTAATCGTGTTCTCGGCCATGATGTTTGCCATCTTGGGCCTGCGTACTCTGTACTTTGTATTAGAAGCACTAAAGCAATATTTGGTGCATTTAGAAAAAGCCGTTGTGGCTCTATTGTTCTTTATTGCCGGCAAGTTAGCACTTAACGCCAGCAATCATTTATTTGACCATGGGTATAGCATTGACGCAACAACCAGCCTTGTGATTGTATTAATCACCTTAGCTATTGGTATAGTAGCGAGTGTTATGTTCCCTGAAAAAGAAGACAACGCTGACACAGCGTCTACCGCAGAAAATAAAAGTAAAACCACACAAGAGTAAGGAGATAATAAATGGCTATTTCGTTAAGCAAAGGTGGAAACGTATCACTGAGTAAAGAAGCCCCCAACATGAAGAACATTCTTGTTGGCTTGGGGTGGGATGCTCGCTCTACCGATGGTGCCGATTACGACTTAGATGCCTCTGCATTTTTGATTGGTGCTGACGGTAAGGTTCGCTCTGACTCCGACTTTGTTTTTTACGGCAAACTGAAAAGTGACGATGGCTCCATTGAGCACACCGGCGACAACCTAACTGGTGAAGGCGACGGCGATGATGAGTCTCTTTATGTGTTTATGGACAAGGTATCTGCCGACGTTAGCAAGGTGGTATTCACGGTAACCATTCATGACGCCGAGTCACGCAAGCAATCTTTTGGTCAAGTTAGTGGCGCCTTTATCCGTTTGGTGAATAAAGACACTAACGTAGAAGTGGCTCGTTACGACTTAAGTGAAGATGCCTCGACCGAAACCGCCATGATTTTCGGTGAACTGTATCGTCATAACACGGAATGGAAGTTCCGCGCCGTTGGTCAAGGTTATGCCGGTGGTTTGTTGGCAATGTGCCGTGAATTCGGTGTAAACGCGTCGTAAGCAAACATACTGTATGGGGGCAATATTGCCCCCTGTTAGTTTTTATACTCTGTATTAAGGAATCGTAAAATGGCTGTATCTCTATCTAAAGGTGGTAACGTTTCTCTGTCTAAAGAAGCCCCAGGCATGAAAAAAATCGCCATGGGTTTAGGCTGGGATGCCCGTGTAACCGATGGTGCAGAATTTGACCTAGATGCTTCAGTATTCTTGGTGGGTGAAAACGGCAAAATACGTTCAGATGCTGACTTCATCTTCTATGGTAACAAAACCGCGGCCGACGGCTCAGTAGAGCATACCGGTGATAACCTGACTGGTGCTGGCGATGGCGATGACGAAACCATTAATATCGACCTCGATAAAATTGCGGCCGACGTTAAGAAGCTGGTATTTGCAGTAACCATTCATGAATTTGAAGCACGCAAGCAATCATTTGGCCAAGTTAGCAACAGCTACATTCGTGTTGTAAACAGCGACAGCAACACCGAAGTTGCGCGTTACGACCTGAGCGAAGATGCCTCAAACGAAACCGCCATGATTTTTGGTGAGCTATATCGTCACAATAACGAATGGAAATTTAAAGCCATTGGTCAGGGTTTTGCCGGTGGCCTAGCCCCGCTAGCTCGCGAGCACGGCGTTAATGTTGGCTAAGCTCATTCATTAATATGAAGCTGTAATAATGGTGGCAAGAAAGACTCTTATACTTGCCACCACCTCTCGTTTAAGCCCCTCCAGTAATAATCATCCACCGTTTCTCCGCCATCTAACTTGTAATTAGCAGGCAATGCGCTCTATTTGACCATTACTGAGTTTAAAAAAGGCGTTTTGCGGTATCTCTTGTTGCCATACGGCATCGTAATCTAATTGGGCATATAGGCCGCGCAATACGGCACCAGATAAGCCATGCGCCACTACTACCACTTGCTGAGGCAAGCTTGGCTCTTGCAGCCAACTTAAGAGTCGACCTTGCAAATGTTCGTAGCGCTCGGCACCAGGCGCTTGCAGATACCAGCTTAAAACTTGCTGAGAAAGTTGCGGGAATTGCAGCTGCAAATCCGGTGCGCGTTGCTGTTCCCACTCGCCCAAGCCCAGCTCCATCAGTCGTTCATCCAATTGAATATTGTCAGGCGATAATTGTAGGTGCTCGCTAATTATCTGCGCCGTTTTCTGGGCACGCCCCAGTGGGCTTGAATACAGCGCCCAGTCTTGCGGTGTGCTTAATAATCCCGCCAAAGTGTTGGCCATGGCCTCGGCCTGCTGTAGCCCGATGGCGGTAAGATCGGAATTACAGTGGCCCTGTAAACGAAGCTCGGCATTAAACTGGGTTTGGCCATGGCGTAATAAATAGATGGTACGTGACATAACTGACTGACCTTATTGGTTTAACCTAGGGTCTGTTGACCTTTCGAGATGATTTTTGCAGCTGTTTATGGTGTCTTTATACAAGGCGGCGATACTGCTCAGGTGTACAGCCGGCGTGGCGTATAAACATGGTGATAAACGCCGAGCTATTACTGTATCCCATATCCAGCGCTATCTCTTTGATGGCCCGCCCCTGCTCCAAGGCGTCTATCGCGGTTAAAAATCGCAGCCGCTGGCGCCACTCGCCAAAGCTCATGCCTAGCTCCTGAATAAAATACCGCGCCAGAGTACGTTCGCTCACAAACACCTGTTTTGCCCAGTCACACAAAACGGTGCAGTCCCCCGGATCGCTGCTGAGCTTATTCAGCACAAAATTCACCATATCGCTCTGGCCATAGGGCAGATAATCAGCTTCTATGGGGGCTAGCTGCAGCTGATCCAGCAGCACTTGGGCTAGGTTGAGATCGGGCTGGCTGATGGGCGTGGTGACGTCTCGATCGGCAAAGTCATTTAAAATGGCTTTGAGTATCGGGCTCATGGCCACGGCACAAGGATGTTCGGGTAGCAGGCAGCATTCACTTAGGGCGATATACACAGAGCGATACAGTACCGACTCGCGGTTGTAACAGCTGTGCAGCTGATGAGGCGGGATCCACACCGCATAGTTAGGCGGCGACATATAGGGGCGACCGTCTATTTGCAGCTGCATGACGCCACGGGCGGTATAGTTTAGCTGGCCCCACTGGTGTCGGTGCGCTGCGCCGTGGGTATTGGCGCCATATTCATCATACCGAAAATAGACTCGGCTGGGCAGCTGGCTCAGTTCGGGGATATAAATGTAGTTTTTGTTCATCGCCACTCTTGTCACTAGACTTGTCTGAAACCGAGGCCTTGTTGTCCGAAAGTCAGTATAGCCCTGTTAACAGTCAAAGGATAATAGCCGCCGTTGTGGTTATCCTTGTCTGTAAGTAAGGTTGAATTGAATGTATTACGCGTTTCCCTTATTGGCTGTGTTGTTTTGGGCCGGAAACACGGTGGTGAACAAGCTGACCGTAGGCGCTATTTTTCCTGCCGAGGTGGGTTTTTATCGCTGGTTGTTTGCCTGTGTGCTGTTAACGCCGTTTTTACTGCGCCCTACCCTTAAAGCTTGGCCGGTGCTCAAACGCAATAGAGGCAAGATCGTCATATTGAGCTTTCTGGGTATGGCGGTGTATCAAAGTCTGGCGTATTTTGCCGCGCCCAGTACTTCGGCCACTAACATGGGCATAGTGCTGTCACTGATGCCGATGATGTCACTGGTAATGGCGGTGCTAATGCTCGGCCAACGGCTGACCAAAGGCGCGGTAGTGGGCGCACTTTGTTCTTTTATGGGCGTACTATGGGTGATGTCGAGCGGCAATTTGGCAAGCCTGGCGCAAAATGGCATTAACATCGGCGATGGCATGATGCTGGTCGCCACCCTATCTTATGCGCTGTACAGCACGCTATTGAAAAAGTGGCAAATTCCGCTGCCCGCCATGCAGTTATTGTACGCTCAGGTAGTAATGGCCGTGGTGATCCTGCTGCCGCTGTTTTTGCTTTCGCCCCGCGCCGGCCTCAACGCCAGCAATCTGCCATTAGTGCTTTATGCCTGTGTATTTGCTTCTATTGCCGCGCCACTCACCTGGATGACCGGCATCAAACACCTGGGGCCGAGCCGTACGACCATCTTCTTTAATCTGGTGCCGATTTTAACCGCGCTAATTGCCGCCGCCGTCTTGAATGAAACACTGGCGAGGTATCATCTTGTGGGCGGTGGCCTAACGTTGTTTGGCGTCTTGCTATCGGAACGCTGGAAGCAACCCTTGCGCCAAAAATCCCCCCCTATGCCACAAGTATAAAAAAGGCGCCCGAAGCGGGGCGCCTAAAACCAAACACTCAATATAAAAGAAGCTTAAAACGCGACGGTTACCTTGGCGGCACACTGGCTGGCCTTGGTTTTGGCCGCTTCTATATTATCGGCCAGTGCCAGGGCTACGCCCATGCGGCGGCGACCGTCAATCTCCGGCTTGCCGAACAAACGCAGCTCGGTATCTGGCTCGGATAGCGCCAGATTCAGAGCACCAAAACGAGTTTGGCAAGACTTCCCCTCAGGTAAAATAACCGCCGAGGCGGCAGGGCCATATTGACGGATCAGCGGGATCGGCAAGCCTAGAATAGCGCGGGCATGCAGGGCAAATTCCGACAGGTTTTGTGAAATCAGCGTCACCAGACCTGTGTCGTGAGGCCGAGGGGAAACTTCGCTGAACAGCACTTCGTCACCGCGGATAAACAGCTCGACACCAAATACCCCATAACCACCGAGAGCACCAGTTACTTGTTCGGCAACCCGCTGCGCAGAGGCTAGTGCCGCCGCGCTCATGGTCTGAGGCTGCCACGAAGTGCGATAGTCACCATCTTCTTGTAAGTGGCCGATGGGCTCACAAAAGCTGGTACCGTTAACATGGCGTACCGTGAGTAAGGTGATTTCATAATCAAATTCAACAAAGCCTTCTATGATGACGCGTCCGCCACCGGCACGCCCTCCTTCTTGCGCATAATGCCAAGCGGCTTCTATCTCACTTTCGTCGCGTAAGGTACTTTGGCCTTTGCCAGAGGAACTCATAATCGGCTTAACTACACAGGGCAGGCCTATCTCGGCGATGGCCGTTTTAAACTCTTCCAACGTACCCGCAAAGCGGTAAGGCGAGGT
Organism: Oceanisphaera ostreae; assembly: GCF_042676125.1. Lineage (NCBI taxonomy): Bacteria > Pseudomonadati > Pseudomonadota > Gammaproteobacteria > Aeromonadales > Aeromonadaceae > Oceanisphaera > Oceanisphaera ostreae. Next base: position 19,192 of record NZ_JBHTJS010000059.1, read on the forward strand.
GGCGAGCCCTAATTCGTCGGCAGCTAGGCTGCGAATGCCTTCGCGATTCATGGTGAGTTGGGTAGCGCGAGCGGTAGGAATAACAGTAAAGCCTTCTTGTTCAAGCTCCGCTAAGGTGTCGGTGGCAATTGCTTCAATCTCGGGCACTATAAAATGCGGTTGTTCTTGCTCGATGACAGCTCTAAGCGCGACACCATCAAGCATAGAAATAACATGGGAGCGGTGCGCCACCTGCATGGCCGGTGAATTTGCATAGCGATCGACCACGATCACTTCTACCCCTAGGCGTTGTAGCTCAATAGCTACCTCTTTACCTAGCTCACCGCCACCACACAGTAGTACTCGTGTGGCCGTAGCCGAAAGAGGCGTTCCAATTGTTGTCATCAATACAGTTCCTATAAAAGCGGCCACTCACTGCGGCCAAAAACAAAGTGATAAGCTAAAAGCGAAAGAGCATTTTTTGCCACGGAATACACGGACGAAGAGCTGAAAATTTGTAATAAAGTGAAGGGGAAGTGTCTCGACCAGACTCTCCTTTTCATCTTTAACTCTTCACCAGGTGTTTGTCTTTTAGCTTCTAGCTTACGGCTTCAAGCTGCCCGAAGGTCCCTGTTCTGCCAGCCAGCTTTCTGCCGCTAGGGTCCAGTTTTGGCTTTGCTGCCAGCTGGCCATTATTTGTTCTAAATCTTGTGGCTGCCAATGCAGGTTGCGTAAAATAACTACAGCTTCGGGCGACTCTTGCTCTAGGCTACGGCGTACCACAGTATGGGGCTTATCATTGGCCGGCCATATCTCGCGTTCTTCCGCCAGACCATTATCTTTGGGGCCAAAATCATCGAGCCTATCAAAGAAGCGCTCCACAAAAGGAGCCGAGGCCTCAGGTAACCATACCACCACACTAGCATCAGCTTTGCCTGCCCATAGCCGCTGCCAAATTTGCCCCAGTCGCGCCTCTTCAATGGTGACAATAAAGCCGTGCTGCTTTAATACAGCACTCGCTAGATGGGTGCGCGCCAGCTCGGCGGGATTGGCACCGGTTAATAGATGAATATCTTTAGCTGAAGAATCACTACAGGCTGCCAACAGCAACCCAAACAGCAATAGCACTATTTGTGTAAATCGCCGCGCAGCTTGGTGTATGAATAGTGGCATTGCTTGTTCTCCAATGAATCGCAATCAGCCTAAGAGTGCCAGAAAGTGACGTCAATATCATGCCCTCCAGCCTATTTTAGCCGCTGTTAATTATGGGGTTCTACCCGCTGCTTGCCAAGGTGGAAATTTGTGATGGGTACAACACTTAGGCTGAGTTCTACTTGTTTCATTAAGCCCAAATAGGCTGTAAATATTGTGATATATGTGATATCCGCCCAGGATTTTTTTTTCAGGTTCTGTGTTAATGTGCGCCACCTTTTCGGGCCACGCTAGCGCCGAGGTCCAGTTAGGCAAACCTTTATTTACTTATTCAAATGGATACAAGATGCGTCTATCTAACCTGTTAACCGTTACTGCTCTTTGCTGGTTACTCAGCGGTTGCGTTGCGCCCATGTTGGCCATGGGACAAAACCAGCTGATGTGGTCTTTAATTAAACCTCTGGTCGGGCTAGACCCAAGCAGCAGCAAACTGTTTGAGCAGCCTATGATTAAAACTCGTATGACAGCCTTACTGGGCGACGATTATCAAGGCACCTTGGCGCTGCTGCGTACGGCACCCAAGTTACAACAAGAAGGCACCCTGTTTTATTTAGCATCCAATGACGCCATCACCAAGGGGGAGGATCGAGCAAGCCTCGTGTGGAACGCCCAAACCAATCAAATGTCGGCCTTATTAAGCAAGGGCGATCTCACCCAGGTATTTACCGAGTCGGATAGCGAACAAGCGGTGGCATGGCCACAGCTCGTTCAAACCTGGCTGGCTGAGCCCGAGTCTCCTGTGGCCAAAGCAACCGCTGACGAGGTTGAAATGGAGCGACGTCAGTTGAAAGAAGAGCTAACGGCAGCTCAGCAAAAGCTTAAAACGGCAGAAGCGCAGTTAAAAGCATTGCAAAAAGAGCCAGTGGCCAAGGCAAAGTCTAAAACGAAGGCACTTGTACAAAACAAGCTGGCAGCAGATGAATCGGCCGACGCTGACACTCAATAGTCACTAAATTAAGTATAAAAAATGGCGTGGTTAACCACGCCATTTTTATTTTTCTGCTAACAGTTACAGCAGCTTATCGGACAGATAATAGTGATCATAGCCATCAATACCTCGATCGCTTTCAGAGAAAGAAAAGTCCGACATGGAGTAACCACGTCGGCGAACTTCACAAATAAATTCTAATTTACCCTCTTGCAACACTTGAAATTGCGCACGGAGATTTAGCTCATCAACCACCACTTCCACCATGCAGCCCTATACTAAGAAAGACATGCAGTTAGCAACTTTCAGTGGGAGTGATTATGCAAAAGCAAGCAATTAGGCAAGGCTTTGGGTTAGTAGGCCTGTGTGCGTTGGCACTATTTATGGGACTATCGGAAAAGGCGCAAGCGATGGACGCCATCAATGTTGATATCGGCGGTACGGCTGGTACCACTTATTCGGCACACTGGACGGTAGAAAATGCTGGTCAAACGCAAGAGTATCATCAAGAACACGGTCAGGTACCTGCCAAGTTCAGCTATCGCGGCAATGCCATTGCCGGCACGGTAACGCTGTTAAGTGAGGGACAGTTGACGCTTACGGTAGAAAAAAGCGGTAATCGATCTCGCTCTGCCACCCAAGGCAAGGGCAGCACACTGCAGTTTTCAGTAAGATAAAAAAACCGCTATAAATAGCGGTTTTTGGAAGATCGATATCGAGCCACGAGTGTTAGTTAACTTGCCCCAAGTTTACGTACTTGGTTTCCAAAAACTCATCCAAACCAATACGAGAGCCCTCTCGGCCCAAGCCCGACTCTTTTACCCCGCCAAACGGCGCGACTTCGTTAGATATAATGCCGGCATTAACCCCCACCATACCCGACTCCAATGCTTCCGAGACACGAAACACACGATTGAGATCCTGAGTATAAAAATAGGCCGCTAGTCCAAAAGGAGTATCGTTGGCGCGTTTAATGACTTCTGCTTCATCGTGAAAGCGAAAGCAGGCTGCCACAGGGCCAAAGGTTTCTTCATGGGCGAGCAGCATGTCTTCGTTGGCCTCGGCAATCACAGTGGGCTGATAAAAAGTACCGCCTAGCGAGTGGCGTTCGCCACCACAAATCAGCTTACCGCCTTTGGCTAGCGCATCACTTACGTGTTGCTCGACTTTTTCTAGCGCGCCTTGGTTAATTAGTGGCCCCTGCTCGGCACCGTCAGTCAAACCATCGGCGACTTTTAATGCGCTTGCCGCCTGGGCCAGCTTTTGTACGAAGGCATCATAAATGCCATCTTGCACAAAGAAGCGATTCACACACACACAGGTCTGGCCGGTGTTTCTAAACTTGGAGGCCATGGCGCCGACGACGGCGGCGTCAAGATCGGCATCATCAAAGACAATGAAGGGTGCATTGCCGCCCAGCTCCAGCGACAGTTTTTTTACCGTGTCTGCCGCCTTACCCATCAACAACTTACCCACATTGGTGGAGCCGGTAAAAGATAACTTGCGTACCTGACTACTGCTCATTAATGCATCGCTGATGGCTGCGGTATCACCAGATACCAGATTCAATACGCCCGCCGGCAGCCCGGCTTGCTCGGCTAGCACGGCCAATGCATTGGCGCAAAGTGGTGTTTCGCTTGAGGCTTTAACCACGGCGGTACAGCCAGCGGCTATCGCGGGCCCTACCTTGCGGGTAAGCATGGCAATAGGAAAGTTCCAGGGGGTAATCGCCGCTACCACGCCCACCGGCTGTTTGATTACCCAAAGGCGGTTTTCTGTAGTAGGGCTGGGAATAGTATCGCCATACGAACGCTTTGCTTCTTCGGCAAACCACTCTAAAAAGCTGGCGGCATAGGCCACTTCGCCCTTGGCTTCGGCCAAGGGTTTACCCTGTTCCAATACCATTAGCTCAGCCAATGCATCCTGGTGCTCCATCATCAGCTCATACCAGCGGCGCAACACGGCACCTCGCTCTTTGGCCGTTTTTTTGCGCCAGAGGTCAAAGGCCTGAGCGGCGGCAGTAATGGCGGTTTCGGTTTCTTGAGTGCCACATCTGGCCACCTTTGCCAACAACTGACCGTTGGCTGGATTGTTCACCTCATACTGCTGATCACAGTCATGCCATTGACCATTGCAGTACCAACCGGTTTGCCATAAGAAATGCGAACTGTCCATTTGGCTTTTCCTTTTTAAAGCTTAATGAGGGGTGAGAAGTGAGGCGCTAAACACAAAACACCGAATGTGTAGATACGGCCCTACAACTTACAGAGCCACTTGGCGCCGCCAGCGCTGCCTTAATGGCTGTAATTCAATGGCACCAAGCTGGGCTTCGCTCGACTTACTACTCCAAGCCCACGACTGGTTGCCATAGTCAAAATGCCACCACTCGCTGGGTAAATTAGTAAAGCCAGCTTGGATCATCACGCTGTGCAGCAAGCGGCGATTTTCAATTACTTCAGCTTCTCGAGCGCTGGGCTTTTCAACTGCTTCAAACGCCGCGCTATAAGACCATGGACTAATATCATCAAACTCGGTGCCCATATCCAGAAAAAGTCCTTCAACATCGCACAGGGCAACGTCCACTGATCCGCCCGTTAGATGGGGGCTGGGAGCTGTGGGTTCATTACTGGGTGGGGCAATAAAACGGCGAGTTCGATTGAGCAGTTCAGATTCGCTGTCATTAGCATAATGGGCATTCATTGCCGCAAATAAACTGTCAAATAAATACTGTTGTACTAGCAAGGGCCGCCAGCCATCCAACACCACAAGCTCGATACCTGAAGGTAATAACCGTGCGGCTTTATATAAACGAAATAATACACAGCGGCGCACATAGCATTCACTTAGCGCATTAGGTACGCCTTGATGAAAGTAGGCAGGATAGGATCGCAGCGGAGAATTAACTAACCCCAGTGGTACTAAGGGATCATGACTTTCTGCTATGGGCAGTGCCAATAATGCAGCCCAGTCTGGTTCAGGTTTTGCCGCGATGGTTTGAGACAAGAAATTCATTAGATTCGCCTACTCTCTATAAGACACGCTACAAAAGCATGTTAAAAGACATGAATCAGACTCACTAAAATCAGTCAGACTTGCAAGCAACAGTCTGCTAATACCCCTTATAGATCACGAATAAACGACTTATCAAGCTGCTTAAACGCTAAACTCAGCGTTTCGCCTAGATGAAAATAGCAGGGTTGGGCAACGGGCTCTGTAATAGAAACACCAGCGGCGGCAATTTTCAGATACAGCTGACGATACCAGTTAACCAGTGTCGGCGGCAGTCGCGTATCGGCACGCTTCCCCAACCAATAAAGACCTTGCATGGGCAAACTGGCCAAAAACAGCACGGACGAGACGACACCCGGCCAATAACGCGGGTCACCCAACTGAAACTGCACTAGCAAGCACAGCACCATCAGTGCCGGCATGGCACGAAGCCCTAACCGAGTTGCCGTTATAATACGGTATTCGGGAAATAATGCCGCCAGTTGTCGCTCTTGCGGCCAAGCGCCAAGATAGGCGCTGCCTCTGTGTAGCGTACTCGTCAATGTAGTCATAATGCCTCCAAAAGTAGAGCGCAAGCGCCTAAATAAGGGATCATTCCTAGACCCAAATCATGAAAATATATTCTCGTTAATGGTATTTTACGCCACTAGACGGGAATTATCCTGCTGTTATGATCACTGGCATTGTTTGCCGTACTGCATATTCAGAGGTCAACAAACTCTAGCAATACCCCAAATAACGGGACAACTGAACATGGTTACCTCAAATAAGTATTTAGGTAACAAGATTTTTATCTCCTGACGACAAGGTTTACCGATGACTAGCAAGCTGGTTCTTGTGCTTAATTGCGGCAGCTCGTCGCTTAAATTTGCCATTCTTAATGCCGAGACCGGTGACGAGAAACTGTCTGGCTTAGCAGAGTGCTTTTATCTGCCCGATACCCGTATTAGCTGGGTTTTTAACGGCGAAAAAAATAGCGCCTCTTTAGGTGCCGGTAGTGCACATCAGCAAGCATTGGACTTTATTGTTAATACGCTACTAACAACTTATCCCGAGCTAATACAGCAGCTTTGTGCCATCGGACATAGAGTGGTACACGGTGGTGAGCAATTTACCCGTTCGGTGCTTATTAATGACGCCGTGATCAAGGGCATTGAAGACTGCGCAAGCTTAGCGCCGCTGCATAACCCAGCACATTTAATTGGTATTGCCTCGGCCCAACGTTCGTTTCCGACATTACCGCAAGTGGCGGTATTTGACACGGCCTATCATCAGACGATGCCCGAATCTGCTTATCTTTATGCCCTGCCCTATAAGCTATATCGTGAACATCATATCCGCCGCTACGGCATGCATGGCACCAGTCACTTTTTTATTGCCCAACAAGCCGCTAAACAACTTAATAAGCCACTGAAACAACTAAATATCATTAGCTGTCATTTGGGTAATGGAGCTTCGGTGTGTGCCATCAAAAATGGCGAGTCGGTTGATACCTCTATGGGGTTAACACCTCTTGAAGGCTTAGTGATGGGTACCCGCTGCGGCGATATCGATCCGGCCATTATTTTCCATCTGCACGATAACTTGGGCTACAGCTTGGAGAGTATTAATACCTTACTGACTAAGAAATCTGGCCTGTTAGGCCTGACCGAGCACACCAGCGACTGCCGTTATGTGGCCGAGCATTACGACTCACAGCCCGAAGCCAAACGGGCTATGGATATTTTTTGCCATCGTTTAGCTAAATATATTGCCAGCTACACCTGTAATCTAGACGGTCGATTAGATGCGGTGGTGTTTACCGGCGGCATTGGAGAAAACTCTATTTTGGTGCGCGCCATAACCTTATCTAAGCTGAGCTTGCTGGGCTTCAAGCTCGACGAAGCCGCTAACCACGATGCGCGCTTTGGTAAAACGGCCTGCATTACCACGCCAGACAGCACGCCCGCTTGGGTTATCCCCACCAATGAAGAGTGGGTGATAGCACAAGATGCCCAGGCCTTATCTGAAAGTATGTTGGAAAATGTGCCCGCATAATCGTCTAAACCACTCGCAGTTATCCCAACACCGTTGGCGCAAAAATAAGAGGGCTTTATGGCCAGAACAATAATGCTTGTCCCCGTTAGTGGCGGCGTGGGTGCCACCTCCGTTAGTTTAGGTATGGTACGCGCCATGGAGCGCAATGGCGTTAACGTCAGCTTTTTTAAGCCGGTGTCACAACCGCGCAATCGCAGCACGGTACAAGACCACTCGACTGCCGTCATAAGTAATGGCTCAAACATTGTGCCGCCCGAGCCATTTGCACTTAGCTATGCAGAAAACATGATTTCTCATGGCAATTTAGATGTGCTGCTGGAAGAGATCGTCGCCCGTGTTGAAAAGCATGTGACCGACGTCGGCGCCGAAGTCATTGTGGTCGAGGGCTTGATTCCCACCGATAAGCAGCCCTTTGCCAATCGTATTAACTACGATATAGCCAAGGCGCTAGATGCCGACATGGTGTTTATTGCCCAACCTAGCAACTACAGTAGCCAGCAACTGAAAGAGCGCATTGAGCTGGCCTGCTCAAGCTTTGGTGGCATGCTTAATAAACGCATCGTCGGTTGTATTATCAATAAAGTGGGTGCGCCCATGGATGATGATGGCAATACCCGCCCCGATCTCAGCGAGGTGTTTAACCCCAACCAAAAAATTGAAAAATACACACCTAACTTAGAAGTGCTACAGGTATTTGGCAAAATGCCGCTGCGTATCTTGGGCTGCATTCCGTGGAACACTCAGCTGGTGGCGCCGCGCGCCGTAGATTTAGCGCGCCATTTAAATGCCACTGTGCTTAATGAAGGCAATCTGAACACCCGCCGTCTACACAGCGTAACCTTTTGTGCTCGCGCCTTACACAATATGGTGCAGCATTTTCGCCCAGGCAGCTTATTGGTAGCCTCGGGCGATCGCTCCGATGTAATAGTGGCGGTGTGTTTGGCCGCCATGAACGGCGTCAAAATTGGCGCCCTACTATTAAACGGCAGCTACCACCCCGAGCCGCAAATTATGGAGCTATGCCAGCAGGCCACCGAAACCGGCTTGCCGATCCTGATGGTGGATACCAATACCTGGCAAACCGCGGTGAGCTTACAGCACTTTAATTTAGAAATTCCCACCGATGACTTGCAGCGTATCGAACTGGTGCAAGATTACATGGCCAGTCATATTGACCAAAACTGGATTGAATCACTAAGCGCCAAGTCTACCCGTAGCCGCCGCCTCAGCCCACCGGCTTTCCGCTATCAATTAACCGAGTTGGCACGCCGTGCCGCTAAACGAATTGTACTACCCGAAGGGGAAGAGCCGCGTACCATTAAAGCAGCGGCTATTTGTGCCGAGCGCAGCATAGCCCGCCCAGTATTGTTGGGTAATAAAGAAGAAATCATGCGCGTTGCGGCCCAACAAGGCGTTGTGTTGGATGACAGAATCGACATTATCGATCCCGAACAAGTGCGAGATCACTATGTAGAGCGGCTGGTGGAGTTGCGTAAAGCCAAAGGCATTACCGACATAGTGGCCCGCGAGCAATTAAAAGATAACGTGGTGCTAGGCACCATGATGTTAGAGCGCGACGAGGTAGACGGCCTAGTATCAGGGGCCATTAACACCACGGCCAATACCATACGCCCCCCGCTGCAAATTATTAAAACGGCACCGGGCAGCTCTTTAGTCTCATCAATCTTCTTTATGTTGCTGCCAGATCAGGTGCTGGTATACGGCGACTGCGCCATTAATCCCGATCCCACTGCTGAGCAATTAGCAGAAATTGCCATTCAGTCTGCCGACTCGGCTACCGCCTTTGGTATTGAACCCAGGGTGGCGATGATTTCTTACTCTACCGGCAGTTCAGGCACCGGCGCCGATGTAATTAAGGTGCGCGAGGCCACACGACTGGCCAAGGAAAAACGCCCCGATCTCATCATAGATGGCCCGCTGCAATACGATGCGGCCATTATGGAAAACGTGGCCAAGTCCAAGGCACCAAACTCCCCCGTAGCAGGCAAGGCAACCGTGTTTATCTTCCCTGATTTAAACACCGGTAATACCACTTATAAGGCGGTACAGCGTTCGGCACAGCTGGTATCAATTGGCCCTATGTTACAAGGCATGCGCAAGCCCGTTAACGACTTATCGCGCGGTGCGTTAGTCGACGATATCGTATATACCATCGCCCTTACCGCCATTCAGGGCGCCCAAATGGCAGCAGCGAAAAGCTAGCTCTGCGGTACGCTTTACGCCGTCAGCTATAAGTTATACCAATCCCACTGAATATTTGATCTATTTTAAAGCTTGGAGTGTTAGAGGCAACAGAGCCACCTCCCACGACCCGCCATAAACCCATCCATGGGGGCTCGGGAAATGCCGTCCTTGGCATTTCACGGTCGTGGTAGGCGATCTCTGTTGCCTCTTTATAAGCATCGAGTTGTCTGTGAGCAGCGTCATCAGTCACCTGCGAAATATAGGAGAGGATGAAGGGCACTGCTCCACCGACCATCACATGACAAGGATGTCATGTGTTTGAGCGCCACATGGATGTGCTTGCAGCGTGTCGGTGGAGTAGGCCGTTTATCCGACATTTATAGGAAGTAAAAGCAGACTACTTATTTAGTACGATTGGTATTAAAAACACCAAATGTATTAATTTGGTGTTTTTTTGTCTTTGACTAACAGCTTAGCGCTGTGTTTTGGCATTCAAGCCTTACGCGTAAAAATAAAAACCTTTTCCTTATGCCGAAAACTGGTAACTTAACCATTCAATATATTTTTTCATACTGCCTTTCAACAAGGGGATAATAAATGTCTACTGTGACTTTTCAGGGTAATGCAGTTGCCGTTTCTGGCCAATTTCCACAAGCAGGCCAAGCGGCGGCTGATTTTACGCTGACTGATGGCGATCTAAACGACGTTCGTTTGGCTGATTTTAAAGGCCAAAAAGTACTGCTGAACATCTTCCCTAGCGTAGATACGGGCGTATGTGCCACTAGCGTTCGCACCTTCAACGAAAAAGCAGCCGCGCTTTCTAATACTAAAGTACTGTGCGTATCTATGGACTTACCTTTTGCTTTGGGCCGTTTTTGTGGCGCCGAAGGCATCGAAAACGTACAAACCGCCTCTGCATTTCGCAATGCTGAATTCTTGAATGCCTACGGCGTTGCCTTAAGCGATGGCCCATTGCGTGGTCTGTCTTCCCGTGCCGTAGTCGCCATTGACGAGCAAGGTAAAGTTATCTACAGCGAGCTGGTTGCCGAAATTACTGAAGAGCCTGCATACGACGCTGCAATTGCTGCGTTGGCGTGATCCTGCTGGATCCCTGCCCAGTCAGCTTTTTGATTTAATATCAAAGAGCTAGCTTTAATGCCCGAGGTAATCTACAGACTTACTCACAGTTTATGTGGATAACCTCGGCTGTTCTATCCAATCCCGCCCTTTAATCTTCCGCTTACTATTCAACCTTGTAATTTGCTGATCTGCCTCTAAAAACTTGCTCATCTACGCGTACTGTTAAGTGCTAAACTTAAATGCATTGAACCAGTGCATATCAGGCAAAGGGGAAGCATCATGAAGATACTACTCACCGGTGGTACAGGCTTTATTGGCCACCGTTTAATGAGCCATTTACGCCCGCATCATGAAGTAACAGTGCTTAGCCGTACCCCTAACAAGGTGCATCAGCGCTTGGGGCACGATATTGAAGCGTTAGCGTCGCTAGATTCCCTAGATAATCTGGATAACTTTGATGCGGTGATTAACTTAGCTGGCGAACCCATTGCTGAAAAACGCTGGACCCAAGTTCAAAAAGAGCGCATTTGTCACAGTCGCTGGAATATTACAGAGCAACTCGTTGCCAAACTAAATGCAGGCCAAACGCCTCCCAAAGTACTCATCAGTGGTTCGGCGGTGGGCTTTTATGGTCGCCAAGGCGAGGCGCTCGTTGATGAAGACTCGAATCCACACCTGGAGTTTAGCCACGAGGTGTGTGCAAAGTGGGAGCAATTAGCCAACCAAGCCGCCAGTGAGCAAACGCGCGTCTGCTGCATTCGTTTAGCAGTGGTAATGGGATCCGAAGGTGGCGCATTAAAAAAAATGTTACCCAGTTACCGCTTAGGATTAGGTGGCCCCATCGGTAGCGGCAAGCAATATATGTCGTGGATCCACATTGATGACGTGGTGAGCTTATTGCTGTTTATATTAGATCACGACGAGTGCCACGGTCCCTTTAACGCCAGCGCCCCAGAGCCGGTGACTAACGAGCAATTTAGTCGCACCTTAGCGCGCGTACTAAACAAGCCACACTTTGCGCGTATTCCTGCTTGGTCGATGCGCTTACTGTTTGGCGAAATGGCCGACTTACTATTAACCGGACAAAGAGTGATGCCGGTGCGACTGCAAAAAGCTGGTTTCTATTTTCGCTATCCTACACTCGAAAAAGCACTGAAAGAAACTTTAAACCATGGCGCCAAGCGCTAAACGCCGAGCACTAAGCTAAGGACCAAACAGCGTATTTTTTAGCTTGGTGCTGGGCGCTCGGCGCTGACTTTTCTACCATTCCCGTAAGCGGTTCATTAGGGTGCCACTAGTAATTCCGCCCATTCTTCCGGCCAACATCAATAGTGTCGTGCTCAGTAAAGGCAATCCCAGCCACAACAGAGGGTGCGGCTGCCACGTAAGTCCCAACCACTGCGGTAACAGCACGGCCACGCATAACTCAACCGCTAATGCCGCCGCCAAGCCAGATACTATGCCTGCGGCCAGCCACTCCCAACGCAAAGAAGCTTTCATTAATCGTTCACTGGCACCTAAGGTGCGTAGCAATACTAATTCACGCCGTCGACTGTCTAGCGTGGTTTCTAATTGTGCTAATAGCACCAGCACGCTGGCCCCAGTTACCAGTGCCATGATCACCAGCAAGGCTTGGCTGACCTGAGCCAGTACCTCACGTAGTTGTTGCAACAGCGCCTCTACATCTAGCAGCGTCATGGTAGGAAAAGCGCGGATTAACTCTACTTCTAACGCCTGTTGCTCGGGGGGCAGATAAAAACTGGCCAACCAAGTCGCCGGATAGCTGGCCAGTACATCGGGGCTGAAAATCAGATAGAAATTAGGCTTCATACTGTCCCAATCAACTTCTCGAATATTGCGTATCTCGGCTGACACACTCTGGCCTGCCAAGTCCATCGTTATCTTATCGCCAATGGTCAGCTGTAAACGCTCGGCCAACCCCGACTCTATCGAGACGCCGTTTGCCGTGGTGCTCCAGTCACCTTGCACCAAACGATTACCCTTGGGCAGCAATTCGCTATAGGTCAAGTTTAGCTCTCGCCCTACTCCATTATCGTTACGGCCGTTGTCCACGTCTGACTCCGTAGACTTATCGTTAATGGCACTTAGGCGCCCCCGCACAATGGGATAAAACTGCGAACGTTCCAGACCGGCTTCATCTAGTCTGTCACGCAGCGGGTCTAACTGCTGGCTGGCAATATTAATCAGAAAGCGATTAGGCGTATCCGGTGGTAGCTGAGCCAGAAAGCCATTCACTAACTCACCCCGCACCACCCACAGCAAGCTGCCTAAAAACAGTGCTAACGCAATACCACCAAATTGAATAAGGGTCGCCAATCTTGCTCGTTGCAAGCGACTTACTGCGAGTCGAAAACCAATGCCGCCGCCGATGCGGCGCACCAAGGTCAACATGAGCCAGCATAAACCACCGAGCACGCCGACCAGTGCAATCAACCCTACCAACAAGCCCACCGCAAGCTGCCAAGCACCGGCAAATAGCCAACTTAAAATAAAGGTACCGCCCAGCAAAATACCTAAGCTCCAGCCCGGCGCAATACGCGCCTCAGCCTCATTGCGCAGCACCCGCAGCGGTGGCACTTTAAGTAAACGCGCCATGGGTACAATCGATAGCATCAGCGTGGTCAGCAACGCCATGCCAATGGCTACCAAAAAGGGCATCAATGAAGGCGGTGGCAGCGGTATATTTAGCGCATCGCCTAGGCTGAGCAAAATCAGTTTGTGCAGCCCAACTCCCACCACAGCCCCCAAGAGCGAGCCAATGACTAACAGGCTTAGCAACAGCCGTGCCAGCCAAGCAAACAATTGTCGCCGACTTGCACCTAGGGTTTTTAGCAGCGCCATGCGGTCTTGCTCACGGCGAGAAAAATAGCCTAACGCAATGGCCATTGCTAAAATGCCCAGTAGTACGCCTATTAGCGAAGCGAGACGAAAGAACTGCTCAGCCCGCACCAGTGAACGCGCCACCGGTGTGTCGGCATTATCGGGCCCCAGCCATTGTTGACCCTGTTGCAACTGAGGCTTAAGCCAGGCTCCATAAGCCGCTAACTGGTTAGGCTCGCCCTTAAATAAATAACGATAACTCACCCGACTACCAGCCATTTGAATGCCCGTAGCCGCTACGTCATCAATATGGATCATGGCCCGAGGCGCTAATAACGCGGGAGAAAATCCCTGATCCGGCTCTTTAAGTAGTTCACCCGCCACTTTAAGCTCGGTATTACCCAGCTCCACACTGTCGCCGGTACTCAGCTGTAACAGCGTCAGCAATCGAGACGATAGCCAAATAGCGCCAGGCGCCACGGGCTGTTCGGGCCTTAATTGTAATTCGCCATAAAACGGAAATGCATCGTCCACCGCACGCACGCTGGCCAGTTGGAGTTTGTCATCGGCAAACAGCACACTTTGAAACGACTGGGTACGTGATAATGCTAACCCCTGGCGTTTTGCCTCACTAAGCCAAGCCTCATCAGCTACGCGGCTGCCCGACAATACCTGATCGGCCGCAATATAGTCACGCCCCGACAAGGTCAGTGCTTGGTTCAGCCGGTCGGCCACTAAGGTGACGCTCAGTATGCTGGCCACACTTAAGGCTAGCGCCAGCATAAACAACCGCAACGGGCCGCTACTCATTTCACGCCATATTAACCCCAGCCCCAAGCTATGCATGCAACTCCTCCAAACGACCCGCAGTCATCACTAAGCGTCGCTCACAGCGCTGAGCCAGGGCTTCATCATGGGTCACCATTAGCAAGGTGGTGCCATGGGTTTGATTAAGCTCAAACAACAGATCGATAATCTGCTCTCCGGTGCGATGATCTAAATTACCCGTAGGCTCATCAGCTAACAAAATCTCTGGTTGGGTCATAAAAGCGCGAGCAATAGCCACGCGCTGCTGTTCGCCACCAGAAAGCTGGCTCGGAAAATGCTGAACTCTTGCCCCAAGCCCCACTTGTTCTAGCAGTTGCCGAGCCCGCTCGTCACAGCGTTTCTTTCCTTGTAGCTCGGCGGGTAGCATCACATTTTCTAGCGCGGTTAACGTGGGCAGCAACAAAAAAGACTGAAATACAAAGCCAATATGCTGGCCACGTAATTGAGCCCGCTGCTCTTCATTTAGAGCGGACAACCACTGGTCTTTAATGGCAATATCACCGTCACTGGCACTATCTAGCCCCGCTAGCAGCCCAAGCAGTGTGGACTTACCCGAGCCTGACGCTCCGACTAATGCCACGCTTTGGCCGGGCTTGACTTCAAATGCAATACCCTCAAGGATGGTTAATGTCTGCTCGCCTAACCGAACTTTATGACTTAAATTGGCAACCTTGATAATAGGAGAAACAGTCATGCCTCGCGTCCTTCTGCTACTGATGCTATTAGTGTCGTTTGTTACTCATGCTAACACCGTATTGATCCTCGGTGACAGTCTCAGTGCGGGTTATCGTATGAATGCCCAACAAGCTTGGCCACAACTACTCGCCCAACAATGGCAAAATGAAAATATACAGGTTGAGGTGATTAACGCCAGTGTCAGCGGCGACACCACCCAAGGTGGCTTGCAGCGTTTGCCCTCGTTGTTGGAAAGGCATCAGCCGAGTTTAGTGCTGCTGGAGTTGGGCGGGAATGATGGCCTGCGCGGCCTACCACCAGTATTAATTGAAGATAATTTAGAACAGATGATTACGTTGGCCAATCAGGCCGGCGCCAAGGTGATATTGACCGACATTCAGCTACCGCCTAATTATGGTCGCCGTTATTTACAACAGTTTAGTGCTATTTTCACTCGGCTATCCACCGAGTATCAACTGCCGTTATTACCATTTTTTGTCGCCCCATTAATAGGTGAGAACGGCATGATCATGGACGATGGCATTCACCCCACCGCCAACGCCCAACCAAAAATAGTGCAGCAAGTACATGGATTTCTAACACCCTATTTAAAGGATAGCCGTAAGCTGTAAGCGGTCAGTTAAAGACAACCATAAAACCATGGCGTTAGGCCTGCCATCCTTATTGCGCAAATACTCTTGTCTAAAATAAGTCGCCCTATCAGAACAATGTTTATCTGACGGCTGAAAGCTTATCGCTGGCAGCTATATATTTAACCGATTGAAAAGGCGATAGTTTTACTGATTGCAGTGAGACTTAGGCCACTTTGCTGATGCCATTGGTTAAACGCCGCTTGGGCCTGTTGCATGCCTTTTTTACTGCCTAGCCCTGCATCTATTACTTGATGATGACGTAAATAGGCGCTGACATCACCAGTAAAGGCAAAGGTATCTACACCCAAGCGCCGTAAACCGTAAGGGCCAATATTGCCGCCCAACAACTTACCGTGCTTTTTTATCATCATCCATAAGCCGGTGATGTCATCTTTAGGCCACTGCGCAACAAAGGCACCAAAGCCGCCGTGCTCTTTACCTAGCTCTAGTACCATGCGTGCATTAGCTGGCACTGCGGCAATTTTTTTAGCGTGACGCACTATGCCTGTATCATTGTTCAGCCGATCAAAATGGCGTTCGTCCAGCATCAGCATTTTTTCTGGATCAAAACCAAAGAAAGCTCGTTCAAACTCTGGCCATTTGCTACGGATAATCTTCCATACAAACCCAGACTGGAACAAACTCATGGTAAAAGAGGATAACCAGCGATCATCGGTGATCGCCGCCAGCTCAGCATCGGTTGCAAGTGGTGACGCAATCAACGCCTTTAGTGCCGCTTCGCCGCCATGACGCTCACAAGCACGCTGATAAATATCATTAAAATGCTCCATAAAAACAGTCTCGTTAATATTTTGTTTATTGGTACATAATACAGCGCCAAGCCTGTAGCGCCCAGCCCCCAGAAAAACCAAACCCAGTCCAAAAAACACCCTGCTTCGCTCACAGGGCCGGCAGCTAAAGCGTCGGACTACAAGAGATCTTATACCAATCAGGAAAACTAACTGATCAGATTTTTATGTCTTCTGTAGATACTCTGTTGGGTGTCAAGGTCTCACGTTAGTTTTGTAGGTTGGTCTCTTTTAGGCCGTGCCACCATTATTGTGCGAATGAATTCGCCCCTACAAAAAACAAGGAGCCATCCTGATCGTAGGGTCGATTTCAATCGACCAAAAACCATAGCACGGCCTAAAGAGGTCGAATGAATTCGACCCTTGTATGTTTAAGTCAGATGAATTGATAGAGTATTTAACAGTTACTGGGGAAGCCGTT